>CAMTVX010000020.1:0-10726 GCA_947085295.1 uncultured Alphaproteobacteria bacterium | reverse complement strand
GCCGATATTGCCCGATCCAATGATCGCGCATTTTACTTTTCCGGACATATCACCCCTTGATAAAGCCGGAAACGATGCGGTTGAATTCAGGCGCCTTTTCCCATTGCGCCCAATGGCCGCAATTGGGGAACACATGCAGTTGCGCCTTCTGAATCCGGTTCAGCAGGAACAGCGACATATCAAGCGGGATCACCCGGTCTTCGCGGCCCCAGATCAGCAGTACTTCATGCTTCAGGCCCGCCAGATTTTCTTTCCACAATTCTTCCAGCGGCATGCCCTTGCGCATGCGCAGCGGCGGGTTTTTCACGGTTTCGGGATCGGTCGCCGATTTGAAGCGCTGTTGATACAGTTCTTCGGTCAGTTCGGACTTGTCCACCACCATGACATCGATGAAGGCTTTCAGTTTCGCCATGGTCGGGCCTTCGCCTTCGTAAAAGCTGAACAGATGTTTGATGCCTTCAGATGGCCAGGGCGTCAGCAACGGCACCGATCCGCCCGGCCCCATCAGCACCAGACGTCCGGCGCGATCGGGATAGTCCAGCGCGAATTTCAGCGCTGTGCCGCCGCCCAGCGAATTGCCGATGAAATGCGCCTTGTCGATTTTCAACTCGTTCAGCATGTCGCGAATGACTTCGGCGAAAAACGCGAACAGCCCGGTGTCGGGGCGCACCTTGTCGGTTTTACCGAACCCCGGCAGATCAATCATGATGCAGCGGAAATGCTTGGACAGTTCTTCCACATTGCGCTGATAGTTCGACCAGCCGGTCGCGCCCGGCCCGCCGCCATGAATCAGCACCAGCGGATCGCCGGAACCTGCTTCATTGTAATGCACGCGCACTTTACCCGCCTGTACGAATTTGCTGGTGCCTGCTTCTGTAATTGCCATTATTCTTCTCCCTGCTGATTGGTTTTTTGTTGCTGGATTTACCCGGCGCGCTTGTGGCCCCAGATGCTGCCGGACGTGTGTTGCGTGACATGCCAGGTGGCGTCGTCAATCTGGCGCGCGCCCCAGCCATATTCGACTTCAAAGCCGGAGGGCGACTGCATATAGAACGACACCATATGATCATTGGTGTGCTTGCCCAGATCCATACCCAGTTTGATGCCGCGCTGTTTCACCAGATCATAGGTGGCGCCAACATCATCAAGACTGTTCAGTTGCAGCATGAAATGAAACAGCCGCTTGGGCGATTTGATCGGGGCCAGCGCCAGCGTGTGATGGCGTGGATTGCAATGCATGAACACCAGATCGATGCTGAATTTCGGGGCCAGTTCCATGCTGATAAAATCGCTGATCAGAAAGCCAAGCTGATCTTCATAGAAATGCCGCGCCGCCTTGATATCAGGCACGCAAAGCACCGTATGGCCCAGGCCCTGCTCGCCTGTGACAAACCCTGAAATCGAACGCGCGGAATGAAACGGCTTGTCGAACTCGACTTTGGGCCCGTAAAAAAGTTCGATGCGCATCCCGGAAGGGTCTTTGCAATGGATCATGTCGACAACGGCACGGGCCTTTTTTTCGTCATCCGTGGCACGGGTGGTTTCGACGCCGCCCGCATTAAGTTTGGCTTCCAGCCCGTCGAGCTGCGCTTTGCTGGCGACTTCATAGCCATAGAAAATTACATCATCTTCACCGGTCGGGTACAGCATGAAACGCCTGCTCATTTCATCCATGCGCAACAGGGTGGCCCCGTCACTGCCTGCGCCCGCGACCATCAGGCCAAGAATATTGGTGGCGAAATCCTTCCAGGCGGCGATGTCACTGACGCCAATGCCAAGATATCCGAAACTTCCGACCTTCACATCAGCTTGCTGTACCATTCTTTTCTTCTCCCCGTTGCTGGCCCAAGGCCCCTGTTGATTATTTTTTCGAACCTGAAATCAGTTTAATTCAGATTTTCTTCCGGCGCCATGCTTCTTGATGTGTTCATCCAATGAGCTGGCGCAAATCACTGTTTTCATCGGCCAGCGCGGCGGGGTCTGGCTGGCTGCGTTTCATCACCATGCGGCGCCCCATTGCGATACTTTTTGGCTGGCTTATGGCCAGAACACCGGTCACTACGCCCGCTGTCAGATAAAATACGCTGAACGCGCCGGATTCTGTTGTCCCGCGCAGCACGGCCTGATCGCAGATGACGGTCTCTCCAACCGCTTGTAGCATAACGTCAAACTGGTCGCTCCAGAAATAGGGCAGTTCGGCATAGGGTGTGTCCGCGCCCAATATACTGCCCGCTGCGGCTGTTCCCTGATTTTGGGCGTTCTGCACATTTTCGAGCCGGGCGCGGCGGCGCAGCCAGGGATTGGGCTGGTTGGCTACATCACCGGCCGCCAAAACCTCTGGTACGGAGGTGCGGCAAAATTCATCCACCACAATGCCATTGTCACAGAGTATGCCCACTGCCTGCGCGAGTTCCTGCGCGGGGTCGATGCCAACTCCCACAACCACCAGATCGGCGGCCAGTCGGGTTCCATCGGTGGTTTCAACCGTGCGCACCACGCCATTTGCGCCGTGCAGGGCTTTTACCCCAACACCGATATGCAGCGAACACCCTCTGGTGCGATGGGCCAGTTCCAGAAAAGCGCTGATGTCCGGTGTCACTACCCGCGCCATCAGCCGGGGCGCCGCCTCGATCACGCTGACCGCACAGCCGCGTATCCGCGCGCTGGCCGCAACTTCCAGTCCGATAACCCCGCCCCCGATGACAACAATGTTCTTGTCCGGGCCAAGATGTGCCGCGATGGCCCGGCTGTCGGCCAGGTTGCGCAATACATGTACATTGCCGAGATCGCCGCCCGGCACATTCAGGCGTCTGGCATGGCCCCCGGTACATAGAATGACACGATCCGCCATAACTTTGCCGCCATCGGCCAGCATGACCGCCCGGCCGGATAAATCCAGCCCTGTTGCGCGCACCCCCAGCCGTAATGCAATATTGTTTTCGGCATAATGAATGAGAGGATGCACGAACAGTGTTTTCGGCGTTTCATCCGGGTGCACCAGCATTTCCTTGGACAAAGGCGGGCGCTCATAGGGCGGATCAGGCTCATCGCCGATCAGTGTGATCGCGCCCTGATAGCCCTGTTTGCGTAACGCGTTGGCGGCGTAACCGCCAGCCAGATTGGCCCCAACAATGACAATGCTTTTGGGTGTTTCACTCATGCGTAGGCGCCCCCCGCCAGATCGACCAAAACATCGTCACCTTCGCGTTTGACCGGATAATATTTCACCGCTTCTGAGGCGGGAGGTGCTTTCACCTTGCCGGTGCGGATGCAGAACCTGGCCATATGCAGGGTGCATTCGACCTCGCCGTTTTCTATATAGCCTTCGGCCAGTGACCAGTCACTATGGGTGCAGGTATCGCCAATGGCGAAAAATTCGCCATCCAGATTAAAGACCGCGATCGGCTCCGGCCCCTGATCAATCCGCAACCCCATATCGAGCGGTACATCCGCCGCTTCACATACTTTTACAAATGCCATTTACTATTCCTGTTTTTTACGAGTGTCAGGCATGGTTATAACAACCTCCTTGCCACCCACAAAGCGGCGTGCGACGGCAAGGCATCACGAGTAGTACTACCGGCATGTTTATTGGTGTCAGGATAGTGCAACGCCGCATTGAATGCGTGGTCTGAATTGATTATCTCAAAGGCTAATTCTGGAAGGATGCAGGGTGCGCAATTTAACCTTAACCGCAATACTGGCCCTAATGCTGGGCCTTTATGTTCCAATTCCGTTGCTTGCTGCGCCCCCGGCGGATAGTGGCCAAAACGCGGTCAAGGAGTTTCAGGGCCTTCGTGCGTTGGCGGAACGCGGTGACGCGCAGGCGCAGGCCGATCTTGGCTATTTCTACGAAGACGGCAAAGGGGTTCCGGAAGATTTTGCCGCTGCCGCGCACTGGTATCTAAAGGCCGCCCAGCAGGGCAATGCCGATGCCCAGACCAGCCTTGGACTGCTTTACGAAGACGGCAAGGGGGTTGCCCCCAATTTTACTGTGGCCGCGCACTGGTACCAAAGGGCTGCCGATCAGGGCGATGCGGACGCGCAGAATTATCTCGGCACCCTGTATCTAAACGGCAAGGGTGTTCCGCAAAATTACGCACTGGCGGCGCAATGGTTCCTAAAATCGGCAAATCAGGGCCATGCCGATGCGCAGGCCAGTCTTGGATTTTTGTATCTGGAAGGTAATGGTGTTCGCCAGGATTATGCGCAGGCCATGCAATGGTTCCAGAGCTCGGCCAATCAGGGCAATGTTGTTGCCCAGACAAGCCTGCGCTTCATGCATGAAAGGGCGCGCGAGGAAGCCCGCGCGTCGTACCAAAGCCAGATTGATGAGCAAGCGGCCCGCGACGCCTTTTATGAGAATCTAAGACTGCGCCAGGAATGGGCTTTTCAGGAGCAACTCCGAAACAACAGAAGTGATAGATGGGAAGAGCGCTACTGGCATGACCGGCGTCACATAAATTCACGCCGCGACCATGAAGACCGTGCGCCCAGATCGAATGACGCAGATAACAGGCGCGGGCCCGGACAGTCTGTACGCGAACGCCCTGAAACGCCTGCGGCGCCCGTACAGGTCGCGCCGGTATTGCCTGAGGTGGTAACCGGACGCGGTGATCCGGCATTGTCCGAAACGCCAGTCACGCCGATGCAGACGGAGCCGTTACAGCCCAACCCGCAAGAGGATCAGGCCTCCCAGGCCGAAGCAGCCCGGCTACAGGCGGAGCAGGCTGAGGCCGCGCGGGCCGAAGCAGCGGCACAGGCGCAAGCTGAAGCAGCGGCACAACAGGCACAGGCCGAAGCAGCGGCACAGGCAGAGGCCGCCGCCGCGCAAGCAGAGGCTGCTGCCGCGCAAGCAGAGGCCGCCGCGCGCGCCGAAGCCGAAGCCCAACAGCAGCGCGCTGCGGAAGAAGAACAGCAACAACAGGCGACACCAGGGGAATGAAATTAAAGCCAGTTTCGTTTGGCCAGTTTCATTTGAATTGAATCACAACCCTATTTTGTCACCCCGGAACAAGTCCGGGAACCTTCTGTACGCAAACACCCTAAAAAAACATGCTGAGATTATTGGAAAGCACCGTGGACTGATCAAGTGTGATGTCGCGTGTGACAATTTCCCATCCCAACGGCGTGCCTGCGCGACGAATCAGATCGCGGCGGCCGCCAATCAGATGATCAACCTGGCGTTCCAGACGTGATCGGTACAGATGAAAATACGAATGCACGATGAAGCTGTCTGGTGTTTCTCCAGCTTCGACGCGCACATTCGTAATCATGTGGCGGGTGCGTGAGGGCGGTTCTTCGGCCCAGGCCTGACCGGTTTCCAGACGTTTCAGGCGCACATGAATAGAGGCTTTGGTTTCGTCGAACAGGAAAGATTCATTGTCACGCGAATATTCATGATCGCGTTCGCGCGCCAGTCGGTTAAAGGTCAGCGGCATGCGATAGCGCAATTCACTGGCCAGATGCGCATACCATTCGCGGTAACGCCGCTGATCCAGTAGTTCGGCCTCGGCATACAGAAACTGTTCCAACTCCCACTGCAATTGCGGGGTGACGGCGGCGGCTCTTGCGGGTTTGCTGATCGGGCTCGACATGGTTTACTCCGCCGCCTTTGTTTTGCTTTCAGCGGGATAAAGCGACGCCCAGTCATCGGTGGCAATCATCTTGCCCCAATGCGCATAAAATCCGCGCGCCGCTTCTTCGCCATATACATTGCCAATAACGCCGGGCCAGGTGGGATTATTGGTATCTGTATGCCCCTTGCCCATGCCGGTATTGAACAGCGCCTGACGTGATTTGAAACCGCGCAGGCCTTTCTGGATCATCACCCAGTTTTCGCCGTCATCCTGTTCCAGCATGCCCCCTACGCTGAAAGTGCGCATGACGCCGGTGCGGTATTCCTCTTTCACTTCGGGGGGTGCGTTTTTATCCACCACGGTCAGCGCCCAGACCTCTATTTCATTGGGACCACGCGGATGCCAGGCGCGCAATGTTTGCACGCCGGGCAAAAACGACAGGCTTGGAAAAATCGTCATATGCGCGCCATTGATGCCATCGGCGCGCGCATTGCCAAGCCGTTCGCGGCAGGCCTCACGGGATTCGCGGGCGTAATATTTACCGGCTTTCGGCCCTATCAGACCCAGCAGCAGGCGGTCCTCGCGTTCTTCGACAGGTATAAACTTTTCCGGTCCGCTGAAAAAGCCGGTGCCGTGGCCGCCTGTTGTCGCGCGAAACTGTATGCCCTTGTCCGGCCATTTGGCGAATTCAGCCGGCACCCCATCGGGGAGCGCTGCAATGGTTGGTGAGATATGCGATACCGGGGCGTGATACATGTCGCTGCAAAACTGCTCGGCAGCGAATTTCCAGTTGCAGCCGATCACCCATTTGGTGACACCGCCCAGCACTTCAGTGCCACCATCCATGCGATCCAGAAACGCATCCATGTAAAATTTCGCTTCGCCAAGATAGGTGTCCAGATCCGGGGCATTGGCATCCCATGTCGCAAAAACCAATCCCTTATAGATATCGACTCTGGCGACCTGTTTTGCGCCCCATTTTTTCTTGTCAATCTCGTTATAGTAGGCCTCTGCCTCAAACGGCACACTGACCAGATCACCAGCGGTACTATAAGCCCAACCGTGATAGGAACAGGTAAAGGCGCGGGCATTTCCGCCATCGGCCCGGCACAGTTTCATGCCGCGATGGCGGCACTGGTTCAGAAACACCCGGACGGAGGTGTCTTTCTGACGCACCACCAAAACCGGGTCTTCGCCGATATAAGTGCTGAAAAAATCACCGGGCTTTGGGATTTGCGCTTCGTGCGCGACAAAAATCCAGGCGCGTCCGAAAACCCGCTCCAGCTCAAGCTGATACAGCGCCTCATCGGTATAAATACGCGGGTCCAGTGTGCCGCGTTGTTCATCGACCAGGTCCAATACTTCTTCGCGTGTCCAGCCAGTGGGACCGAAAAGACTTGATATAAGCTCGTTATCGCGCATTTGACCGTCCAATTATTGATGAATATCGCTTTAGCATATCCCAGTTTCGGGTGTAAGCTAGCCGAAAATGGCGATAGACCATCAGGAAAGGCTACGGGATTATGGCGTTAGGGGATTATCTGCACATTGATGAGGAGCTGGGCCTGTTCAAGGTGGCGCGTACGGCCTTTGTTTCACCTGATGTGCTGGCACAGGAAAATTTGCGGATTTTCGAACGCTGCTGGCTTTATCTCGGGCATGAATCCGAACTGGCAAAGCCGGGCAATTTTGTTACCCGCGCCATTGCGGGGCGCAATCTGATTTTCAACCGTGACCGTAATGGCGTCGTCAATGCATTCTACAATACCTGCACGCACAGGGGCGCCATGGTATGCCGCGAGGCCAGGGGCAGCGCCAAAAACTTTCAGTGCTTTTATCATGGCTGGGTTTATTCCGACGAAGGCAAGCTGGTGGATCAGCCGGGACAGGACAGCTATCCCGAAAACTTCAACGCGAATGGTGCGGTCAATCTTGCCCGTGTCGAGCGGTTTGAAAACTATCGCGGCCTGTATTTCATTAATTTTGACAGCGATGCCATCAGTCTCGACGCCTATCTCGGCGAGGCCAGGGAATATATTGATCTGCTGATGGATCAGGGCGAAACCGGCATGGAAGTGATCGGCGGCACGCAGCAATATGCGATTGACGCTAACTGGAAACTGCTGGCTGAAAACAGCGTCGATGGCTATCACGCGATGAGCACCCACGCCACTTATATGGATTATCTCGTGAATGCCGGGGCATTGACCAGGGTCGGCATTGGCGGTGACTGCCGTCCATTGGGAAATGGCCATGTGGTGATTGAATATACCGCACCCTGGGGACGCCCGATTGCCACCTGGGCGCCAAGTTGGGGTGAAGACGCCAAACAGGATGTGGCGGATATCAAAGCGAAACTGATTGCCCGCGTAGGACCGGAACGCGGCGAACGGATTGCCAGTCTCAGCCGTAATTTGCTGATATTCCCAAACCTGATCATCAATGACGTCATGGCGATTACCATTCGTACATTTTATCCGCTAAGCGCCGACCGCATGACGGTTAATGCGTGGGCGGTTGGTCCGCGTGATGAAAGTCCGGTGTTTCGAGAGCGTCGGCTGTTTAATTTTCTGGAATTTCTTGGCCCCGGCGGCCTGGCCACGCCCGATGATATAGAAGCATTGGAAATGTGTCAGCGCGGCTATAAAAACCTTCATGCGGTTCCGTGGAATGATATTTCCAAAGGCATGGCGCGTAACAAGCCAGCTACTGATGATGAATTGCAGATGCGGGTTTTCTGGCAGCACTGGAATAGGCTGATGACGGAACAAAAAGCAGCCGAATAAAATAGGG
This sequence comes from uncultured Alphaproteobacteria bacterium, assembly GCA_947085295.1. GTDB lineage: Bacteria > Pseudomonadota > Alphaproteobacteria > UBA11222 > UBA11222 > UBA11222. Next base: position 2,354 of record CAMTVX010000020.1, on the reverse strand, counting down.
AGCAGCAAAATGATCGAAAAACAATCGAGCAACAGTCGCAGTATTTATGTCATTGACGATGGCGATGGCGCGCTGTTCAAGGTTGCGCGCACAGCATTTGTTGAGCCTGATGTGCTGGAGCAGGAACGCGCGCGTATCTTTGATCGTTGCTGGTTATATCTGGGGCATGAATCGGAAATAGCCGAAAATGGAAATTTCGTTACCCGCGTGGTTGCCGGGCGCAATCTGATATTCAACCGCGACCGAAGCGGTGTGATCAACGCATTTTACAATACCTGCACGCATCGGGGTGCGATGGTATGTCGCGAGGCCAGGGGCAGCGCCAAAAACTTTCAGTGCTTTTATCATGGCTGGGTATATTCCGACGAGGGCAAGCTGATTGATCAACCGGGACATGACAGTTATCCGAAGGGTTTCAACGATAATGGATCGGTTAATCTGGCCAGGGTAGAGCGGCTGGAAAGTTATCGTGGATTGTATTTTATCAACTTTGACCGCAACGCCATATCGCTCAGCGATTATCTTGGCAACGCGAAGGAATATATTGATCTGGTGATGGACCAGTCTGAACTGGGCATGGAGATTGTTGCCGGCACCCAGCAATATGCCATCGACGCCAACTGGAAACTGCTGTGCGAAAATAGTATCGACGGCTATCACGCGATGACCACGCACGCCACCTATATGGACTATCTAGCCAATGTTGGCGGCAGCATGACCAATGTTGGCATGGGCGGCGGCGGCAAACAGTTGGGCGGCGGTCATGCGGTGATCGAATATTCCGCACCCTGGGGACGGCCAGTGGCGCAGTGGGTGCCGGCCTGGGGCGAGCAGGGGCAGCAGGAAATAAATTCAATTCTGGCGCGACTGACACAGAAATTTGGCGAGGAACGGGCCAAGCGCATTGCCGTCCAAAATCGCAATCTGCTGATTTTTCCCAATCTGGTCATCAACGATATTATGGCGATTACGGTGCGCAGCTTTTATCCGCTGGCCCCGGATCGGATGCATGTAAATGCGTGGGCATTGGCGCCGAAAGAAGAAATCAGCTCGTTTCGCGATCGTCGTCTGTTCAACTTTCTGGAATTTCTGGGGCCAGGCGGTTTCGCAACGCCGGATGATGTAGAGGCGCTGGAGATGTGTCAGCGCGGCTATAAAAACATGAAAGCCGTCGGATGGAATGATATTTCAAAGGGCATGGTGCGCGAAAAACCGGGTACTAATGATGAATTACAGATGCGCGCGTTCTGGCGACAATGGAACACGCTGATGACAGCGAAGGAGGCGGCCCAATGAGTCAGGCAGTAAATTTGGGCGCAACAGCCCCGGTACTAACCCGCTCGGATTTTGAGGATTTTCTCTACCTCGAAGCGGCACTGATTGATGAATGGCGCCTGGATGAATGGTTGACGTTGTTTACCGACGATGCGCGCTATTTGGTTCCATCAACGGATTGCACCGATGCATCTACACCAGCGGACTCGCTGTTTTATATAGCAGATGACCGGTTTCGTCTTGGTGAGCGGGTGAAACGCCTGAATAAAAAAATGGCGCATGCGGAATGGCCACATTCCAAAATTCGTCACACAGTGCATAATGTCCGTATACGCAGCGTTGAGGGCAATGTCTATGCGGTAACGTGCAACTTCGTTACCTATCGCACCAAGAACGACGTGACAAACACTTATATCGGCCATCACGAATACAAGATTGTGGTAGGCGTAGACGGGCCAAAAATTTCGGAAAAGCGCTCCGTGCTGGATCTGGATACGATCCGTGCGCTGGGCAAGATCAGCATTATTATATGAGGGTAGGCACGCAGATATCCCTTTTTTGTCATCCTGAGCGAAGTGAAGGATCTTGCCGCAACAAAGGGAGATCCTTCGCTTTGCTCAGGATGAAAATTTCAGGTTTCTCCGTTACCCCCAGAGGTTTCGTATGAAGGGAGCAAAAGAATGAGCATGGATTTCAGATACAAAAAGCTGGGCTATGTGGCGCTGAATGTCACCGATATGGAAAAGTCGGCGAAATTTTATGAAAATATGGTGGGGCTGGACCCGGCAGGCGATGGCGCGGATGGCTGCAAGTTTTTCCGCTGCAGCAATGACCATCACAATATCATTCTCTACCCCGGAAAGGTTGGCGGGCTGAAGCGTGTCGGCTGGGAAATGGAGGATGACCGCAATCTGGATATGGCGTTCGGGCATTTCAGTGAGATCGGCCTGAAGCCGCACTGGCTTGATGCGGCGGAATCAAACGCGCTGTGCCAGGGCCGCACCTTCCGCATGATCGAGCCTAACACTGGCGCGACGTTTGAATATTACGCCACCATCACCCAGTTTGTGCCAAACTAT
>CAMTVX010000019.1:0-35217 GCA_947085295.1 uncultured Alphaproteobacteria bacterium | reverse complement strand
TCGCAATCCTATATTGTCACCCCGGCCTTGTGCCGGGGTCCAGGGTCACAAACTCAGGCTTTTGCGTGTGGCTCCTGGATCCCGGAACAAGTCCGGGATGACAGCCTGGGTGTTGGACGTGCTTCTATCAAAAAGAGACAGGCTCTGGTTAGCGCAAGAAGGGGACCGGTATCTGTCCCCTTTTTTCACGTTCACGCATAACCCGGCGGCGGGACGAAGCCTCCGGTCACTTCGCGCAGCAGACCGGCAACCCGGATCGTTGTCAGATCGCCGTAATAGGGGCCAACAATCTGCACCCCAACCGGAAGGCCCGCCGGGGTGCGGCCAATGGGTGCTGCGGTCGAAGGCAGATAGGCCATGCCGATGATCCCGGCCCAGAATAATTGCTCCATATAGGGGAATGGTTTTCCGTTCACTTCGATCTGCCGCCCGGTTTGATTGGGACTGTGATCATGTGGGAAGGCGGCGGTGGGTGTAATCGGGCACAGCAAAATATCATAGTCCCTGAAAAATTCTGTCCATCTGGCGCGGATATGATTACGCGCTTCATTGGCGGACAGCCATTGCCGGTGGTTCATGGTGGCCCCGATAGCGGAGTTGGCGGCAAAACTTGTGTCCTTGCTATCAAGCAGTTTTGCATCCTCAAGGAAATTGGCCAGTACATGTTCTGGAAATCCGGTTGCCATCACCGCCATCAGCAAACGCACAAAGGTGGCAAAAGCACGGCGCGGATCAATATCCGGGCGGGCCTTGCCGTTGATGGTGGCGCCTGCTTTGGCGAGCGAGTCCAGCAGGGATTGCAACCGCTCGCCAACTGAACGGTCTACCGGACACACTGGATCGTCGATCCACGCCGCGATGCGCAACCCTTTAAGCGGCTTTTCAGTTGCAGCGGGAAGACCAGCCGGGCGCGCCAGCCCCATCAGTGGATCAGGGCCGGCGAGAATGTTCATGGCCATTTCCAAATCTTCAGGCGCGCGGGCGATCGGACCGTAAACCCCGATATCCGATTCCGACATGGCACCCGGAGGTCCGGGAATATGGCCGCGCCCGGGTATCAGGCTCCAGCTTGCCTTATGACCATAGACGCCGCAAAAACCCGAGGGCGTGCGTATGGAGCCGCCAATATCGCTGCCCAGTTCCATTGCGCACAGTCCGGCAGCAACCGCCGCCGCCGCGCCGCCAGAAGAACCGCCCGGCGTGCGGCTTATATCCCAGGGATTATTAGTTGTTCCGTAGACGGAATTATAGCTTTGCAGATCACCCGTATAGAGCGGCACATTCGTCCTGCCGAAAATAATTGCGCCTGCGTCCAGCAAGCGCTGGACGGCAACAGCATTATAGGGCGATCGGTGATCACGCAGTTCCGGCGCGCCGCTGGTGGTCAGCATTCCGGCAACTTCAAAGGAATCCTTGATGGTCATCGGCAGGCCATGCAGCGGGCCCCAGGTTTGCCCGGCGGCCAGCGCCTTATCGGCTTGTGTGGCGCGCGCCATCGCCGCTTCGGCATCCATGTAAACGATCGCGTTCAGCGCCGGATTAAGCCGCTCAACCCTGTCCAGATAAAGTTTCAGCATCTCAACACTGCTGATCTTGCGCTCGCGCAGCATGGTGGAAAGTTCCGTGGCGGAGCGCAGGGCGATGGCGTTCATCAAATTCTCCTTGCAGGATTTGTTTTCAGCACCCTGTCAGACTGCATGAAAGCCATACGGGCGTCAATTATCACGGGTCACTGGCGCTTACACGGCCCTTTGATTACTCTGAAATAACTTCTGGCTAAGCGTAAAGATTTTCACCACACTATCCCCTAAGAAACACAAAACCAGCAGGGGACGGCGCCATGATAACGCAGCAATTGGAGACATTCGCCGAGGGCTTTGTGTTTCTGGAAGGGCCGCGCTGGCGCGATGGCAGGCTGTGGGTTTCGGATGCGTTTGGCAAGGCGGTTTATACGGTCACCGGGGACGGTGTGCGCACAAAGATTATTGACGTGCCGCATGGGCCGTCGGGCATTGGCTTTTTGCCGGATAAAACGCCGGTCATTGTGTCGATGGAAAATCGCTGCCTGTACCGGCTGGTCGACGGCGCGCTGGTGCTGCATGCCGATATCTCGAAGCTGGTGAACAGCAGCATCAACGATATGGTGATCGACGCCAGGGGCAACGCCTATGTCGGCAATCTGGGCTATAATCTGTTTGGCGGCGAGGAACTGAAACTGACCAATTTCATTCTGGTCACGCCAGACGGCAAGGCGCGCGAAGTGGCGAATGGCCTGGCGGTGCCCAACGGGCCGGTGATCACGCCCGATGGCAAGACACTGATTGTGGCCGAATCCATGGGGCGCAGGCTGACGGCGTTTGACATTCAGGCGGATGGTTCGCTGAGCAACCGGCGGGTGTTTGCTGATCTTGCCGGAGCGGAACCCGATGGCATCTGCCTCGACGCCGAAGGCGCAGTGTGGCTGGCGGCGATCAACCGGCGGGGTTTTCTGCGGGTGAAAGAGGGCGGCGAAGTCACCCACAAGATCGAGACCGGCAAACGCATGGCGATTGCCTGCACCCTGGGCGGCGGCGATGGCCGCACATTCTATGGCTTGACCTATGAGGGTGCATTCAGGGACATTCCCAAGGGGCTGCCGAACTCGCGCATCGAAACGGTGCGGGTGGATGTTGGCGCTTCTGGATCACCGTGAGGGGAAATACACGTAATGACATATCCACTGCAAATCGCCGAACGCAATGAACTGCTTGCCAAAGCAGAATCGATCCGCGCGATAATCGAGGGCGACACGGAAAAAAGCGAAGCCGATCGCACGCTGGCAATGACCTCTGTCAACGCGCTGTATGATACCGGCATATTGAACATGTGCGTGCCGCGTGAACTGGGCGGGCTTGATGCCGATCCCGTGACGCAAACCGAAGTCTATGAAGCAATCAGCGAGATGAATGGCGCGGCAGGCTGGTGTCTGGTCATTGGCGCGACATCGGTTGGCATGCTGGGCGGGATGCTCAGCGATAACGCGCTCAGGGAAGTTTTCAAGAATGGTCGCATCCCGCGCGCCTCAGGCATCGTCGCGCCGACGGGGCTTGCCGAGCGGGTTGAAGGTGGTTACCGCGTCACTGGCCGCTGGCCATTTGGTAGCGCCATACACCATTCGCAATGGTTATCTGCCGGTGCAATAATTGCCAAAGAGGGGGTTCCAGTCCGCTCCGCCAGCGGCACAATTCAGCTATGCTCGGTCTGTGTGCCGACAAAGGATGTCATCATAGAGGATAACTGGTTTTCCAACGGGCTTAGGGGAACCGGAAGCTCGCATTTTCGGATGGAGAATGTGTTTGTTGCCGATGATTTTCTGTTGGGTGGGAAACGTCCGCCGCGCAGCGGGCCAATGTTCCAATTGCCGACATTTGGCTATGTGGCGGCCTGTCATGCAGGATTTGCCCTGGGCGTTGCCAAACGCGCCATGTCTGAAATCACGGCAATGGCGCTTGACAAAAAGCGTCGATTAACCGGCGTAAAGCTTGCTGATCGTGGTGTTTTCCATAGGGATCTCGGCATTATGTCTTGCAAACTGGCGGGCGCGCGCCTGTTGTCGTTGGATGTTTTAAGCCGGATGTGGATCGCCATAAACAAAGGCGAGAGGATGTCGCTTGCGCAATGGGGTGAATGCCGCGCGGCCATGACCTTTGTAACCGAGGTCGCGGCCGAAGTGACCACTTTTGCATATCGCTATGGCGCGGGGGCGGCACTGTACCAGTCGCATCCACTGCAACGCTGCCTTAGAGACATCTATACCGGCACACAGCATGGGGTGATCAGCGACGAAAATTACGAGACCTTTGGCCTGGCACTGATCGGTAGAGGACAATGGGATCCGATGATTGGCACTCCTCCACGGGAGTAAAGTTTGCATAATTATTGGCGCAATGTCAGGCGGCGCGGCGCAAGTTTATTCTCGTTTTATTGAGTGATATAAAAATAAACTCCCGTCGGCAGGCCGACTACGGCATGTGAATCTGGGCTCATGTCTTGACATAACAGTTTTACCGTTCGCCCTTGATGATTTTGCTTATCGTTGAATAGTGCAGGCCGACATGTTTTGCGATCGCGGCCATACTGTAACCGTGCGTCAGCGCCTGGCGGATCGCGGCGTCGCGCTGAATTTTATCGTCACGCACCCTTCTGGTGAACAGCGCTGCCAGACCAGGGCGACGCAAATGGCTTTGCCCGCGTGGGGGGTCTTTCAGCTCCTGCGCGCCTTCCAGAAATGGGCGCATTCGATCTGCGAAGGCGTCCGTGCCCAACAGAACCTGCGCCTGCACATCGGCCCATGGCGACGGTTGCGCCATACCCTGCGCAACAAAATCCGCATAATGCTTGCGCGCCGCAGACCGGCGCTTGCCAAACTGCGCCAGCAGCCAGTCGGTGCTGAGCCAATCCGGGCACGGCAACATGCCCAGGGTTGCCAGATAAGAACTCCATCTGTAGCGCACAATATTTTTGACCATTCTGGCGCGCAGCGGGTTCAGCACCACATAACGGCACAGTTCCAGCAGATGGCTGTCGCGCTGGACGATAATGGCCTTGTATCGCCCCTGAAACACATGCCCCACGCGCTGATGACGACGATTGAACCGCTGGGTATACACGCCGTTTAACTGGCGCATGCCGCGTGACAGATTGGCATCCGGCGTCTCAATCAGCAGATGATAGTGATTGTCCATCAGGCAATAGGCATGACACAACCAGCCAAATCGCGCCACCACCTCGCCAAGACAGGCCAGAAACATCTCCCTATCCACAGCATCCAGAAAAACTCCCTCGCGCGCATTGCCACGCGAAGTAAGATGATAAACAGCACCTGAATATTCGAGCCGGAGGGGACGTGACATGAAGAAATAACTATCCCGGAAAAACTGTCATGTCAAGACTTGACCCCTTTTTTATCAAGGGGTGATCTGCGGCAAGCCTCTTCGCACAACTGTCGGAAACAAAGCTGGGGATCGCACCCGATCAGATGAGCTGGGTGCAGAGCGCCTATCAGATTGCCGAGGTGATCGCTATTTGCCGACTGGTTGAAATCGGTGCTTGACATATAAGAACAAATCATGTACAAATTAGCCGGTGGATAATCTGGCAAGTTCGCTTGCGTGTGGCATGGCAAGTGTCGCACCATTGGGGGCAGCAATAATGATCGCAAGCATGAGGCAGGTAATGACACGGGTTTTAGAGGGCATACGGGTTCTGGATTTTGGGCGCTATATTGCGGGGCCGTTTTGTTCTGCCTTGCTGGGTGATCTGGGGGCGGATGTCATTCGGATTGAGCGGCCCGGCGGTGGTGAGGATCGGCCCGTGTCGCCGGTGGGCAGTGATAAAACCGGCGCGGGTTTTTTACAGGTCAATCGCAACAAGCGCTCCCTGACGCTGAACCCAACCTCACCGCAGGGGCGCGAGATTGTTAAAAAACTGGTGGCGACGGCAGATGTGGTCGTGGCCAATATTCCGCCCCAGGCACTGGCCGCCATGGGGCTTGATCTGGAAAGCCTGCACGCTATTAATCCGCGTGTGATTTTGACCACCGGCTCCGCATTTGGACGCGGCGGGCCGTATAGCGAACGGCTGGGCTTTGACGGGATTGGTCAGGTGATGTCGGGCAATACCTATATGTCGGGTACGCCGGAAGGGGGGCCGCACCGCAGTATTTTCCCCTATGTGGATTTTGGCACGGCCACCAATCTGGCGTTCGGCACGCTGGCGGCGCTGATGGCGCGCGAAAAGACGGGCAGGGGGCAAATGGTTGAGGGATCGCTGCTGCGCACCGCGCTGACCATTTCCAACACCTGTCTGATTGAGGAAGACCAGTTGGGCATCGGGCGCAAACCGCAGGGTAATCGCGGCTTTAACGCCGCGCCGTCGGATATTTTCAAAACCAAAGATGGCTGGATTTTGGCGCAGGTGGTCAGTAATGGTTTGTTCAAACGCTGGGCCGGTCTGATGGGCGAAGAAATGTGGATGACCGATGCGCGTTTCAAGGATGATGAGGCGCGCGCCGCCAATGGACATTTGATCAGTGAGCGGATGAATAAATGGACCGCGAATTACACCAGTGCCGAGGCGCTGATTTTGCTGGCTGAGGCAAAGATACCGGCGGGAGAGGTTTTAAGCCCGGCCCAGGCGTTACAGGACCCGCATATTCAGACCATGTTTGTAGAACAGCAATATCCGACTGTGAAAAAGCCTGCAAAACTGGTGGGGCCGTCTGCCCTGCTGTCTGATACACCCGCAGAATTTTATTTGCGCGCGCCCATTGCGGGTGAACATACTGATGAAATTCTGGCAAGCATCGGCTATAGTCAGCATGAAATCGCAGAATTGCGCGAAAAGAACATTGTCTGAGGCGATCGGACATAAGATCAACAGGGGATAGACCATGGCAGGCAGTGTAAACAAAGTGATTCTGGTGGGTAATCTGGGTAAGGATCCGGTCATTCGCCGCACCCAGGACGGAAAACCGGTCGCGAGTTTCAGCATCGCCACGTCGGATAGCTGGAAGGATAAAAACACCGGCGAAAAGCGTGAAAAAACCGAATGGCATAATATTGCGGTTTTCAACGAAGGCCTGTGCCGCGTCATTGAACAATATGTGAAAAAAGGCTCCAAGGTTTATATCGAAGGTCAGTTGCAAACGCGCAAATGGCAGGACAAGGAAACCGGCCAGGATCGTTATTCCACTGAAGTGGTTTTACAGGGATTTAATGGCGTTCTGACCATGCTGGATTCTGCCGGCGGTGGCGGCGGTGCGCGCGGGCAATTTGGCGGCGGCGCGCAAGGCGGCAGCCTTTCAGGCGGCGATTATGAAAACATGGGCAGTGGCAGTGGCGATTTCGGTGATTTTGATGACAAGGTTCCGTTTTAGATCAGAATGATTTTAAGACGCGCGCGTGCCACAACACCTATCCGTCACCCTGGATTTATTCCGGGGTGACGCTGTGTGACCGGCGATTTAATACTAACGGCCCTATGTTTGGAATCATCTCCATCCTGAACAAAACATTGTCATCCTGAACGAAGTGAAGGATCCCCGCCGCAGACGAGATCCTTCACTTCGTTCAGGATGACAGACTGGGGGTTTGAGGCAGGGGATTACATAGGGCTGTTTGTATAATGGGCTGTTTGTATAATGGGCTGTTTGTATAACGGGCTGTTGGCATAACCCGGATTGATCGCGTTTCAGAACGCCTGTTGCGTTACACCTACTGCAATCATTTTGCGTGTGGTTTGCGTTGGCGCATCAGCTTGAAAATGCCTTGTGCGCTGAGTAGCGGGCGCGTTTTGGTGACACTATCACCTAAGAGGGCGCCAATATGCGCTTCGGCTTCGACAAAGGCCACACTGCGGGTGAGTTTGGTGACGCGACCTTGCCCTATAATCCAGTCGCCGGGGCGGGATATCGATAAAAAATCTGTGGTCAGGCGCACTGTCAGGGCGGTTGATTTAGCACTGTTCGCTACGGTCAGGCCCATCAGCGCGTCGACGAATGTCACCATCATGCCGCCATGCACGATGCGTGCGGAATTGCAGTGCATATGTTGGGCGTGAAATGCCCGCCAGCATGCGCCGTCGGCGTCAATCTTTTGATACATTTCACCATGCGGTGCGCTGAACGGGCTGTTGCTGACAAAGGCTTCCCAGCCATGATCACGCAGAATTTCGGCGGAGAGGCCAATGGATAGACCGGATTGATTTTCTTCGGGCTGGTTCATTGCACTGCTTTGAAAACCGGATGAATGATTGTATCGCCGGGATTTATACCCATTCGCGCACTAACACCACCATTGAGTTCCAGCACCGCACGCACCGGACCTTTCGAATCTATCGGGGTCAGCGAACCCGGAACCGTCCGTTCGGAAATATTGACAATCACGCCATCGGGTTTGATGAAAAGCATATCAAGCGGGATGAGTGTGTCTTTCATCCACATGCTGACCGGTTCTGTTTTGGTAAAATCAAACAACATACCGGAATCCGCAGGCAGTTCGCGGCGGTGCATCAGGCCTGTGCGGCGGCTTTGCGGGGTGTTGGCAAGCTCAACCAGAAACACCAGATCGCCTTTGGCTGTTCTGATGGTCAATGGTTCTGTCGCCCCAAACGCCAAAACGGGGGCCAGCAGGAATAAAACGAAAAGGGCGATACGGTACATGGTCTCTGATAGCGGATGCAGCGCCCTGCGTAAATGGCGCCGTCAAGATTTGATTTCAGCCACCATGTCGCCTTTTGGCCCTTGTCCGATCCGCACCTGTACAGACTGACCTGGCTCAATTGTTTCCAAGCCGCTGCGGCGCAGGGTTTCCATATGTAGAAAGATGTCGGATTTACCACCTGCCAGTGTGACAAAGCCATATCCGCGCACGCGGTTAAACCATTTTACTGTCGCCATCTGATATTCGCCGACGGATTTCAGTATATCCGTGTCCAAACGCGGTGCGCGGCTTTGTGCGTCCGTGATTGCGGTACTGTTATCGACACTGACAACACGCACCACCTGTCTGCCTTTGGGATATTGGGCAACCTCGCAGCGAATTGTGGCACCCTGATATGCGCTGTCCAAACCCGATTGCAGCAGGCAAGTGTGGTGTACCAGGACGTCGCTGCCACCGTCATTGGGGATAATAAATCCATATCCCTTAGCCGGATCAAACCACTTCACCGAGCCTGTTATTTCCTGGACGGGCGTTTCTTTTTCTTCACTCTGACTGATATTCATTTTACTAACGGTATTCCCTTGGTAAAGTCCCCCACTTGACCATTCGTTTAATGCTAACATTAAAATTTGAAATGATAAATTTTCTTGATAGCTTTCCAACTGTCACTTTTAGGACGATTATTCCGGGCATGGCCCAGGCGCCATAGATACGAAAATATTCCATGCGTGAGGTGTAAAACAGGATGAATGCGCCAGGGTATTATGGTGGCTTTGGGCTAGCGCTTTTTTTACTGTGGGTGGCGCTTTCCGGGCATTTTAGCGGGTTTTTTCTGTTTTTGGGGCTGGCCTCCTGTGGCCTGGTAATGTGGCTGTCGTTTCGTATGCGACTGGGCGCAACGGAGCATGCGCAATTTCCGGATATTTTGGGCCTGTTGCGATATGCCGGATGGCTGGCCCGTGAAATATTCATCAGCAACCTGAAAGTTGCGCGAATCATTCTGGATCCGAAGCTGCCGATTCAGCCGGTTTTATTTCTTGCCCCGGCAGGCCAAAGCACCGATCTGGGAAGGTTCATGTTCGCCAACAGTATTACGCTGACCCCGGGCACAATTTCGATCGAGATCGAAGGGACGGGAAATCAGATCCTCGTGCATAGTCTGCATGAAGATATGAGTTGGGGAATAGAGGGTTGTGAAATGGATGCGCGTGTTTGCGCGCTGGGTGTTTAGGCATGTTTATTGTTGCCGCGTCAGCATTGCTTATTACGATGGGGATCGCACTGATGCGTCTGTTTCTTGGGCCCAGTGTTTATGATCGTGTTCTGGCCGTCAATATGTTCGGCACCAAGATGGTTTTGCTGATCGGCGTGATCGGATTTCTGACCGGACGCCCGGACTTTCTGGATATTTCCCTGGCGTATGCGCTGATCAATTTTATCAGTACAATCGCGATATTGAAATTTTTCCGTTACTGGACGGTTCGCCACCCAGGGGAAGATGGTTCCGAAGCAACGCCAACAAACATTCGCGGGGCAGAATAGTGTGGCTGTGATTTTTGATATTTTAAGCTGGTGCCTCATCCTGGCCGGATGCGGTTTTTTGCTGATTGGCGCTATCGGCGTCCTGCGCATGCCGGATTTTTACACGCGCCTGCATGCGGCCGGATTAACAGATACAATGGGGGCCAGTTTTCTGGTGGCGGGCATGTTGCTGCAAAGCGGCTTGACCCTGACGGGCCTGAAGCTTGTTTTGATCCTGCTGTTTGTCATTTTCACTTCACCCATTGCAACACATGCGCTTATCAATGCCGCCTTTACGGCAAAAACAAACATGGGCCGCGTGCATGACAAAACAACAGGCCGGAACAGGGGGGAGTAGTCATCGAACATATTATCAATATTACGCTGTTTGCTTTTCTGCTTGTCACGGCAATAATGATAATCCGTTTACGGAATTTATTTGCTGTGGTGATGTTGAGCGGTGTGTTCAGCCTGTTAAGCGCGGGTCTGTTTGTTACGATGGACGCCGTTGACGTGGCCTTTACCGAAGCCGCCGTCGGCGCGGGCCTCACGACCGTGCTGTATCTTGGCGCGCTGGCGCTGACCGGCAGCATGGAAAAAGCAATAACGAGACCACCATATATTGCCGTGCTGGTGATGACAGCGATGGCTGCTGTGCTGCTATATGGCACAATGGATATGCCGCCGTTTGGCGATGCGGACGCGCCCATCCATCGCCACGTCACGCCTGAATATATTACAGGCACACAAACACAGATCGGCATTCCCAACGTGGTCAGCGCGGTGCTGGCCAGCTATCGGGGGTTTGATACGCTGGGTGAAACAGGCGTCATTTTTACCGCAGGGATCGGTGTTTTGCTGCTTCTGCGCCGCAGACTATCATTGCACACGCCGTCCAAAGGCGGCGACGCGCAATGAAGCATCACATCATATTGCGAATTGGCGCGAAATTGCTGATCCCGCCAATTATGCTGTTCGCATTATATGTGCAGTTTCATGGTGATTACGGCCCGGGCGGCGGGTTTCAGGCCGGGGTGATATTTGCGTCAGCATTTATTCTATATGGGCTGGTGTTTGGTCTGGCGGAATTGCGCCGTGTTGCGCCACTGGCCGTTGTAACAAAACTGATGGCGATTGGCTGGCTGATTTATATAGGTGTTGGATATGGCGGATTAATACTGGGCGGAAAGTTTCTGGATTATAATGTGCTATCGGATGATCGCATTGCGGGACAGCATCTGGGTATTTTGCTCGTTGAACTTGGTGTTGGCATCACGGTGGCGTCAACCATGCTGGTTATCTATCAGTGTTTTGCCGCGCATCAGTCCAGAGAACTTTCGGATGATGAATGGTGAGTGATATTCATTTTATTCTTGGGCACTATAATTACTGGGCCGCTATATTGTTGATGGCTGCCGGTTTTTATATTGTTGTAGCGCGCGGTAACCTGATCAAGAAAATTGTCGGGCTGAACCTGTTTCAGGTGTCGGTGTTCATGCTTTATATCAGCATGGGTAAGGTAACTGGCGGCACGGCGCCTATTCTTACTGGCAGGCCTGAAATATATTCAAACCCGCTGCCGCATGTGTTAATCCTGACGGCGATTGTGGTGGGTGTGGCGACCACCGCCATTGGCCTGGCGCTGATTGTGCGGATTAAAGAGGCCTATGGCACAATAGAAGAGGATGAGATTCTGGCCATTGATCGCGCCCTGGAACAACAGGACGTACACGTACAATGATTATGGCGCACCTTCCGGTATTAGAGGTGATGATACCATTACTGGCGGCACCACTATGTGCGTTGTTGCAGCGTCCGTTGCTGGCCTGGGGGTTGGCGGTTGCTTCGGCGCTATTTGCATTGGGTGGATCGCTTGTTTTGCTGGCACAGGTGCTATCCGCAGGTGTGATTTCGTATCATCTGGGAGATTGGGCTCCACCCTGGGGTATCGAGTTCCGGCTGGATGCCGCAAATAGTTTTGTGCTGGTGATTGTCTCGTTGATTGGCGCGGTGTGTACAATTTATGGACGCGAAAGTATTGCGAAAGAAATCGCGCATGAGGACCAGCCATTATTTTACACCATGCTGCTATTGTGTTTTGCCGGCATGCTGGGAGTGGTTAGCACTGGCGATGCGTTTAATCTGTTTGTGTTTCTGGAAATATGTTCGTTGTCCGCTTATGTACTGGTCGCTATGGGCGCGGCGCGTGACAGGCGCGCACTAACCGCCGCCTTTACTTATCTGCTTCTGGGAACGATTGGCGCGACATTTTATCTCATTGGGCTGGGTTTTATTTATGCACTGACCGGCACATTGAACATGGCGGACATGGCAGTGCGCATAGCCGGTATTGCAGACAGCAGCACGTTGCAGGTGGGGTTTGCGTTTATCATTATCGGGTTTGGCCTGAAGCTGGCGATTTTTCCGCTGCATCAGTGGCTGCCAAATGCCTATACCTATGCGCCATCCATGGCGTCGGCATTTCTTGCGGGCACGGCAACCAAGGTGGCGGTGTATGCCAGCCTGCGGTTTCTGTACACGATTTTTATACCGGGGTTTCATTTCGAAGCGCAAACCCTGCAATATCTGTTTTTACCGCTTGGACTGGCGGCGATTTTTATTGCGTCGATTGTCGCCATTTATCAAACAAATATGAAACGCCTGTTGGCCTATTCCAGTATTGCGCAGGTGGGTTATTTACTGGTTGGTGTCAGCTTTGCAAATATCACCGGCCTGATGGCGACAATTCTGCATTTGTTTAATCACGCGATTATGAAGTCCGGGCTTTTTCTAGCGGTGGGCTGTGTCATTTACCGAACCGGATCCTGCTCGATCACGGCGTTTCGCGGACTGGGCCATACAATGCCCTGGACCATGGCGGCGTTTGTAATTGGCGCATTGAGCATGATCGGGGTTCCGGCGACGGTGGGGTTTATAAGCAAATGGTATCTGGTGCTGGCGGCGCTGGAGCGTGGCTGGTGGCCGGTTGCTTTTGCGATTGTTGCGGGTTCATTGCTGGCGCTGTTATATTTTGGCCGGGTGATAGAGGCCGCATATTTTCAACCAACCCCCGAAGGCAGCGCGGTAATTGAGGCACCGTTCGGCATGCTGGCACCGCTTTGGGTTTTAACAATTAGCTGCCTTGCGCTGGGAATTGATTCAGAGCTTACAGTTTCGGTTGCGCGCGCAGCAGCAGAGGCGCTGTTTCTGGATCCACATGCGGGATTGCCGGAAAGAGCCGGTCCATGATGCCAGGGATGACGCCAGAATTTGTTCTTGGGCTTGTATTGCTGCTGCCTGGGTTTGGGGCCATTCTAATTGGAGGCGCGGATAGAAGTCCAAACCTGCGCGACGCGATCAGCCTGTTGATCGCAACCGCACTGTGTGGCGCAGTTGTCTGGTTGTTGATGGACCATCTTGCAGGCGGCATGGCACAGTTGCAAATGATGGAAATCGTGCAGGGCTTGCCGATATTATTTGTCGTGGAACCTTTGGGGTTGATCTTTGCGACCCTTGCCTCGGCATTGTGGATTGTTATTACCGCTTATTCCATTGGATATATGCGCAGTAATAATGAGCCGCATCAGACACGTTTTTATATCTGTTTTGCTGTTGCCATGACCAGCACGATGGGCATTGCGTTTGCGGGCAATATGATCACGCTGTTTCTGTTTTACGAAATGCTTACGCTGTCCACTTATCCACTGGTTGTGCATTACGAAACAGATGCGGCAAGACGGGCAGGGCGGGTTTATCTTGGCGTCCTGCTGAGCAGCTCGATTTTGTTTTTGCTGCCTGCGATCATCTGGACCTGGTCCATCACCGGCACGCTGGATTTTACCAAAGGTGGAATTCTTTCCGGAAAGATAGAAGGGCCGCAGGCGGCGATCCTGTTCGCGCTTTATCTTTTTGGCACAGGCAAGGCGGCATTAATGCCATTTCATCGCTGGTTGCCTGCAGCGATGGTGGCGCCAACACCCGTCAGTGCATTTCTGCATGCGGTGGCGGTTGTAAAGGCTGGGGTCTTTACGGTGCTGAAGGTTGGCGTTTATATTTTCGGGGTGGGTTTTCTTGCCACTATGAATGTGAGCGAATGGATGGCCTGGGCGGCGGCGTTCAGTCTGATCGTGGCGTCAATTATCGCGCTTAGAAAGGATGATCTGAAATCGCGTCTGGCATATTCCACGATTGCGCAACTGGCCTATGTGACGTTGGGCGTTTCGCTGGCGACTGTGATGGGCATGGTTGGCGGCGTGATGCAGCTTGTTGCGCATGCACTGGGTAAAATAACCCTGTTCATGTGTGCGGGCGCCATCTATCTGGCCAGCGGCAAGAAAAATATCAGCGAGATGCGCGGGCTTGGCCGGGTGATGCCATTCACGTTTGGCGCATTTTTGCTGGCTGCGCTGAGCATTGTTGGAATCCCTCCATCCGGCGGCGCGTGGAGTAAATGGTTTTTGATGATGGGGGCGGCGGATTCCGGTCAACACATAATGATTGGTGTGTGGATAGTGTCGTCGCTGTTGAGTATCGCCTATTTGATACCAATTGTGGCACGCGGATTTTTTCTTCCGCTACAGGATCAGAAAGATCGCCCGCAATCACAGGGACGTGAAATTTCCGTAATCAGTCTGGCGAATATGCGTGAAGCGCCTTTATGGTGTGTTGTTCCAGCCTGCATCACGGCTATTCTGTCTGTGCTGATATATTTTGCGGGGCCTGCCATTGCCGGATTTGTTTTAACCACTCTGGGACCATAGGAAAAATCTATGACTGAACCGGATGAACATACCAAGGGAACGCATTGGCTGGACAGGCCGGAAAATGTCAGCCGGATTGTCTATGCCTTGTTTGCGGCCTGTGCGCTGTTTGGCGTGCTTGATCTGGTATTGCCACGTCACAGCGTTTTTTTCTTTGAAGCCTGGCCCGGATTCTATGCCTGGTTTGGATTTATTGGCTGTGTGGGATTGGTGCTTGCTGCAAAATTTATGCGCTGGATGTTGATGCGCAGCGAGGATTATTATGATTGATGGCATGACACCGGCGGTGATTTTTATTCTGGCTGCGTTGCTGCTGCCATTTCTGCGTGAGGGGTCGCGCAAGGTGCTTTTACTTGCGGTGCCGGTTCTTGGTCTGTGGCAACTTTTTACGCTCAATTCAGGAGAATCCGGATTTATTGATTTTCTGGATTACCGCCTTGTTACGCTGCGCATTGATACGCTGAGCCTGGTTTTCGCCGCCATCTTTCATGTCGCTGCTTTTGTTGTGGCGCTTTACGCATTGCATGTGCGCGATACGTTACAGCATGTGGCCATGCTGGTTACGGCAGGGGCGGCGATTGGCGCGGCGCTGGCGGGGGATTTAATCACCCTGTTTGTGTTTTGGGAACTGACGGCGATTGCATCTGTATTTCTGATCTGGGCGCGACGGACGGAACAATCTTTCACGGCCGGCATGCGCTATCTGCTGATCCAGATGGGGTCCGGATTGTTGTTGCTGTTTGGCGCGATCCTGCTGGCGCAGGAAACCGGCTCTATTGCATTTACACAGATGACGCTTGGCAGTGTTGCCACCTGGGCGATATTTCTGGGTTTCGGAATCAAATGCGCATTTCCGTTGCTGCATAACTGGTTGCAGGATGCCTATCCCGAAGCCACTGTGACCGGGACAGTAGTATTGGGCAGCTTCACTACCAAGCTGGCGATATACGCGCTGGCGCGCGGCTTTGCTGGTGAAAGCCTGTTAATCCCAATTGGCGCGCTGATGACGGCGTTCCCGATTTTTTATGCGGTGATCGAAAATGATCTGCGCCGGGTGCTGGCCTACAGCCTGAATAATCAGTTGGGCTTTATGGTGGTTGGCATCGGCCTTGGTACGGAAATGGCGATCAATGGCGCGGTTGCGCATGCGGTGAATAATATCCTGTTCAAGGGATTGCTGTTTATGAGCATTGGTGCGGTACTGTTGCGCACTGGTACCGCGAAGGGGTCGGAGCTAGGCGGGCTGTATAAGTCGATGCCCTGGACCACGGGCTTTTGTCTGGTCGGCGCGGCGTCGATTTCCGCTTTTCCCCTGTTTGCGGGGTTTGTTTCCAAAGGCATGATCCTGGCGGCTGCCGCAGAGCAGGGGCACTGGTTCATCTGGCTGGTGCTGTTGTTTGCATCAGCTGGGGCCTTTCTTGGCGTTGACGTCAAGGTTCCCTATTTTGCTTTCTTTGCCCATGATCGCGGCATCCGCGTCCAGGAGGCGCCGCTAAATATGCTGATGGCCATGGGCATTGTGGCGGCGCTGTGCATATTGATCGGGGTTTATCCCGCCATATTGTATAGTTGGCTGCCCTATACCGTTACATATGTTCCGTATACGGTAGATCATGTGGTTACACAGATGCAGTTGCTGCTGTTTTCTGCTCTCGCGTTTGCGCTGTTGATGCGAACGGGAATTTATCCATCTGAATTGCGTTCAACCAATCTGGATACAGACTGGTTTTATCGCCGTCTCATCCCGGTATGCGCAAGGGTTTTGGGGCAGCAGTGGGTGGCTTTTACAGGCTGGTCCGCCACAGCAGGCAGGGCGCTGTTACAGTATACACTTGGCCTTGTTTACGATGCGCATGGGCCGTTAGGGGTGCTGGCCCGCACGGCACCCGTCAGTATGGCCGCGTTGTGGGTGGCGATACTTTTGGTGGTGACACTTTTGCTCTATTATCTTTGACGCAAGTCCTGTTTACTGTGCGTAACAGATAATAAAATGCAGGGAAGGGTGTGATGGTGAATACTAAAATCCTGATGGACGGACTGTGCTTCCCGGAAGGGCCGCGCTGGCATGAGGGCAGGTTGTGGTTTTCAGATATGCACGGGCCGAATGTCATTGCGGTTGATCTTAACGGAAAATCCGAAATTATCGCGACCGTGGAAACTTCGCCATCCGGGCTTGGCTGGTTGCCGGATGGGCGGTTACTGATTGTGTCGATGAAGGACCGCAAGCTGCTGGTGCGTGGCGCGGATGGCAAATTATCGCAACATGCTGATTTATCGAAGCTCGCCAGCTTTGACTGCAATGACATGGTGGTGGACGCGAAAGGGCGCGCCTATGTCGGTAATTTTGGTTATGATCTGCATAATCGCGCCCCACGCAAAAATGCTGAAATCGTTCTGGTCACCCCGGACGGCAAAGCGCAAGTGGCGGCGAGCGACATTCAGTTTCCGAATGGCACCGTAATCACGCCAGACGGCAAAACGCTGATCGTTGGGGAATCCATGGGCGCATGTCTGACAGCATTTGACATTGCAGCGGATGGCAGCCTGAGCAACCGGCGGCTATGGGCAAAAATGGAGGGTGCGCTGCCCGATGGCATCGCGCTGGACGCCGAAGGCGGCATCTGGGTGGCGTCACCCATTAGCGGCGCGTGTTTTCGCGTGCTTGAGGGCGGCAAGGTAACTGACAAGATAGAGGTCGAAAATCAGGCATTCGCCTGCGCATTGGGCGGACCGGACCGCAAAACTTTATTCATCGCCACCGCCAAAGATAGCCATCCTGTGTCGAGCCGGGAATCCCGCACCGGGCGTATCGAAACCATTCAGGTAAAAGTCGCGGGCGCTGGCTGGCCGTGATCAGCACTTAAAACAAGAGCAATATCACATGGAAATGTCTGGTGAGTTTCGTATACCTGCGCCCAAAGAGAAAGTTTGGGCGGCGCTGAACGATCCTGAAATATTACAACGTAGCGTTCCTGGCTGTCAGTCGATTACAAAACTTAGCGATACTGAAATGGAAGGGGCGGTTACAGCGTCGGTCGGGCCGGTTAAGGCAACTTTCAAGGGATCGGTCGTGCTGTCTGAAATTAATCCGCCACACAGTTACACATTAACGGGGCAGGGTAAGGGTGGCCCCGCCGGTTTCGCCAAAGGCGTTGCCAGAGTGGCGTTGACCGAGGATGGCGGCTTTACCGTACTGCGCTATACCGCAGAGGCCAGTGTCGGCGGTAAACTGGCGCAGATCGGACAACGCCTGATTGACGGCACGGCCAGGAAATTATCGGAAGAGTTTTTTGGCAATTTCAGCACCATTCTTGGCGGCAGCGCAGCCGTGGCGCCGGTTGCAGAACAGCCGCCATCGTCTGCCGGACTTAGCCCCGCCATATGGATTGCCGGTTTGATCATCGTGATGGCTGCCATGACATTGATGTTTGTGCTGTAGGACATATGGTTTAGGATATTAAAATAGCACGCAGGGGAGAACGACGCATGACTGTTGTGGCAATGCAGGTGAACGGCAAGCAGGTTTCGGTAGATGTCGAGCCGCGCACCCTTCTGGTGCACTATCTGCGCGAAAATTTGCAGCTTACCGGCACTCATGTCGGCTGCGACACGACGCAGTGCGGCGCCTGTGTGGTGCATGTGGACGGCAAGGCGGTTAAAAGCTGTTCGGTGCTGGCGGTGCAGGCGGCGGGTTCGCAGGTGCGCACTATCGAAGGGCTGGCCGATGGCGACAAGCTACATCCGGTGCAGGCGGCGTTCAAGGAACATCACGGGCTGCAATGCGGTTTTTGTACGCCAGGTATGATTATGACAGCTGTGGATATGTTACGCCGTATTCCCAAGCCTGACGAAGCCACCATCCGCCACGAGCTGGAGGGAAATTTCTGCCGTTGCACCGGCTATCATAATATCGTCAAGGCGATCAAGGCCGCCTCGGAAGTTCTTTAATCAGCCCGAATAAGCTAGAAGGGAGCATGCGTTATGAACGCAATTGATGCCAAAAAAGCTACCGGGATTGGCGCATCTGTACGGCGCAAGGAAGATTTTCGCTTTATTACCGGAAATGGTCATTATACGGATGATATAAACCGTGCGGGACAGGCGCATGCTTTTTTTGTCCGGTCCCCGCATGCACACGCAACCATTGATGCGATAGATTTTGCTGATGCGATGGCTGCACCCGGTGTTCTTTGCGTGCTGACCGGAAAGGATGTCGCCGCTGATGGGCTTGGCGGGTTAATCTGTGGCTGGATGGTGCATTCAAAGGATGGTAGTCCGATGAAAACCGGCGCGCATCCTGTGCTGGCGCTGACACATGTACGCTATGTCGGGCATCATGTGGCAGTGGTCATCGCCCAAACAGCGGCCCAGGCAAAGGATGCGGCGGAACTGGTCAATGTCAGCTATGGCGAGCTTGCGTCAGTAACCGCAGTTGGGGATGCGCAGGCCCCCGGTGCGGCGCAGGTGCATGCCGAAGCCCCCCGCAACACCAGTTTCGAATGGGAGCTGGGCGACAAGGCGGCAACCGAGGCGGCATTCAGGAATGCGGCGCGCGTGGTCAGCATGGATATTACCAATAACCGGCTGATCCCGAATGCGATGGAACCGCGCGCGGCCATCGGGGAATATGATAAAGGCAGTGGGGTTTACACGCTGCATACAACCAGTCAGAACCCGCATGTGGCGCGGCTGGTATTGTCGGCGTTTATTGGCGTGGCGCCAGAGAATAAATTGCGGGTCATCGCGCCTGATGTGGGTGGCGGATTTGGTTCCAAGATCTTTATCTATGCGGAAGAAACCGTCTGTGTCTGGGCATCCAAAAAAGTTGGGCGTCCGGTAAAATGGGTGGCCGAGCGTTCGGAAAGTTTCGTATCCGATGCGCATGGCCGCGATCATCAGACGCATGCGGAACTGGCGCTGGACGCCAATGGTAAAATGCTGGGACTGCGCGTAAAAACCATCGCCAATCTTGGCGCGCATCTTCAACTGTTTTCGGCATCGGTGCCGACGTATCTCTATGCGACCTTATTGTCGGGGCAGTACGATCTGCCTGCGATCTATTGCGAGGTGGACGGGGTGTTGACGCACACCGCGCCTGTCGATGCCTATCGCGGCGCGGGCCGTCCCGAAGCGACCTATGTCATTGAACGGCTGGTGGAAACAGCGGCGCGCGAAATTGGCATGGATCCGGCTGAATTTCGTCGCAAGAATTTCATTCGCAAATTCCCGCATCAGACGCCGGTCATCATGGCCTATGATACAGGTGATTTTGACGCCTCGCTGACCGAGGCCTGCCGGTTAATCGATTACGCAAATTTTCCGGCGCGCAAGCGTGAGGCTGAGGCGCGCGGGATGCGGCGCGGCATCGGCTTTTCCACCTATATTGAGGCGTGCGGCATCGCGCCCTCTGCGGCGGTTGGCTCGCTAGGCGCGGGTGTCGGCCTGTGGGAATCCGCCGAGGTGCGGGTAAACCCTACGGGCAGCGTAGAAGTGATGACCGGTTCTCACAGCCACGGGCAGGGGCATGAAACCACCTTCGCGCAACTGGTGTCAGACCGGTTGGGCATCGCGATAGAAAATGTCGAGATTGTGCACGGCGACACCGACAAGGTGCAGTTCGGCATGGGCACCTATGGCTCGCGTTCGGGCGCGGTTGGAATGTCGGCCATTCAGGTGGCGCTCGACAAGGTGATTACCAAAGCGCGCAAGATTGCCGCACACGTACTGGAGGCGGGCGAGGGTGATATTGTTTTTGAAGACGGGCGCTTTAGCGTCGCGGGAACGGATCGCGGCATGGCCTTCGCCGAACTGGCGTTGCAGGCCTATACGGGACACAAATTCCCGACCAGTGAGATTGAACCCGGCCTGAAGGAAAGCGCGTTTTATGACCCGACGAATTTCACCTTCCCGGCCGGGTGTCACATCGCGGAAGTCGAAGTTGATCCCGCCACCGGGATTGTGCGTGTTGTAAAATTTGTCGCCGTTGATGATTTTGGCAACGTCATTAATCCGATGATTGTCGAAGGCCAGGTGCATGGCGGTGTGGCGCAGGGCATTGGTCAGGCGCTGTTGGAAAATGCGGTCTATGATCCAGATACAGGACAGTTGCTGAGCGGCTCATTCATGGATTACTGCATGCCGCGCGCCGATGATCTGCCCAGTTTCGATGTCGGCATGACGGTTACGCCTGCGCCGTCCAATCCGCTGGGTCTCAAGGGTTGCGGCGAGGCAGGAGCGATTGGTTCGCCGCCCGCCATTATCAACGCCATTACCGATGCGCTGGGCATACGCGATATTGCCATGCCGGTGACGCCAGAACGCGCCTGGCGCGCCGCGAACGGGCTATAGGAGGACGACATGTATCAATTTGAATATCACCGGCCCAGGACGCTCGATGAAGTCACGGCCCTGTTGGCGCGACTGGAAAGCCCGAAAATTCTGGCGGGTGGCATGACACTGCTCGCCACCATGAAACAACGGTTGGCGGCGCCATCGGACCTGATTGATTTGCAGGATATCAAGGACATTGCCGGGATCAGCGTGGATGCAAAAAACGTCACTATCGGCGCGATGACGCGCCACCATGATGTCGCCAGTTCGAAAGATGTGGCAAAGGCTATTCCGGCATTGGCGTATCTGGCAGGGCGCATCGGCGATCCGCTGGTGCGCCATCGCGGCACCATTGGCGGGTCGATCGCCAATAATGATCCGTCAGCGGATTATCCGGCGGCTTGCCTTGGACTGGGCGCCACCATTGTCACCAACAGCCGTGAGATCGCGGCCGATGATTATTTTCGCGGCATGTTTGAAACCGCGCTAAAGGAAAATGAAATTATCGTCAGGATCGTGTTTCCCATTCCCGTGCAGGCGGCCTATCAGAAATTTCCTAATCCCGCGTCACGTTATGCCATGGTGGGTACATTTATTGCGAAAACCTCTGCCGGTGTACGCGTGGCTGTAACCGGTGCGGGCCCCGGCGTATTTCGCATGACCGCGATGGAGGCGGCCCTTGCCAAAAATTTCACGGCGGCGTCAATTGATGGCATCAATGCGCCCACCGAAGAAATGTTGCAGGACATGCACGCCAGCAGCGAATACCGCGCCGCATTGGTCAGCGTCATGGCCAAACGCGCTGTTGCGGCGATGCTGGGTTAGAGCACTTTGTGATCAGGTTGAGACGGCCCACACACTGTCATTGCCCGGTTTAGCCGGGCAACCCACCTACAAGCTCAGGCCTTCGCGTGAGGCATGGATCCCCCGGATGAACCGGGGGATGACAGCGTGGGGGGTGTGACATGGATTACCCGGTCCCAGCCTTCGCCTCTCCCTTCGCTTCAGAAAAACTCTAATTACACACGCAATTGGCGGTCATCGCAGGCGCATCGTCGGCATCGGCGGCGTCACCGATATCCTCTAGCTGGATCACCTGTATGAAGGGATTGTTGGTGATGCTGTCTTCGAGAATTTCGGCGTCAATTGCTTCTTCGCCGGGTTCGTCTTCGCCAGAACCGTCACCTTCTTCGGTTAGCGCGTCAACCTGACTGGCGACATCGATAGAATCTTCCATCGCCTCTTCCACAGCCAGTTGCTCCGCATCGACCAGGCTGGTGTCTTCTTCCACCACGGGCGGGATTTCTTCGTCCACCACCAGCGGCGGTGTCTCGACCACAGGCGGCGGCGGCGTCTCAACCACCGGCGGCGGAGGCGACGTCTCGACCACAGGCGGCGGAGGCGACGTCTCGACCACAGGCGGCGTCGGCGGAAGTTGAGGAGGTTGAGGAGTATCAAACACAACCGGCGACGAGGCGGCGGTCAGGAATACCGCGACATTATCAATGGCGAAGGATTCATCCAATCCGCCTTGAAATCCTTGGGTGGGTGTGCCCCCGCTAGTGAAAAATCTAATCGTCGCCGTGCTGGCGCTATGGGTGACAGGGTTCACGGTAATATTATAGGCGGTGTCATTGTAACTTGTACTGAACCCGCGATCGCTCAGCGCAAACAGCCGCGCACCAACGGGATAGGCTTGGTCATTGCCAAAGTTATCAAAGTTGGTGTTAAAAACCGAAATGTCATCGATGGTCACGTTAAGAATATCAGGTCCGTTAAAGAAGCCACCGTTGCCGCTATCCCAACTATCGATGACCGCGAGCAGGAAATTAAGGGTTAAGCTGGTATGGGAAGGCAGGCCGGTCAGCGTCAGGATACTGGCGGCGGCGGCGGTAGCGGATGACGCACTCGCCGCATCATTGCGTAAAAACTTTGCGCCAAACGCGGCGACCGCATTATCAAAATTCTGCGTGTCCTGCACCGATCCCGCGCCAGAGAAATTGCCCAGTAAGCCGTCCTCGAAATTCGTGAAAAAATACGAACCCGTCGGAGCCGACGGCGCGCCGCCGCCGCCACCGCCACCCGGGCCAAAGCCGCCGAACACCAGGAGCGGATCGGGGCTGTTGCTGACATTATTGAAGAAGATGGCCGCGCGGGCATCGGCGCCGGTAAGGCCGTCTTCGACAAAGCCGGTCAGATGGGCGCTGGTGGCGAAGATGCTCAGTCCACCGATAAGTTCCACATATAGCGGCGCTGTGACGGAGCCGATGGCGCCGCCTGCAAAATTCAGGGATAGATCGTTCAGTGGGCTAGCCGTCTGCGCCGTCTCGCCAAGCCGCCCCAGGGTCAGGCCGGTGATGGCGTTAATGCTCAGATTCCTAAGCCCACTACTCGCGCTATTCACTGCCCCCAGGGTGACAGCGCCGGTGGCGGCAATGTTCGTATGGCCATTCAGGAAGGTCTGGCCATTGACGGTGAAATTGCTGGCCGAATTGACGGTCGGTGCCGGCAGATCGAATAAACCGCTCAGAAAGGTTGTGCCCGTATAAATCTGGTTGCCCTTGGTTATGGCGCCCGCGTCAAATTGAATGTTAGAGGCCGTAACGCTCAGTTCGTGCAGTTCATGGACCAGCCCAACCGGGCCGTTGAAGGCAACCGCGCTGCTGGCGCCGCTTGCCGTTACGCTCAGGCTGTGCGCTGTTAACAGCAACCCGTCAACGCCGCTGGAAAACGTGCCGCCGGTGAGGGTGCCGATTGTGCGCGCGCCGTCAATCAGCAGCTTGTTGTTGAAGTTAAAACTTTTCGCAGTGAGATTTTGCGACAGGGTAATGGCGCCAGTATTCGCGGCTGCGTAAAGATATTGACTAAATTCCGATGGCACGGCGCCGCTGAAGAAAAGGTTGTTTTGGGCGGTTAAATGAACATCCTTGCCTGCCGTTGCGATTGCCGTGACGCCCCCGACGTTCAAATCGCCGGCGGCGAAAATCCCCACCTCGCTCGCGGTAATCTTCGTCAGCTCCGTATTGGAAACGATCATGGTGGCGGGGTCGCCCGCCCCGACATGCGCAGTGCCATTAGTGCCGTGGATATTGACTATATTGACGCCCGCGTTCAGGAACCCATCCAGCACCAGATTAGCGCCGGTAACATAGACATCGCCATTCACCGCCTTGACGGTATTTCCGCTGGTGACAGTGAAGATTCCGGTGTCTGTGCCATTGCCGTTACCATCGGTGTCGGCCTGCAATTGCAGAAATCCGTTATTGGCCGTCAAATTGGTGGAAATAGTGAGTTCGTTCATACTAAAAGCCGAAAGGGTATGCGCGAAGATCGAAGCAGCCCCACTGAAGAATATGTTGCCGGGGGCCCCGGTTGTCAGTTGCAGATTACCTAACCCGGCGGTATTGGCGGCGCTGACGCCATCGACCGTCAGCGTACCGAGCGTGTTGATTGATAAACTGGCCGCGCTGATCCTGCCCAGTTCGGCGTCGGAAATATTCATATCGACGCCCGGATTATTGCCGATCTGCACCGTGCCGGACGTGTTGGTGATATTGAGGGGCGCGGTGGAATTGATCAAGCCACTAATATCTATGTCACCGCCTATAATGAAGCTCTCACTGCTGACGATCGTCAGCGTCTTTCCCGCATTCAGGGTGAAAGTGCCCGTCCCGTCACCGCCGTTATCCGCGTCAAGGATCGTACCCGAGCTCGGAATGGTCAGATTGGCGTTAACGGTGATGCCATTCGTTGCGTGCGCAATAAGTCCGAAAATTGTGCTATCACCGTTAAAAGCGATGCTGGTGCCGCTTGTCAGGTTCATCCCTACACCACTAGCGGTATTATTTATCGATCCGAGGGTAATCGCGCCAACGCCGGAAGCAACAATCTGGAAGGCTTGATCGACCAGAATCGTGTCGCCCGCATTCATGCTGAAACCTGCGGCGAGGGCGCGAGTGCCTGCTACCCCGTTTGTTTGGAAAGAGACGGGGCCTGACAGGCCTCTCAAATCCAGTTTGCCATCGCCCACATTGTCGGTCCCGCCATCGTCAATGAGGTCGTCGATAGTGATCGATTGCTGTGCCTGCAAGGTGAGCGAACCGGTCAGCGCTTCTAGGGCCGCCTCGGAAATGGTGACGTTCGGGTTGCCGGTCGCAGAAAGATCGGTGAACAGAATTATTCCATCGCTGGTGAACAGGCCGTTGTCAGGCGCACTACTCCCATTGGCGATGGTAATCGTATCCGGATCAAGTAGCAGCGAGCCGCCGGTGCCAAAGGCGGCGCTGGTGTCCACCTTGCCGTCAAAGCCGAGATTCTGTTTGCCGGATACTTCGACTGCGCCGCCATCGCCGGAGTGTGCGCCGCCTTTGGCCGAGATCGCGCCGTAATATCTTGTGTCGCCATCGGCCCACACGACGACTTTCTGGGCGTCGCCCGAGGTGATCGCGTCGGCGGTGATGGTGACATCACGGGTCACCAGGGTGCGGCTGGCGGTGGGGGTTGCGCCCTGGCCCTGATAATCGCCGCCCACCAGAATCACGCCGCCGCCCGCATCGCCGCTGGCGTCGAGATGGGCCTGACCAGTCAGCGCGACTTTCTCGCCCAGCACTTTGATCACGCCGCCGGTTTCGCCGGTGTTGCGTCCGCTGACATCGACCGTGCCGGTGACATTGACCACACCATCGCTGGCGCCATAGAAAACCACTGTGCCGTTTTCCACGCCAACCGAGCGCGCCTCAACCACGCCGCCCATATTGATCAGGCTGTTGACGGCCGCCGCGCCCGAACGCGCGGTGATCTCGATCACACCACCATCGGCGGAGATGCGGCCACTGTTCACAATCGATCCGAGCATCGCATCGCTGACGCCGATATGGATCAGATCATCGCCATACATGTCGAGCGTAAAGGTCTCGCCCGCCGCCAGTTGCACCCGGCCCAGACGCGCATTGATCGTGCCGGAGTTTTCCACGCCGGGCGCCACCAGTGCGGCCAGCCCGCCATCGCGGATGCTGATCTCGCCTGCATTGACAATGCGCGCATTGCTGTGCCCGGCAATACTGAAATCGCCGCGCCCCAGCATGAAATCCTGATTCGACATGTTCGCCGTGCTGGCCACCAGGCCGGCGACATCGATGCGCGCCGAATTGCCGATGGTGATGCCCGCCGGATTGACCAGCGTCAGGCGGCCCTGCGCCTGAAGCGTACCGAGTATCTGGCTGGCCCCGCCACCGCCCACAACGCGGTTCAGCAGGCTGGCCATGCTTGAGGGTTGAAACACCTCGACCGTTTCATGCGCGCCAATGTCAAAGCTCTGCCAGTCGATAACGGCGGCCATGCTGGACTGATTGATCGCCAGACTGGCCGCACCCGTCTGCGCAATGCTGGCCGCGCCCGCGACCACCACGCCGTCCTGCGGCAACGCCCGTGCGGGCAGGGGCGCCAGCGTGACCCCCGCCAATGCAGCAAGCGACACGCCGAGTAGCGGCAATCCGCTAAGTGCGGAACGGCCCATCAGGCGCTGTTTAAGGGAAGGGTGCTGCTTAATGACAGGGTTCATCCGCGACTATCCCAAATTAAAGATTCATTAACTTACAGTTTATTTATCCCGGTCCCCCGGAAAATTCCAGAGACCGCCGTCACACAGTGCGTGAATATATTTACACGCCGCAAGAATGACACATTAACAAGCCCCTAACAAGCGCAGAATTCCGCCAGAAATTTAACCATAAGAATGAATTGCGGTTAAGCATAAGTGGGGGGGCGGGGTAATGACCACCCCCTATAGTGTCATTATCCGGTCAAGCCGGCTAATGACAATGAGAGGCGCCGGGTAATGACACTGAGGAATTATACCAACGGCCCTATGTTTGGCTCCATCGTCCTCCAGAACAAAACATTGTCATTCTGAACGAAGTGAAGGATCTTGTCTGCGGCGGAGATCCTTCACTTCGTTCAGAATGACACACCGGTGGCTTGATGCAGAATGACAGACCGGGGCCCTGATGCAGGAGATTACACAGGGTTAATATATTGATATATCAAAAAATAAGATAATTTACCATAATATATATTATGCGATTAATAGATAAAGACGGAAATCACAGCATGTTGGTATTATGCGGGATTTTATGCTCTTGGATTATACCAACGGCCTGATGAACAGAATCATTGTCATTGTGAGCGCAGCGAAGAATCCCCCTCGATACGGGGGCGCGATTCTTCGCTGCGCTCACAATGACAATTCCGGGTTTTTCGGCAGTCTGCTAGAGCCTTTCTGTTTTAAGTTAACCCACTTCGGCGTCATTGCGAGCGACCCGCTGCGCCAGCGCCCGCGTGGCGAGAGCGTGGCAATCCAGAGTCCCACGCAAAGGCCTGAATTTGTGGCTCCTTTGCCAGCCGTAGCCTTCTGGCGAAGGCTTGGTGGATTGCCACGTCGCTTCGCTCCTCGCAATGACAATGAGATGGTGTCGATTCAACCTAAACAGGACAGTCTGCTAGGCAACCTGTTTGCCGGAATTACCCAGTTTATCGAGGCGCGCCAGCATGCGGCGGATTTCCTCATCGCGGGAGCTGAATTTGACGATCCGCTCACTTATTTCCCGGTCGAAATCATTCAAATCTTCCGCAGTGTCATAAATCTTGCGCCGGGTGACTTCCAGCATAATATCCTTGAACAGGTCATGGCTGGCGCGCAGTAAAATTTGCGCCTGTATCAATTCCAGATTGAGATTTTCGATATCTCTTTCCATATGACCACCCACTGGGCGTATATGCCCCAGGCCCGAAAATAAGTTCCGCGCCTTCTTGCATATTAGTGTGGTCAATGGATTACTAAAGTGACGGACGTCACAGACAGTCACTATTGTATGCCTAAAAAATCCCTGTATTGCCTTATGTTAACTAAATAAGCTGCGAGTATATCTTAATGATGGTCAGCTAACGGGGCCATAATGCGTTCGAGACTTGTCATATTCATCCCGAATTTACTCCAATTATAAGGAGTAAGATTTAATGCCTTGATTACCTTGCGTTTTATCTCAATTCCCTGCCCGCTTTCATGTGGCACCACATCAAAATCGAGAATATTGATACAGGCTGTATCCTGCTCGAACGCCTGCACCCCCTTCAGACCCGCCCCGGTCATCCAGCCTAAAAGGATGCGATTGATCCCTTCATGGGCGACAACCAGTATGCTGGCCCAGTCTGGTTGATGCAGCAGACGCTCAATAGACGCGCTACCACGTGTCAGCGCATCGGTAAAAACCTCGCCGTTGGTTCCCAGGCCAAAACGGGCGCCGGGTTCAGCAGCCGCATCAAACTGAAAGGCCAGCGCGGCGCCAAGTTTTTCACGGGTCATTGGCGGGCCATTGGTGCTGCCTTTCAATTCCACCAGTCCGGGTTCAATTTCTACCTTAAGACTGGATTTTATCTCGTGGTGTGAAATAGCAATTTCGGCCGTTTCCCGGGTGCGGTTCAGCCCTGAACAGATTACCCTGTCGAAGGGCACATGCGCCAACGCCTGCCCGGATGCGCGTGCCTGATCACGCCCCAGCGCCGTTAATGGCACACCTTCAAAATCACCTGAGGCAATAACCTCTGGCGAGAAATAATCAACATGGCCGTGGCGCATCAAATAGATGCGCCGTCGACCGGTAGTACCCGGTAATACCTGCACGCTTAAATTGCCTCGGCTTTACGCAGGCCTTCTATTTCCACAACCGAGAACCCCCAATCCTTTAGGGCGGATTCCGTATGCTGGCCGGTTACTGGCGGCGGCCCCTGGATTTTGGATTCGGTGCGGCTGAAACGTGGCGCGGGCGCCGGTTGCGGCACCCCATCGACCTCAACAAATGTCGCTCTCGCAACATTATGCGGGTGTTTCAGCGCCTCTTTCAGGCCCAGCACCGGACCGTAACAGATGTCCGTGTTTTCCATGATGGCATTCCACTGATCACGGGTTTTGGTTTTGAATTGCGCAATCAGCTTTTGCTTCATTACCCCCCATTTTGCGCGATCCATCTGTTTTTTGAAGTCCGGGTCGTCCGTCAGGCCCATCTTTTCAAGCAATTCTGCGTAGAATTGCGGCTCAATAGAGCCGATGGAGATAAAATTACCGTCGCTGCATTCATAGCTGTCATAGAAGGGCGCGCCCCCGTCCAGCAGATTGGTGCCGATTTCATCGCTCCATAGGCCGCCCGCACTCATGCCAAAGAACATCGACATCAGCGAGGCCGCGCCATCGGACATGGCGCAATCCACCACCTGCCCCTGCCCGGAGACTTTCGCCTCATGCAAAGCAGCCAGCAGCCCTACGGCCAGATACATCGCCCCGCCCCCAAAATCACCCACCAGGTTCAGGGGATGCATCGGCTTTTCGCCGGGACGGGCGCAAGACCGTAGCGCACCGGTAATGGCAATATAATTTATGTCATGGCCGGCCATTTGCGAATATGGACCCTCCTGCCCCCAGCCGGTCATGCGGCCATAGACAATGCGCTTGTTACGCTTCAGGCACACATCCGGCCCCAGACCAAGGCGCTCCATCACACCGGGGCGGAAGCCTTCGAACACTATATCCGCCTTTTCGATCAGTTTCAGGCAGGTCTCAATGGCTTCGGGTTTTTTCAGATCCAGCGATATGGAACGCCGTCCACGGCCACCAATCTCAAATTTGGTGCCGCCGCCATTTCGGGCCTTGCGATCAATGCGCACCACATCTGCCCCCATATCGGACAGCAGCATGCCGCAAAACGGTGCGGGGCCAATACCCTGAAATTCAATAATCTTAACGCCTGTCAATGGTCCGGACATCGTGTCTTCTCCCTGTTTATTATTCTGTTATCCTGAATTTAGAGCAGCTTTAGGACAAAGGGAACTGTTTAACCCAGCGCCAGAAGGCTTTGTCCGTCATCTACGTCGAGAATGGCGCCCGTCATGATTGCGGAACTGTCCGAACATAACAGCATCAACGCCCCGTCCAGATCGTTTGCCTGATTAAGACGGCGGCGCAGGAAGGTGGCGATTTGCGCCCTGCCCTTATCGCTATGGAACCATTCACCGTTCAGCTCGGTTTCTATGTAGCCCGGATTAATGGCGTTTACGCTAACCCCCTGGCGACCCCATTCGCGCGCCAATGCCTTGGTCATCATCGTCATTCCGGCCTTTGACATATTGTATAAAGACAGGCCGGGCAGTAGGACATTGGCCGCAGCAGAGGCAATATTGATAATTTTACCAGTGATTTGCGGGTTGTTCTTATGACGATGGATCATACGTTTTGCCACCTCGGTCGCCATGAAATATGCGCCCCTCAAATTGGTATCAAAAAGTTCGTCGTATATTTCGGGGGTTACATCTATGGCGCGCGCCGCGCCATTGACGCCTGCATTATTCACCAGTATGTCCAGTGGCCCCAGCGCGTTTTCACAGGCTTCAACGGCCTGTTTGATGCTTTGTACATCCTGAACGTCAAGCGTAACGGGGAATGCATACCCTCCCTTCCCGGTTATCTCTGCACATAAATCCTGCAAACGGTCCGCGCGTCGCCCGGTTACGGCGACCCTGGCCCCGGAAGCTGCCAGCGTTTGGGCAAAATGCCGCCCCAGACCACTTGTCGTGCCGGTTATCAGGATGTTCTTTCCCGTTAAATCTATCGTTATGCCGTTGGCCACCGTGAAACTCCTGTCAGGCAAAAGAAAAACCGTTAGCGGTCATAATTCGCTTCGGCAATCTAAAATGCAAAGAATACGTTAACCACCCTGCTTTAGTATGACGCCATATACATCAGGAGAGGTCCGCCGATGAGCAGCAGCGCCCGCGTTCTCGTATTAAATAATGATCCCGTTGAGTCCAGCACCCTACAACAGAAATTACATGCACATGGATATGAAAACGTACCCAACCAGAATAAGCTGGATGCGCTTGAGCAGGTACGCACTTCGAAGCCCGACGTTGTCATAATTGCCGGGGGAGACGGCGCAGGTTCCTGCCTGAACCTCACACGCGCACTGAAAGGGCGCAGTGAGACGGCAACGGTCCCGGTAATTCTGATCACGCCTTCTGACAGTGAATCTGCGCGCGCAGATGGATTGCGCGCGGGCGCAGATGCGTGCCTGCCATTTCCCTATTTCGACCAGCAATTGTTTGGTCGCATCGAATCTTTGGCCCGATTAGGGACCATGCAGGAAGAATTGCGTCGTCGTTCCCTTACGGCATCCAAGTACGGATTGCACTTCACCCCGGCCATTTCACCGATGGGCACGATACGTGATGATGCAAACTTCCTGCTAGTTGGTCCGGCACAGGATCATTTCGAGCAAATCGAACAGGCGCTGAGTGGCATGGGCACCCTTAGCCACGCCCAGACCCCCGCAACCGGTATGAATTATCTTGAGCGTCGCCGTTACGATGCCATTTTACTTAACATTCCGCGAGGTCAGGAATCGGTCTTTTTCCTGTTTGTCGAAGATGTGCGACGTAATTCACGCCTGTTTAATATACCCATTGTCTGTCTGATGGACGGCACAGCAACGCCAGATGCAGCGGCTGCATACACGGCGGGCGCGGCGGATGTATTCAGGCATCCCGTAAATATTGGTGATTTTAGCGCGCGCGTTGAAGTACTGGTTCGACAGCAGCGATATCGGGATTCATTGATCAATGTATACCGTCAGGCGCGCGACGTTGCTGTCAGTGACGCGCTAACCGGGCTTTATAGTCATGGTTTTATGATGGAGCATCTATGTGAGCTGGTTGCCGAATCCCATGCTCAAAACAGAAGCCTTAGTCTTGGCGTCTTCACCTTTGACAATCTGGCGGAACTGAACGATCAGTATGGATACAGTGCAGGCGATAAAATTCTTCGCCAGGTTGGTATGGCAATCAGCAATCTGGTGCGCGGCGAAGATTTGTCGGCGCGTTTCAGTGGCCGCCGTTTTGCGCTGATTATGCCCGAAACCCGGCTGATCCCGGGGGAAAATGTGGCTTATCGTATCGGTAGTGTCATCAATTATACCGAAATCATGGAAGGCGATATCACCACCCCAATTCGCGCGCATGTCTCAACCGGCGTCGCCTGTCTGGGGCCCGGCATGAATGCGCAAGCACTAATAAAAGCAGCAATCACCAATAGCAGATAAGCCATTTTTTGGTTTAAGTGCGACACTGAAATCGGGTAAGGTCCGTGTTGTATACGCAACGCCTGTCAAAAGGGGTTTATCGTGCAGCTTGACATCATATCCGATCCCGTTTGCCCCTGGTGTTATGTGGGCAAGAAGCGCATGGAAATTGCGATTGCAGCCAGACCCGAAATGCAAATTGATCTTGCCTATCGGGTGTTTCAGTTAAACCCTGATATGCCGCGCGAGGGCATGGACCGCAAGGAACATCTGCGTCAGAAGTTTGGTGAATCAAAGGGCCCCAGCCCTGTCATTGATGCGCTCGTTCAGGCCGGCAGGGAACTCGACATTGAATTCAACTTCAGTGGCATCGCGCGCATGCCGAATACCCTGGATGCGCATCGCCTGATCCGCTGGTCGCACAGTGCGGGGTGTCAGTCAGAGCTGGTTGATATCATTTTTCGTCGATATTTTACCTATGGCGATGATATCGGCGACCATAGCGTGTTGCTTGATATTGCGCGCGAAGCCGGAATGGATACCGATATAATAGGCGATTTACTGACACGTGGCGCGGACATTGATTTGATCCGCGAAGAAGATGCGACAGCACGCAGAATTGGTATTCAGGGCGTACCATCTTATGTAATCGCAAATAAATATTTGCTGGTAGGCGCGCAGGAACCGGAAATACTGCTTAAGGCACTGGACACTGCCTATGCGCAATCGCAGCAAACAACAGACGGCTAGAGTCTGTCCGTTTTAAGTTAACCCACTTCGGCGTCTTTGCGAGCGACCCGCTGCGCCAGCGCCCGCGTGGCGAGAGCGTGGCAATCCAGAGTCACACGGGAAAGCCTGTGTTTGTCCCCCCCCGGGACCGGCTTTGCCGGCCCGAGGGCAAAGCTCATGGATCCCGGAACAAGTCCGGGATGACACCCTTGGGGATGCTTTAGTTAAACAATGGAACGCTCAACAATGAACCGCTCTAGGTAGTCTGACGCAGCACTGCGTGCGGTAGTTCGGGCTGCCGCGTTTCGGACAGGGTATCATTTCGGGTCCGAGTATCTGATTGTGGAAGCGCGTCCATTGCCGCGACCAATGCCCGGTTACGCCCGGACAGTCGGCCGTTAAGGACAGCGCCCGCTTCGATGGCAATTGTTTCGTGCAAAATGTCACCGTTAACCTGTGCGGATTTACCCAATGTTACTGCGCGCGCCTCGATGGCGCCATTAAGGGTCCCTCGGATTAACACATCTTCCGCAATGACATTTCCGGTTACCGATGCCGTGGGGCCGATAGTGAGAGACTGACAGCGAATATCACCCTCAACAAAACCATCTATCTGCAAATCCCCCGGTGAAACCAGATCGCCGGTAACGGACAGATCGGAACTGATAAGTGAAACTGGCTCACGGGCATTTCGACGCCCCGCAGTATGACCGTTTGTGGCCTTATCCTTGCCGCTGAAAAACATTTTCGCCTGCCTTCAGGAAGTTGCGGGGATCACGCGCCTTGCCGTCAAACCAAACCTCGAAATGCAAGTGCGCAGTGCCACTGCGCCCCGTGTTTCCAACCAGTCCTATCAAATCACGCAGGCCAACTTTTTGACCGCGCACGACACCGACCTTGCTGAGATGTCCATAACGACTTTTCACGCCGCGACCATGATCGATTTCGACCATATTGCCATAGGGGCCATTGCGTCCTGCAAAAACAACAGTACCCGGTGCGCTGGATAACACCGGATCACCGTGCGCAGCAACCAAATCCATGCCGGAGTGGAACGCCCTGGCGCGGGTAAATGGATCTCTACGATAGCCGTACGCACTCGAAATATAATATTTATCAACTGGCTCTGCGAGAGGCAGACTAAACAGCGCCTCACGCAGCATTTCCAGCCTGCCCTTACGGGTTGATGGCATTGAAAGCTCACCAGATAAATTGCGGCGCAAAAATTTGCCATTCATCGAGGGAGGCAATTTAAGTAACGGCCCGCCTTCTGCGTGACTGCCCACAGGATTAGACATCCCATCATTTCGGCGCAGCATGGTGTCCGCGTCCAGCCCGGTCTGATTGATCAGTTTTTCCAGCGCAACAATCGTTGTACCCGCATCTGCGGCAAGAAATGCCACCACGTCATACTGGCCGCTTTTCGTTCCCGATAAACCTGGCGCCACTAATGCAGTCTGAGACATGGCCTGACCATTACGCACACCACCGCCAACGGTCGTCATATTGGATGGCAGCATAAAAAGCGGGCGCGATGGACGCGGGCGCGGCGAAACATCTGATAAAACCATTACCTCAGTGCGTATTTCAGCGGGCAAGGCATCCGGGCGTGGACGTGGCTGCATACCGGAATATGAAGATGTAGTGGAAGCATTTTCCGGCACCTGAACTTCTGCGTCAGCCCGCACCTCAACCCGATCGGTTTGCACAAGCAGTTCTGCAAGCTGCTGCTGTTTTGCATCCGATAGCATCGCCTTATTCAAAAAGCGCTGCTCACCCTGCGCTATCTCCAGCAGAAGCCGTTCATTGGAAGCGCGCAAGACATCAAACTGTGCGTCGCGTCCAACCAGCGCCCCATGATGAAACGCAAAATTCACAGATGCAAAAGTCATCCAGGAAAAAATCAGGAGAAAAATGGCCATGCCAGCTATCTGCGTACCCGGCGACAGGCTGACATAACGCACCCGTCCTTGGCTGCGCAGATAAACTTGCCGTTCAGGAAAAAGTTGCCCCCACAATCTAGCGGCGATCATTACGATCCCGTTTGACATCCAGCCCCCTCTTTGTATTTCCCTACGATTCTAGAACCCCGGGGCCATTCAACCCTGTTCAACAAGTGATGTCCATCACTTGTTTGATGTTATCCCCGGTTTTCCGACTCGGGCACTCTTTTCATAGCAGTATATATTGGTTAAGAACTATACAATAGTATCTTCGTTGCCTGCCACTTTTCTAAGCTTCACGAAATATTGTTATGATATGAGGCAATTTACGCTGCGCGGCTGTTCGCGCGCCTGTCCGCCTTATATACACTAGACTACAGCGCCTGAACCGCCTCCAGCACCTGTTCGGCGTGGCCTTTGACCTTGACCTTACGCCAGATTTTGTGAACCACGCCCCTGGCGTCGATCAGAAAAGTGCTGCGGTCGATACCCATATATTCACGGCCATAATTCATTTTTTTGATCCAGACCCCGTAAACTTCCACCATCTGCCCCTCTTCATCTGATGCCAATTGAATTTTCAGGTCATATTTTTTCTTGAAATTATCGTGAC
>CAMTVX010000018.1:0-16048 GCA_947085295.1 uncultured Alphaproteobacteria bacterium | reverse complement strand
GCCGGGGGATACTCCAAAACTGTCGAAAAATAATTTCCGAAAAAAGCGTGGCGGAGGGGATGAGATTCGAACTCACGATACGACTTGACATCGTATAACGGTTTAGCAAACCGCCGCCTTCAGCCACTCGGCCACCCCTCCATAAGGGCATCCTGCGGCGAATAGCGATCCGCTAGCGAGAATGGGCTGCCCTAGTGTCTAGTGTGTTAGACTAGTTTCGGGGCAGTTTCAACCAGGTGCTGAAAAACCCGCAATTCAGGTATGGGACAGCAGCCATTCGCGGGCCTGGCGCTGGGCTTCGGCGATCTGTGCCGGGTCCATTTCCTGCGCCAGTTCCGCGCGCCAGCCCAATGCCTCGCGCAGGCCCTTGACGGCAGCGACATTGAACCATTTATGCGCCGCCACCAGATCGTACGGCACACCCTTGCCGGTTGAATAGGCGATGGCGAGCTGAAGGCATGCCGCGCCGTCTGTTGGTTCGTGTGATTCCTGATAAATGCTCTGAGCTTGACCCATTGTCGGACACTCCATTTCCCTGTTTTGACCTACTGTCATTGGGTCAGGCGTTTCGTCGCCCTTAGCCCCAACATGATCAAAGTTTCGGCCCGGTAATCCTAAGATGGAGTAAACATGGCCTTGAAGTTTGGTTAAAAATGAAAATTCTCCTGATCGTGTGCATTCTGTCACACAGGGAGTTCAGGCGCAGAAATATGGGATTTTTTGAGATGCGCCGGTCATGTTGCGTGCGCAAAAACCTGGATGACGCAAAAAAGATTCAAAAAAAATGCGGTAAACAGAAAAAATAATTTGTCCGCGATTCGCGGTTTACGATTCGTTCATTATGATTGGCAGTCGCGATGATCAGAGACCGCGCCAACTTATCCACAGGCTTATTGGTTTGTTGCACGCAGCGCGGCGCGCACCGCATCCAGCGCGGCTGCGGCCTTGTCGCCGTCCGGGCCGCCTGCCTGTGCCATGTCTGCGCGGCCGCCGCCACCTGCGCCGCCCATCGCGGTTGCGCCTGCGCGCACCAGATCCACGGCGCTGACACGCGCGCTCAGATCGTCGCTGACGCCAATCGCCAGCGCACCCTTGCCGTCATTCACCGCCAGAAACGCCACCACGCCGGACCCCAGGCTTTGCTTGCCTGCATCCACCATGCCGCGCAATTCCTTGGGATTAATGCCCTCGATGATGCGCGCCATCAGCCTGACGCCGGCAATTTCTTCGGGGGCTGCCGCATCTGCGCCAGCGGAACCGCCTGCGGGTCCAGCCACGGCCAGTTTTTTGCGAAGTTCAGAAATTTCACGCTCCTGTTTTTTGCGCTCTTCCATCAGGGCGGCAAGCCGGACGGGTAATTCTTCGGGGCTGGTGCGCAGGGCATGGGCCGCTTCCTGCGTCAGCCGGTCGCGCGCTGAAAAATATTCAAACGCCGCCTGCCCGCTCAGGGCTTCAATGCGCCGCACACCCGCCGCCACAGCGGATTCCCCCACCACATGGATCAGCGCAATATCGCCGGTGCGCGCCACATGGGTGCCGCCGCACAGCTCGACAGAAAACGGCTGCAACCCGGCATGATCCCCAAGATGATCTGTTGACGGCGCGGTACCCATGGTCAGCACCCGGACTTCGTCGCCGTATTTTTCTCCGAACAGTGCCATCGCGCCATGCGCCACGGCTTCATCGGGCGCCATCAGGCGCGTGGAAACGGCGGTGTTCTGCCGCACGATTGCATTGACCAGATATTCCGACTCGGTAATTTCGGCGGCGGTCATGGCCTTGGGGTGCGAGAAATCAAACCGCAACCGGTCTGCACTCACCTGAGAGCCTTTTTGCGTGACATGCGTGCCCAGCACCTGACGCAATGCGGCATGCAGCAGATGCGTGGCGGAATGGTTGGCGCGGATGGCTGCGCGGCGCGCCGGATCAACGCGCGCTTCCACACTGTCGCCCAGACGCAGAACGCCACCGCGCACAGAACCAACATGCACATGCAGATCGCCCAACTGTTTTTTGGTGTCGCGCACCATCACCCGCACGCCATTGGCGGCGATCAGCATGCCGGTATCGCCCATCTGCCCGCCGGATTCGCCGTAAAACGGCGTCTGGTTCAGCAGCACCTGCACGTCTGTTCCTTCACCGGCTTCCCTGACTTCGCGGCCTTCGGATATAATGGCGGTGACCAGGCCTTCGCCCTGTTCGTTCTCATAGCCCAGAAACTCCGTGCTTCCGGCGCGCTCGCGCACACTGAACCAGACGGTTTCGGACGCCGCCTCGCCAGAACCGGACCATGCCGCGCGCGCCTCGGCCTTTTGACGCGCCATCGCGGCATTAAAGCCGGAGTGATCCACGGTGATGTTACGGTTACGCAGCGCGTCCTCGGTCAAATCAAGCGGAAAGCCGAATGTGTCGTACAGTTTGAACGCCACGTCGCCGGACAACACGGCGCCCGCCGAAAGACTGGCTACTTCGTCTTCCAGCAGCTTCAGCCCGCGCTCCAGGGTGCGGCGAAAGCGTTCTTCCTCCAGCTTCAGGGTTTCCTCGATCAGCGGCTTTGCGGGCATCAGTTCCTGATAATGCGCGCCCATCTGGCGCACCAGGGCGGGCGCGATGCGCCACAGTACGGGGTCTTTGGCCCCCAGCATTTCCGCATGGCGCATGGCGCGGCGCATGATGCGGCGCAGCACATAGCCGCGCCCTTCATTGGATGGCAGCACCCCATCGGCAATCAGAAATCCGACCGAACGCAGATGATCGGCAATCACCCGGTAGCTGGCGGCCATTGCCCCGTCAGGATCGCCGCCTATGGCGTCCGCAGCGGCCTCGATCAGCGCGCGCAGCACATCGGTGCTGAACACGTCCTGCTTGCCCTGTAGCACCGCGCCAATGCGTTCCAGGCCCATACCTGTGTCGATGGAGGGTTTGGGCAGCGCAATGCGGTCGCCTGGTCCGCGCTGGTCATATTGCATGAACACCAGGTTCCAGATTTCCACAAAGCGGTCGCCGTCCTGATCCGCCGATCCGGGCGGGCCACCGGCGATTTTATCGCCATGATCAAAGAAAATTTCCGAACAGGGGCCGCACGGGCCGGTATCGCCCATCGACCAGAAATTATCCGAGGTGCCGATACGGATGATGCGATCCTCCGGCAGGCCGGCGATCTTGCGCCACAGACCATGCGCCTCATCATCATCGGCATAGACCGTTACGCTCAGGCGCTCTGCTGGCAGGCCAAATTCTTTGGTGATCAGCCGCCAGGCCAGTTCGATGGCGTTTTCCTTGAAATAGTCGCCAAACGAAAAATTGCCGAGCATTTCGAAAAATGTCAGATGCCGCGCCGTATAGCCGACATTGTCCAGATCATTATGCTTGCCGCCCGCGCGCACGCATTTCTGCGACGATGCGGCGCGCACATAGGGGCGGGTTTCCTGTCCGGTAAACACGTTCTTGAACTGCACCATGCCCGCATTGGTGAACATCAGGGTGGGATCATTGCGCGGCACCAGCGGCGAAGACGGCACGACAGTGTGGTCGTTAGCCGCAAAGAAATCCAGAAATGTCGCGCGAATCTCGTTCAGACTCGTCACCGGTGGCTTGGCCATGCAAACTTCCTAATGGAAATATTCAGAAACACTTGTCTGGTGTGGTTTTAACGCCCGCCCGCCCGCCTGTCTAGGCTGGCATCCGGGCTTGCTTTGCCCGCTTGCCCATGCAGAAATGGGCTGAACCAAACCAACACACAGGGGAAACAGAGATGACGGGAAGATATCAGGGGCGCGTGGCGGTCATAACCGGCGGCGCAAGTGGCATTGGCGCTGCCACCGTACGCAAATTCGTTGGCGAGGGCGCGAAGGTCGTGATCGCTGATATGCAGGAAGAAATGGGCAGAAAGCTGGCCGCTGAACTGGGTGCGGCGGTGCATTTTCAGCGCACCGATGTCACCCATGAGGCCCAGGTCAAGGCGGCGGTGGACAGTGCCGTCAGCAAATTCGGGCGGCTGGACTGTATTTTCAACAATGCCGGCTTTGGCGGCGCGGCGGGGCCGGTGGAAACCATTTCGATCGAGGATTACGACATCACCATGGATGTGCTGGTGAAGGGGGTGTTTCTGGGCATCAAGCATGCCGCACCCATCCTGAAAGCGCAGGGTTCCGGCACGATTGTAAACACCGCCAGTATCGCTGCGTTTTATTCGGGTATCGGCCCGGTGCTGTATAACGCCGCCAAGGCTGCCGTGCTGCAAATGACCAAAAGCATGGCGCTGGAATTCGGCTACTACGGCGTGCGGGTGAATTGCGTATGTCCCGGCGTGATCGCCACGCCGCTGGCGGCGGGCAAGGCCGGCGCGTCCAAGGAAGTCATCGACAAAATGCGCGATGCGATTGGCGGCGAGGAAGTGCTGCGGCGCATCGGCAATCCCGAAGAAATCGCCGACGCGGTATTCTGGCTGGCCAGCGATGAATCGAGTTACGTCAACGGCCATGCGCTGGTGGTGGATGGCGGGCGTACAGTGGGCCTGCCCTATCAGAAACAGACCGACTGGCTGAAAAAACCGCGCGAACTGCGCCTGTATCGGCCGGAAGGGCGGTAAATTCGGCACTTGTATGCCCTGGCCGGTCCGGGGCATACACAGTCGCACACACAATGCCCTTTTACGGAAAGTATAAACCGATGAATTTCCAAGACCTGCAAGTGCAAATCGAAGCCGCATGGGAAGCCCGTGATTCCATCAATGCCCAAACCACCGGCGCGCCCCGCGATGCGGTGCATACGGCGCTTGGCCTTCTCGATACCGGCAAGGCGCGGGTTGCCGAAAAGCACGCCAAGGACTGGGTGGTGCATCAATGGCTGAAAAAGGCGGTGCTGCTGTCATTCCGGCTGAATGACATGCGCCTGATCGCAGGCGGCCCCGGCAAGGATACAAACTGGTGGGACAAGGTGCCGTCGAAATTCGAGGGCTGGGGTGCGGACCAGTTTGGCGCTGCGGGCTTTCGCGCCGTGCCCAACTGCATTGTGCGCCGTTCGGCCTATATTGCAAAAGGCGTGGTGCTGATGCCCAGCTTCGTCAATCTGGGGGCCTATGTGGACGAAGGCACCATGATCGACACCTGGGCGACTGTTGGTTCCTGCGCCCAGATCGGCAAGAACTGTCATATCTCAGGCGGCACCGGCATTGGTGGCGTGCTCGAACCATTGCAGGCCAATCCGGTGATCATCGAGGATAACTGCTTTATCGGCGCGCGCTCCGAAGTGGCCGAAGGCGTGATCGTGCGCGAAGGTTCGGTCATATCCATGGGCGTGTTTCTGGGGGCCAGCACCAAGATCGTCGATCGCGCCACCGGTCAGATTTATCAAGGCGAAGTGCCAGCCTATTCGGTGGTCGTACCGGGGGTTTTACCCGGACCCGCGCATGCCGACGGCCAGGCGCGCCCCAGCCTGTCCTGCGCCGTGATCATCAAACAGGTCGATGCCGGCACCCGCTCCAAAACCTCGATCAACGAATTGCTGCGGGATTGAAGGCGGATTTTTTGATTTCTCGAATCGGGGCAATGGCGCAAATTGCCGCATGAGATATTTTCCGCGTCCGTTCTGGTTGCTTGCCGTTTTGGCGCTGTGCGCCAGCGCCGCATCCGCCGCGCCGCGTCATGGGATTGCGATGCATGGCGAGGTGCGCCAGGGGGCGGATTTTACGCATTTTGACTATGCCAATCCGGACGCCCCCAAAGGCGGTGCGCTGGTGCTGGGTGAGCGCGGCGGGTTTGACAATCTCAATCCATTTACGGTGCGCGGTACTGTGCCGCTGGGCATT
Organism: uncultured Alphaproteobacteria bacterium; assembly: GCA_947085295.1. Taxonomy (GTDB): domain Bacteria; phylum Pseudomonadota; class Alphaproteobacteria; order UBA11222; family UBA11222; genus UBA11222. The sequence goes on along the minus strand of CAMTVX010000018.1, from coordinate 10,239 downwards.
CGCGAATGGGTGTTTGAAAGCCTGCTGAAGCGCAGCAATGACGAGGCGTTTTCGCTGTATGGCTGGGTGGCGCAGGCGGTAGAGGTGGCGCCGGACCGTTCATGGGTCAGCTTTACGCTTGATCCGCGCGCGCGGTTTTCCGATGGCACGCCGATCCGTGTTGAGGATGTTATTTTCTCCGCCGAAATTTTGCGTGAAAAAGGCCGACCCAACCATCGCAGTTACTATGCAAAAATTATCCGCATTTTGCAGCCGGGACCAGCTCAGGTGCGGTTTGATTTTGATCCGGAAAATATCGACCGGGAAATGCCGCTGATCATTGCCATGATGCCGATCCTGTCCAGGGCGCACTATCAGGCGCGCGATATTGCCGCCCCCGGCCTGCGCCCGCCGCTGGGTTCCGGGCCTTATGTGGTTGGCGATGTTTCACCGGGGCGCAGCATTACGTACAGGCGCAACCCCGATTACTGGGCGACGGATTTGCCGGTTAATCGCGGGCAGAATAATTTCGATGTGATCCGCGTGGATTTTTACCGCGATGAAAATACCGCGTTTGAAGCGTTCAAGGCCGGGCAGTTTGACCTGTGGGAAGAAAAAGACCCGGCCCGCTGGGCCCGCGCCTATGATTTTAGCGCGGCGCAAAATGGCGCGGTTATAAAAGCCGCCATTGCGCACGGGCGGCCATCGGGTCTGCTGGGCTTTGTGTTCAATACGCGCCGCGCGCCATTTGACGATATTCGGGTGCGTGAGGCATTAGGCCTTCTGTTCGATTTTGAATGGGTAAATCGCAATTTCTTTTATGGCGCGTACCGGCGCACGCGAAGCCTGTTTGATAATACCGGTCTGGCCGCCGCAGAAAATTCTGCAACTGATAAGGAAAAGAAATTACTGGCGCCATTTGCGAACAGCATTTCCAGGGGGGTTATGGAAAATGGTTATGTGCCGCCGGTCAGTGATGGTTCCGGGCGAAACCGTGAGGGCGCGAAACGCGCACTGGCATTATTGCACGAAGCAGGATGGGTTCTGCAGGACAGGCAAATGGTGCAGGCGCAAACTGGTGCGCCGCTGAAATTCGAGATTTTACTGGTGCGTCCAGAAGAAGAAAAGCTGGCGCTGAGTTTTGCCAAAGCCTTGCTGCGGCTGGGCGTTAAAATAAATGTACGCACGGTGGACGCCAGCCAGTATGAAGAACGTTTGCGCAACTATGATTTCGATATGATTTTGTATGACTGGTACGCATCGCTGTCACCCGGCAATGAACAGAAATATTACTGGGGATCAGCGGCCGCCGATATGCCCGGCGCGCGCAATTATCCCGGTATCAAAAGCCCGGCCATGGACGCCATGATCGATCACGTTCTGACAGCGCGCAGCGAGGCGGAATTCATTCCCGCCGTGCGTGCGATGGACCGGGTGCTGATGTCGGGGCATTACGTTATTCCGCTATATTATCTGTCTACGGACAATGTGGCGTACCGCGCCCATCTGGGCATGCCGGGGCGTGCGCCGCTTTACGGGTTTGATCTTACGACATGGTGGGATGTAACTGTTGACGGCGATAAATAGGCTAACCGTGCTTCGCGCTGAATACGCTCAATATAATGGTTCCTCTGGATAATGGTTCCTCTGGACAACGATCTTGCCGATCTGTGATGCAAGGCATAGTCTGACGGGAGCTTTATCACGGCCAACAGGAAAAACGAACGGAGACACACCCCATGTACCATCCCGCTCTGAAAACACCGCTTTGCGACATGCTTGGGATTGAATATCCCATCCTGCAGGCGGGCATGGGGTTTGTGGCGCGCGGGCCGCTGGCAGGCGCGGTCTCAGTTGCGGGCGGGCTGGGCTGTATCGGGGCTGGCACCATGACGCCCAAGGAACTCAGCGCGGAAATCGCCATTGTGCGCGCCATGACCGATAAACCCTTTGCGGTCGATCTGCTGTTCGCCACCGCAGGCGGCAAAAGCGCGACGATGTTCAGCAGCGACACCCAGGCGCTGATCGAAGTGGTGTTCAACGAAAAAGTCCCGGTGATTGTCAGCGGTCTTGGCAATCCCGGCCCGATTGTGGCCGAGGCGCATGCGGCGGGGATGAAGGTGCTGAGTTTAACCGGCAGCACGAAAAACGCGGTGCGGCTGGCGGCCAGCGGGGTGGACGCGATCATTGCGCAGGGCTATGACGGCGGCGGGCATACAGGTACGGTTGGCACCATGACCCTGCTGCCATCGGTGATGGATGCGGTGAATATTCCGGTGCTGGCGGCAGGCGGCATTGCGGATGGACGCGGGCTGGCGGCGGCATTGGCGTTCGGGGCCATCGGGGTGTGGCTGGGCACGCGGTTCATTGCAACGCCCGAGGCCTGGGGCCATGACCATTACAAAAACCGCATCGTCGAAATCAGCGACGAGGACACCATCCGCACCAAATGCTTTTCCGGCAAGCCGTGCCGCATGATCAGCAACGACACCACCAAAGCCTGGGAAACGCCGGAGATGCAGGCGAAACTGAAACCCTTCCCGCACCAGACCCGTAATGTCATCGAATGGCTGGGAACCGATCCCTATATGGCCGGGCGGCGCGATGGCCAAACGGACATCGGCGCGCTGGCGGCAGGCCAAAGCTCAGCCCTGATCCACGAAGTCAAACCTGCCGGTGACATTGTGCGCGACATCATGGCAGAGGCGAGCCGCGTGCTGGAACGGCTGGGCGGACGTCAAAAGGTTACGCACAATTAGGCAGGGATGATTCTGGGTTCATCATCCGGATACAGAGCTCCCTATCCCTGCGGCGGCGCTTGTGGGGCTTCGGGCGCATCGGGCACGTTGCGCCGATCCGCCAGGAACTGATCGAACTCGGATTTGTCCTTGGCATAGCGTAGCCGTTCGAGGAAATCGGTGAATTCCTGTTGTTCCTGCTCAAGACGCCGGATGGTTTCTTCGCGGTATTCGTCAAAGGCCAGGTTGCCGCTGGTGCGGCTTGACGGGCGCGATTGACGATCGCGGCGGTGATCGCAATGGCGTGCCTCAAGATTTCCTTCTGCGGGCGCAAAGGCGGGCTCAAAATGCCAGCGGCCTCTTGTATGGCTATGTTTGCGTCCCATTCTTCCACTCCATATCAGATAGGCCAGCAAGGCCAGACCAACCGGCCAAAACAGGATGAAACTGATGACCATCAGGAAAATCCAGGCGGGCTTTCCAGCGTCGTCGATTTTTTGAACCAGATGTTCCATTTGCAGGCGACCTTTCAGGTGAATTGCCAAACGTGCCTTTATGTAAATGTAATTTACATTCACAAACTAATCATTCCGTTTCCCCCTGTCAATACTGCTTTGAAAAAAATCCGGGATTAACCCGCAACAGGCTGGCGGCCCAGGCCCAGACCCTGTAGATAAACCAGCACGCCGGCTTCCAGCAGGTCTTCGGCAGACATGGGCAGTTTGCGACGCGCCCTGTCGCCCCTGCCAAATAGTGTGGCGATACCGTGCGACAGTGACCAGATATGCAGTGCAATCATCATCGCCGGGGGGCGGCCCTGTTCCGGTAGTTTAGTGGTAATGGCATCCGCCGCCTGACGTAGAATGGCAAACGCGCGTTCGCTGGCCTGCATCAATGCGGGGTCGGTTTCTGGTGGCACACCTGCCTCAAACATTGAGGAATAGTAAGCTGGCTCGGTTTGCGCAAAGTGCAGATAGGCATTACCAAGCCTGCCCAGCGCACTTAGCGGGTCGGGTTTCCCGCCGTTCCATGCGCGCGCGAGCGTCGCCTCGAACAGTTCAAAGCCCAGTCGCGCCACGTCGGCCATCAAGGCGTCACGGTCCCGGAAATGCCGGTAGGGTGCAGCAGGACTGACGCCAACAAGGCGCGCCGCATCGGCAAAGGTGAACCCGGCATGACCCTTTTCACCAATCAGTTCCAGTGCAGCCTGGATCAGGGCTTCGCGCAGATTGCCATGATGATAGCTGCGACGGCTCATTTCGCTTCCTGTTCAAAAGGTACCATGTAAGCACCTATTACATCTATCTGGCCTTGGGTACAGGGGTAAAGTTTATCTGCAATACCGGTAAAATCACATCGCATGGACGGGATGCGCGCCTTTACGGCCAATCGCGGATAGACGCTAATTTCCGCTGCCGCCCAAAAATCATGGAAGCCATATTGGCAGGACACAAGCCATAAGCTAAAGCTTTGCCCTGAAAATGCACTGCGGTGTATGGGAAGAATATAAGATAGACAGGTTCAAAGAACCGCACAGGGAGAGAGAAATCATGCAAACCAATATCGGCGGAATACTGGCGAAACGGGCGCTGCTCAGCCCGAAGCTGGAAGGTCTGTATGATGTCGCGAATAATCTGCGGCTGGACTATACCCAGTTCAACGAACGCGTTGATCGCGCCGCCAACATGATTGCGGCGCTTGGTCTGAAAAAAGGCGACCGGGTTGCGCTGTTGCTGATGAACAGCATTGAATTTGTAGAAAGTTTTCTGGCCTGCGCCAAGCTGGGGCTGGTGGTGGTGCCGCTGAACTGGCGGCTGGTGCCGGACGAGCTGGAATTTATCCTCAAGGATAGCGGCAGCACGGTGCTGATTTTCGGTGGCGAATTTACCGCCAATGTGGATGAGCTGCATGCGCGCGGCGCAAAGACCGATCTCACCCAGTGGCTGTATGTCGGGCCGGATGGCAATTGTCCGAAATATGCGCGCTCTTTTTCTGAACTAACCAAGGCCGCGCCCGTCACGCCGGTTAACATTACCGCTGGCGAAGACGATACGCTTTATATCATGTACACCTCCGGCACCACCGGTCTGCCCAAGGGGGTTGTGCACACGCACAATACCAGTTTCTGGGCGGTTGCCACGCTGTCTGCCACCGCAGATATGCGGCTGTATGACCGCTTTTTGCTGACCCTGCCCATGTTCCATGTCGGCGCGTTGCTGCCGCTGATGGCGTGTATTTATAACGGCCTGTCCTGTGTGATGCAGCGCGCCTTTGATCCCGCAACAACATGGAAACTTATTGAGAGTGAAAAAATAAATGTCGCGATGCTGGTGCCTGCCATGGTGAATTTCATGTTGCAGGTGCCGGAAATTGAAACTGTTGACGCCGCGCCCCTGCGCTATTTCTTCTGCGGCGCGGCACCTGTGCCGGATCATCTGGTATTGTCTTATGATAAACGCAAAATTCCGGTGCTACAGATTTACGGCCTGACGGAAACCTGTGGTCCGGTGTGTCTGGTCAGTCTGGATGATTACTTGGACAAGCTGGGTTCGACCGGCAAGGCTTTTATGCATACCGATGTGCGCATTATTGATATTGAAACAGGCCTGGACATGCCGGTGAATATGCCGGGCGAACTGATCACCCGGTCCAAACATAATATGATCGCATATTGGAACCGCGAAAAAGCCACGGCGGAAACCCTGCGCGATGGCTGGCTGTATACCGGCGATATTGCGCGCATGGATGCCGATGGTTATGTGTTCATCGCGGATCGCAGCAAGGACATGATTATTTCCGGCGGTGAGAATGTTTATCCGGCCGAGATCGAAGGCGTATTGCTGACGCATCCAAAAATCCGCGAGGTGGCGGTGATCGGCCAGGCTTCCGCGAAATGGGGCGAATCGCCACTGGCCGTGGTGGTCAAGGCCGATCCGTCGCTGACCGAAGCCGAAGTGCTGGGCTTTGCCAATGGCAAGCTGTCGCGCTTTAAGCTGCCGAAAGCCGCCGTTTTCATTGACGAAATTCCGCGAAACCCGTCCGGCAAGGTGCTAAAGCGCGTGCTGCGCGAGCAATTCCCTGGTGACGCGCCGGAATAGACGCATTAAAGCTATCCCATATCAATATTAGATGGAGTGAAGACCATGGCGACCCATGCCGAAAAAATGCAGGAAAAATTCAACAAGGAAGTTGGCGACAGCTTTATCGCCGGTAACGACAAGCAAACCGGGCTTAGCCAGTATCTTGGCATTCGTCTGGTGTCGTTCAGCCCCGGCCAGGTTGTTGCCGAACTGAAAGTAAAAGACGAATTGCTGACCCCGTTCGGCAATATGCATGGCGGCGTGATGTCGGCCTTTACCGATCATGTGCTGGGCTGTGTGTGCTATCCGCATATGAGCAAGGGTCAATGGGCGGCGACCACCGAGTTCAAGCTTAATCTGCTGGCGCCGGTCAGCAAGGGCACGGTGCGCGCAGTGGCCGAAATCATCAACATGACCCGCACGACAGCGGTTGTGCAGATACGTATGGATAATGATGGGCGTCCCTGTGTTGCAGCTCAGGGCACCGTGCTGATTATGGATCCGCGTTAGGGCATAATGGGCGAAGCGTAATTTCAGTGGACGCAGATGCTGTAGACCTGACCGCCGCCGTGCTGCGGCGGCGGCAGTTTGCATTGCCGGACGGCGCCCTATCCTATCTTGACTTTGGCGGTCCCGCAAACGCCCCGCGTGTGGTGATGTCAAACGCCAATGGCTTCAACGCCTATACCTACCGGCAATTGCTGTCGCCGCTTTGTGATCGTTTGCGCGTTCAGGCCATAGATGCACGGGGCCATGGTTTCAGCACCGCCACCGCCGATCCGGAAATGCCTTTGTCCTGGAATAATTTTCGGGACGATTTGATCCGTTTTCTGGAGGCGTTGGGAGAACCCGCATTACTGGTTGGCCATTCGCTTGGCGCAACGACGAGCCTTTTGCTGGCGGAGGCGCGTCCTGATCTGGTGCGTGGCGTGCTGGCGGTGGAACCGGTTATCCAGCCCTATCTGCGGGCCTGGGGCATGCGCATCAAGCGCTGGCTTCATCTGCCGCATCAGGCCAATGGTCTGGTTGAGGGGGCGCAAAAACGCCGTGCCGTGTTTGCAGATCGTGAAGCGGTTTTTAAGTCATATAAAGGGCGCGGCGCGTTTCGTTCCTGGCCGGATCAGGTGTTGCAGGATTATATCACCGGCGGCGTCCGTGATCGTGACGATGGGCCGGTGGAACTGGCCTGTGCACCTGCCTGGGAGGCGCATGTGTTTCGTTCCAGCGGCACTTATATCTGGGACAGGCTGGCGCGCATCAAACCGCCGATTACAATAATTCACGGCAATGTGTTTTCGACCTGCTCACTGCCCGTAACGCAGCGCATGGCGCGCCTGCATCCGTCGGCGAAAATCACACTGGTAAACGGCGCCAGCCATTTCCTGCCGATGGAATTTCCTGAAATTGTGCGCGAAAATATTCTGCGTATGAGCGGGATTGTTTAGTTTTATCGCGCCCCCACTACGCCGTCATTGCCACGCTTCGCTCGCAATGACGGCGTAGTGGGGGTTAATACGCATATTCTTCATAGGCCGGAAGCACGCTGCCTTTCCAGGGGCCGTGATAGCGGTCCAGCATGATTTCGGCGGGACAGCGGCCCGTTGCGGCTGTTTCAAGCAACACATCGAGATAATGTCGCTCATCCAGACCGGTGCTGCCGATACGCGCGCGGGCCTTCAGGCCGGCGGAGGAAATTTTCAGCACTTCCTGGGCCACATCCTGCAACGTCCCGCCGCGAAAGGGCGTGTGCAGCGCCTGTTTTGGCACACCGTCGCGCAGGGCCTGGCGTTCCTGCGTGGTCCAGTCTTTCACCAGATCCCATGCCGCATCCAGCGCGCCCTGATCATATAGCAGGCCAACCCACAATGCGGGCAATGCGCACAGTGAACGCCACGGGCCGCCATCGGCGCCGCGCATTTCCAGAAATTTTTTCATCCGCACTTCGGGGAACAGGGTCGTCAGATGATCGGCCCAATCACCCATTGTGGGTTTTTCACCTGGCAAGGCGGGCAATTTTCCGGCAAGAAAATCGCGAAAAGATTGTCCCGACGCATCAATATATTTGCCCTTGCGATAGACAAAATACATCGGCACATCCAGCGCATACTGGACATAGCGTTCAAATCCGAAGCCCGCATCAAACACAAAGGGAACCATGCCCGCGCGATCCGGATCGGTGCCGGTCCACACATGGCTGCGGAAACTGAGATAGCCGTTTGGTTTTCCTTCCGTAAACGGAGAATTGGCGAACAGCGCGGTGGCAAGCGGTTGCAGCGCCAGCGAGACCCGGAATTTGCGGATCATGTCCGCTTCGGATGAATAGTCCAGATTGACCTGCACCGTGCACGAACGGTACATCATATCGACGCCATAATCGCCGCGCTTGGGCATGTAATTGGTCATGATGCCATAGCGCCCCTTGGGCATCACCGGAATTTCGGAACGTTTCCAGTTGGGCGTAAAACCCAGCCCCAGAAAGCCGATGCCAAGTCCGGTCGCCACCTCGCGGACCTGCTTTAGATGGGTATTCACCTCGCCACAGGTCTGATGCAGATTTTCCAGTGGCGCGCCGGAAAGCTCAAACTGCCCGCCCGGCTCCAGGCTGATGGCGCCGCCATCCATGGTCAGGGCAATGACATTGCCGTTTTCCAGAACCGGCTGCCAGCCAAAGCGTTGCATGCCTTCCAGAAGGGCGCGCACGCCCGCCGGGCCTTCATAGGGCAGGGTGCTGTGATCCGACAGACGAAAGCCGAATTTTTCATGTTCGGTGCCGATACGCCACTGATCCTTGGGTTTATTGCCGGAAGCCAGATATTCGACAAGGTCTGCTTCGCTCTCGATCTGGCCGCTGGCTGATTGTGGTCCCGACATGCTCTTCCTCCGCAGCACACTATTTTATTGGATATAGTCTACACCGGCTGATGCGCCAGTGCTACCGGGCCGTGATCCCAGTCGCCGCACACGGATTGCCACAGGCTAAGGGCCGCAATCGCCGCAGTGTCGGCGCGCAGGATGCGCGGGCCGAGCGAAACCGCAAGGCTTTGCGGCATGGCGTGAAGCCGCGCGCGTTCCGTGGGACTGAAGCCACCTTCCGGGCCGGTCAACACAGCCCAGGGTATGTCTGGCGCAGCAGCCTGCAAACGGGCCAGCGCCGCTCCGCCTGCTCCGGATTCATCGCAAAATAAAATTTGCCGGCCGGCCGGCCAATTGTCCAGCACAGCATGCAGTTTTTCCGGCGCCTGCATTTTCGGGATGCTGACCAGCCCGCACTGTTCCGCCGCCTCGATGGTGATCGCTGCAAGGCGATCCATGTTCACACGCGGCGCATTGGTGTATTCGGTGATCACCGGGTGGATTTCACGCACCCCAAGCTCGGCCGCTTTTTCGGCAATGATTTCCAGCCGTGTCCGTTTGACGGGCGCACAAAGCAGCCACAGATCAGGCACGATGGTTTGCGGCTGAATCTGTTCGCGCAGTTCGACCAGGCCCGCCTGTTTGCCAAGATCAAGTATGCCGCCACGCCATTCCCCATCGCGGCCATTGAACAGGCCAAGCGTATCGCCCGCAGACCGGCGCAGCACATTGCGCAGATAATGCGCCTGTTCGCGGCTCAGCGCGATCTGCGCGCCCTGGGTAAGGTCCGTGTCGATATACAGGCGGATATGTTCGCGCGCGTTGGCCATAGGATTGGTCTTCATACTTATGCTATTTCTGCTACATGACAGAGCTTATGGGCAAAGATCAAGCAGGCGCAATTCAGGACGCGCCGGGCAACTGGGTGGACCGGCATGCGCCGGCCATTGCGCGTCCGTATTTACGGCTGGCGCGGCTGGACCGGCCTATCGGGACGTGGCTGCTGCTGTGGCCCTGCGGGTGGGCGATTGCGCTGGCGTCTGGCGGTATATGGCTGATGCTATTGTTTGCGCTGGGCGCGGTTGTTATGCGCGGCGCGGGATGCACCTTCAATGACATCGCGGATCGCGATCTGGATGCACAGGTGGCGCGCACCGCCAACCGTCCATTACCCAGCGGCGCGGTCAGTGTGCCTGCGGCATGGATATTTCTGATCGCGCAATGTGGCGTTGGGTTGACGATTTTACTGTCGCTGAATGATTTCGCTATTGCGGTTGGGGTGGCGTCGCTGCTTCCGGTGGCGGTTTATCCTTTTATGAAGCGGATCACTTATTGGCCGCAATTGTTTTTGGGCATTGCATTCAATTGGGGCGCGTTACTGGGCTGGGCCGCAGTTACTGGCGAGTTGGCGCTGCCCGCCATCTGGCTGTATCTGGGCGGCATATTCTGGACCCTTGGTTATGACACGATATACGCCCATCAGGACGCCGAAGATGACGCGCTGATTGGCGTCAAATCCACCGCGCTGAAATTTGGCGCGCGCAGCAAACCCGCCATTGCCGGGTTTTACGCGGCGGCCCTTGCAATGT
>CAMTVX010000017.1:0-75250 GCA_947085295.1 uncultured Alphaproteobacteria bacterium | reverse complement strand
GTCACCCCGGATTGAGGGGAGCTTCAACCTAATCACCATTTACTCAAAACCAAAATAGGATCAACTATCGTGCAATCAATTGAGACCGCGCTGGAGCGGCTGATGTTTGGCAGTCGCTGGCTGCTGGCGCCACTATATGTCGGATTGGTATTATCGATCATTCTGCTGCTGATCAAATTCGCCAAGGAGTTTTACGTTCTGGCGGGCGGCATCCTGTCCGCTGAAAGCGGTGACGTCATTATCGGCATCCTGTCGCTGATTGACATCACGCTGATCGCCAATCTGCTGATCATTATCGTTTATGCGGGATATGAAAACTTTGTCTCCAAACTGCATGTCGGCGATCATGAAGACCGCCCGGACTGGATGGGGCATGTGGATTTCTCGGATCTCAAGATAAAGGTTATCGGCTCGATTGCCGCCATTTCCGCCATCGAACTGCTAAAAGCGTTTATGAATGCCGGTGAGCTGACCAATGCCCAGCTTGGCTGGAAAGTTGGCATTCATCTGACATTTGTTGCATCTGGGGTACTGTTCGCGCTTATGGACCGGCTAAACCCAAAACATATGAACGCAAAGCCTTGAGCCAGAGCCCCTTCAGCCCCATATGGAAAGGGCCAACACACCACCCGCGCAGCATAAAATATATAGTTTAGGGGAGCCTGGTTCTGCATGGATTCACGTAGCCTCCCACTGCGCCCCGATCTGGAACAGGGAATCACACCGGGTGTTAGCGTAGAGGCGCATGCCAGGCCCATAGCGGATGTATTAAGCAATCTGGAAGTGTCTGCGACGTCCGGCCTGAGTAGTACAGAGGCCGCGCAGCGACTGGAACATTTTGGCAGAAACCTGCTGACGGGCAAGCGCCCCCGATCGCGCTGGCTGCTGTTTCTGGACCAGTTCAAAAGCTATCTGATTGTCGTACTCATCTTTGCCGCCTTGCTTGCGGGGGTTATCGGTGATTTTACCGACGCGCTGGTGATCCTGTTTGTTATTCTGCTTAACGCCTTTCTGGGGTTTCAGCAGGAACAGCGCGCTGAGAAAAGCCTGTCCGTTTTGAAAAAAATGCTGGCTACCACCTGCCGGGTGCGCCGGGGCGGCGTGGCGATGGAAGTGTCTGCGGAAGAGCTGGTCCCCGGCGATATTGTGCTGCTGGATGCAGGCAGTCGCGTGCCCGCAGATGGCCGGTTGATTCTGGCGACCACTCTGGAAATTGACGAATCCCCCTTTACAGGCGAATCCGTTCCCGTCAGCAAGACCCTCGGCAAGCTGTGTGACATTAACACCCCCCTGGCCGAACGCGCCAATATGGCGTTTATGAACACCTGCATTACGCGCGGACGCGGCGAATGCGTGGTTACCGCTACGGGCATGCAAACCCAGATCGGCCACATTGCGAAGATGATGGAAACCACGGAAACATCGCTGACCCCGTTACAGATACAACTGGATGCGGTAGGCAGTCGGCTGGCCATACTTGCTGGTGCTGTTGCGGTTCTGCTGCTGGTATGGGGCGTGGCGCGCGGTGAGCCGTTGATGCAAACCCTGCTGACCGCTGTGGCGCTTGCGGTTGCGGCCATTCCCGAAGGCCTGCCCGCCGTTGTGACGGTAACGCTGGCTGTCGGCATGCATATCATGGCGAAGAAGCAGGCCATTGTGAAGCAATTATCCTCTGTCGAGACGCTGGGCTGCACCACCGTCATCTGTTCGGATAAAACCGGCACGCTGACCCTGAACCAGATGATGGTGCGGGCATTTTATTTTCAGGACCAGCGTTTTTTGGTCAGCGGCAATGGCTACGAAAATGTAGGGCAGATCAGCGCCACCAATGGCGATGCCCTGCCGGATTTTTCAGCGCTCTTGAAACCGGCGGCACTGTGCACGGATTGCACGGTAACAGATGGCAAGGTGTCGGGTGATCCGATGGAAGGCGCGCTGCTGGTGCTGGCCGCCAAAGCAGGCATCCATTACACCGAATTGCAGATGCAGGTTCCGCGCACGTCCGAAATCCCGTTTGATTCGACGCACAAATTCATGGCGACATTTCACCGCCAGGGTGACGTGGTGCGGCTGTATGTCAAAGGCGCGCCAGAGGTTTTATTTCCCCTGTGCAGTAAAAAACGCGTGGCAAATGGCGAAGCGCCACTGGACACCCCAACCGCAATCGCGGAAGTCGAACATATGGCGGCGCAGGCGCTGCGGGTTCTGGCTGTGGCGTATCGTGATGTTCCGCTGGAAGAATTTGACATGTGCGGCGATCTCATTGCGCTGGTCCGCGATCTTACCCTTGCGGGGATTGTTGGTCTAATGGACCCGCCACGCGAAGAAGCCCGTCAGGCCATCGCGCTGTGCCATCGCGCGGGCATCCAGGTAAAGATGATCACCGGCGATCATAAACTCACCGCCGCCGCAATCGCCACCGAACTTGGCATCACCGGCGACATTATGACTGGCGCGGAACTGGAAAGCCTGTCTGTTGCGCAATTGGCAGAACGCCTGGAACATGTCGGGATTTTTGCGCGCGTCGCGCCCGAACATAAGGTCAAGATTGTGCAGGCCCTGAAACGCCATGATCATGTCGTCGCCATGACCGGTGATGGCGTCAATGACGCACCCGCGCTCAAGGCTGCCGATATCGGCATTGCGATGGGGATCACCGGCACCGATGTCGCCAAGGAAGCCGCCAAGATGGTGCTGACCAACGACAATTTCGCCACCATCGTGGACGCTGTGCATGAAGGCCGCCGCATCTATGACAATATCGTCAAATTTTTGCGCTTTCAGGTCTCGACCAATGCGGGCGCGATCTTCACCATGCTGCTGGCGCCCTTGTTTGGCTTGCCGGTGCCGTTTACCGCGCTTCAAATTCTGCTGGTCAACATCATCATGGATGGCCCGCCCGCTATGGCGCTGGGGCTTGATCCGGCCCGCCCGGATTTGATGGAGGCGCGTCCGCGCAAACCCGATGAGCGGGTTTTATCGTGGGGTCGCCTTGGGATCATCGGTTTTTACGGGGCAATCATGGCCACAGGAACCTTATTGATGCTGGCCTATGGCGTTGCGACAGGCGATACGGAACGCGCGACTACGCTGGCCTTTACGACCTTTGTGCTGTTCCAGTTCTGTAATGCTTTCAATGTGCGATCTGAAACCAGTTCGGCATTCGCCCACAATTTTTTCAGAAACTGGCAATTATGGGCGGCGCTGGTAACCGTTATTGGCCTGCTGGTGCTGGTGGTCAACTGGCCGTTGGCGCAGGAGATTTTTCATATGCGCCCGCTCAGCGCGCTCGATTGGGCGCTGGCGACGTCCATCGCCCTGTCCGTGCTACTGATTGAAGAGGCGCGTAAATTGCTATGCAGCGCGTGGCGGCGCAAAGCCGCCAAATAAAAGGCCGCGTAGAAAAAGGGCAGGCCAGAAGTAAGGCTCCGCAGGGATTTGTGGTACCCGCATTGCGCTACTACTGGCCTTAAAACCCGATATGGATGCAGCCGTTTTCAGGAAAACGGCTGGTATCATTATTTCTTTTTTGCGACGGCTTTTTTGGCAGCAGGCTTCTTCGCCGCTACTTTCTTCACTGCGGCTTTTTTGGTCGCAGGCTTCTTCACCGCAGCTTTTTTCGCCGCCGGCTTTTTCGCCGCAGGCTTCTTCACCGCAGCTTTTTTCGCTGCCGGCTTCTTAACGGCTGCTTTCTTCACTGCGGGCTTCTTCACTGCCGCAGCTTTTGTGGTCTTCTTAACGACTTTCTTCTTCGTCGCTTTCTTGGGTTTGCTCATAGCCATGTTCAGTCCTCTCTAGTGTGTGGGACACAGCAACTCTATGCCCCGGTGAAAAATAAAAGCAGGGTACTCATTCAACCCAGCCCTTTCGGGCCCGCTATCGTCGATCGAGGTATTCACCTACCAACCCCATTAACAAGATAAACCACCGGGGTTAGGTTCCTGCCTCCACATCTTCTGCCTCTGAAGCTGCACTAGTCTTTTGCGCCAGCCGCGTCCTGAAGACCCTATTGCCCATCTTCATTTTGCACATCCGGCGCACATCAACGATTCGACCAATGATTCGTAATCTAATTAAACTATCCTTCCGTCAATAAAAAAATTAGCAATATACTTGGGTATTTCTTCATCCCGATATCTAACCTGGGCATTTTGGTAATTCAGATGCCCCTGTCAGAAGGTGTTAACGGTTTCCTTTTATCCTCCGGCCAGGACAGTTCCATAGTCTGACGTAGCCATTTGCCGCCTGTCCTGCGTGATCGATACGAATGCCGGTGCGCTGTGGCCATCCAAACCATAAAAAACTGCCTGACCGCATTTCGTCCGTGTACTGCTCATATCGACCTGCCCGGAATATGTTGTGCGCTATAGTCACGTATATTAACTGTGGCATTTACAAATAAACTCTTAACAAAAACCGGAGAAAGTCAGTATTTTGGCCATTCTTTGGTCGTTGCGACCGGTTTTGCGCCTCTATTTTTCACAGATGATAAACAGCATCGTCAAACAAAGTGTCGAAGTATATTGCCGCGCCTGAATATACTTTAAGAGGATTTTGTCTGCTTGAACGGACGCCCTGAAAAACCGTGAGCGGCTCAATTTCTGCACTTTTCAGGCGCTTTCTGATCCACAGCAACAGATTTTTTTTTGCCAGATGCACGCCGTCGGGCGTACGAAAGAAAGCAGTTTATCCGGCCATAACGGCATCCCTGAACGCGCCAAAAAAGCCAGTGCGGCTTGTAAGCCACACTTTTGGAATTTTTTTTATTTTAGGATCAAAAAAGCTGACACAAACCGAATCAGAGACGCGTGATTCGCGATTTGGTGACAGACGAGATCACAATTTACTGAGTCGAAATCCGCTTTCTGGATGCGCCAGAAATGCGTTGCCGATCAAAATTCGGGTACTCATAACCCGAATTTCTGTCGCAGTGCATCATTCAACATCTGCGGATTGGCTTTTCCGCCGGTGGATTTCATCACCTGGCCGACAAACCAGCCCAGCAACTTATCCTTGCCGCTTTTCACTTCGGCTACCTTATCGGGGTTGGCGGCCATCACCGCATCGATGGCTGCGTCGATCGCTCCGGTATCGGTTACCTGACGCAATCCACGTTCCTCGACAATCTTTTCGGGGGCGTCGCCGCTTGCAAACATGATTTCAAACACGTCCTTCGCCAGGCGGCTGGAAAGCGTTTGGTCCGCCAGCAGATCCAGCAGGCGCCCCAGCGCATCCGCCGAAACAGGTGACGTTTCAATGGTTTTTCCCGCTTCATTCAGCGCGCCGAACAGATTGGTGATGACCCAGTTTGCCGCAATCTTGGCGTCACGCCCCTTTGCCACACGCTCAAAATACGCCGCCGTTTCGCGATCAGCGACCAGCAGGCTGGCATCATAGGCCGACAATCCATAGTCAGAAATAAAGCGCGCCTTCTTGGTGTCCGGCAACTCCGGTAAAGTTTTCGCGATCTCATCGACAAAGGATTGCGTTAACTCCAGCGGCAGCAAATCCGGGTCCGGGAAGTAGCGGTAATCATGCGATTCCTCTTTTGATCGCATCGAG
The DNA here is from genome assembly GCA_947085295.1 of uncultured Alphaproteobacteria bacterium. Classification (GTDB taxonomy): domain Bacteria; phylum Pseudomonadota; class Alphaproteobacteria; order UBA11222; family UBA11222; genus UBA11222. The sequence continues at coordinate 69,688 of CAMTVX010000017.1, read as the reverse complement.
CGTGTTTCGCCCTTTACCTGATCATAAAGCCGGGTTTCCTGGCGGATTGCGCCACCTTCTTCAATGATTTCAATCTGCCGCCGCGCTTCATATTCAATCGCCTGGCGGATAAAGCGCATCGAATTAACGTTCTTGATTTCGCAGCGCGTGCCCAGCGGCCCGCCCGGTTTGCGCACCGACACATTAATGTCTGCGCGCATCGAGCCTTCCTGCATATTGCCGTCGCAGGTGCCGAGATAGCGCAGGATGGTGCGCAGCTTTTCCAGATACAGCGTTGCTTCCTCGGCCGAACGGATATCGGGCTGCGAGACAATTTCCATCAGCGCCACGCCGGAACGGTTCAAATCCACATAGGACATGCTGGGATGCTGATCATGCAGGCTTTTGCCCGCGTCCTGTTCCAGATGCAGGCGTTCGATGCGCACGATGCGGGTGCCGCCATCCGGCATATCTACCCGCACTTCGCCGCGCCCAACGATGGGATAGGTGAACTGTGATATCTGATAGCCCTGTGGCAGATCAGGATAGAAGTAATTTTTGCGATCAAACACAGAACGCAAATTGATCTGCGCCTTTAATCCGAGTCCCGTGCGCACCGCCTGCGCCACGCAGAATTCATTAATGACAGGTAACATTCCGGGCATGGCGGCATCCACCAGGCTGACATGTTCATTGGGTTCGCCGCCAAAATCGGTCGGCGCGCCGGAAAACAGTTTGGCCTTGGAAGAAACCTGCGCATGCACTTCCATGCCGATGATCAATTCCCAATCACCGGTCGCGCCGGTGATATATCCGGTGGCGTCACCGTGCTTTGCGTCATAAATTTCCTGTACAGACATGATTAAGCCCTCCACCACTGTGCGGGTCGCGCCGTAAACGCCGCTGCTTCTTCCAGAACGCCCGCCACCCGTAACAAATTCTCTTCATCAAACGCCTTGCCGAGCAATTGCAGACCCAGCGGAAGGCCATCGTCTGATAACCCGGCTGGCACTGAAATGCCCGGAAGACCCGCCAGATTGGCCGGCACTGTAAAGACATCGTTCAGAAACATGCCAATCGGATCATCATTGCGTTCCCCAATGGCAAAGGCCGGGCTTGGCGTCGCTGGCGTCAGAATGGCGTCCACTTTTTCAAACGCCGCCTTGAAATCATTGGCGATCAGGGTACGCACCCGTTGCGCACGCAGATAATAGGCGTCGTAATAACCCGCTGACAGCACATAGGTGCCGATCAGAATGCGCCGTTTCACTTCCGCGCCAAACCCCGCACTGCGCGACAGCTCATAGGTATCGGTCAAATCCCTGCCGGTTACACGCAGGCCATAGCGCATGCCATCATAGCGCGCCAGATTGGACGACGCTTCCGCAGGGGCCACAATATAATAAGCAGGCAAAGCATATTTGGTGTGCGGCAGATTTATTTCAACGATTTCGGCTCCTGCCTCCTGCAACCATTTCGCGCCCTTGCTCCACATCGTCTCGATACCCGCAGGCATGCCATCCACCCGGTATTCCGCCGGAATGCCAATGCGCATACCTTTGATGTTGCCGGTTAACGCTGCTTCATAATTGGGTACTGGACGATCGACGCTGGTGGAATCTTTTGGATCATGTCCGGCCATAACACCCAGCATGATTGCCGTATCACGCACATCGCGCGCCATCGGCCCCGCCTGATCCAGCGAGGATGCAAACGCCACAATGCCCCAGCGCGAACAGCGGCCATAGGTCGGCTTTAACCCGACAATGCCGGTAAAGGCAGCGGGCTGACGAATGGAACCACCCGTATCCGTACCCGTTGCCGCCACGCACAGATGCGCCGCAATCGCCGCCGATGATCCGCCGCTGGAACCGCCAGGCACCAGTTTGGCGGTGTCGCCAGCGCGCCGCCAGGGATTGACGACCGGTCCGTAATAACTGGTCTCGTTTGATGAGCCCATCGCGAACTCATCGAGATTGAGCTTGCCCAGCATCACGGCGCCCTCGCGCCACAGATTGGCGGTCACGGTGGATTCATAGGCGGGCTTAAAGCCATCCAGAATATGACTGGCGGCGGTGCTCAGCACATCTTTGGTGCAGAACAAATCCTTGATGCCCAGCGGTATGCCTTCCAGCGCGCCCGTCTGTCCCGATGCAATGCGGGCATCCGAGGCCTGCGCCATCGCGCGCGCGCGGTCCGGCGTTTCGGTAATATAACAATTCAGTTCGCGCGCCGCCGCCATCGCCGCCAGATAGGCGTCGGTCAGCTCAACCGAGGAGAATTTTCTGGCACGCAATCCATCTCGGGCTGCTGCCAGTCCCAGTTCCGTTAAATCCGTCATGCGGCGTTCCTATTCTACAACTTTTGGCACGACGAAAAAGCCATGCTCGGCCAGCGGGGCATTGGCCAGCACCGCTTCCTGGAGATGGCCATCGGTCACGGTGTCGGGGCGCTGTTTCAGGGTGGTTTGCACGGCGCTGGTCATCGGCTCGACCGCAGACGTATCCACCTGGTTCAATTGTTCAGCCCAGCCAAGAATGACATTTAATTCATGCGCCATAGGCGCCAGCCCATCGTCGCTAATCGCCAGCCGCGCCAGCTTTGCAATGCGGCGGACCGTATCTGTATCAACGCTCATAATTACCCTGTTTTGTTCTATCTACTAATGGCGCAAGAGTGTATTTGACAGAATCCCCTCATCGTCATTGCGAGCGAAGCGTGGCAATCCAGGGGCCACAAACACAGGCCTTTGCGTGAGACTCTGGATCGCCACGCCGCTTCGCGGCTCGCGATGACGACGGGGTTGGGTGCTTCAATCAGTAACGACCACTTGCTGGCCGGAACCTATCACGCCCGCCCCACCCGCGAAAGGAGGTTTGACAGACCCGAACCAATCCCGATACTGCCCACATGCCACTTTTATCGGACATTCTTGCATTAAAGGCCGAACTTGCTCCCGCGCAGCGGTTGCTGGGGCTGGATGTGGGCGAAAAAACCATTGGCCTGGCGCTTTCGGATCTGGGGCACATGATCGCCACGCCGATGCAAACCATCCGCCGGGGCAAGTTTTCCGTGGATCTGGAAACGCTGGCCGCCATTATTGCCGCACAGAATGTGGGCGGCCTGGTTATCGGCCTGCCGATGAATATGGATGGCAGCGAAGGCCCGCGCGCCCAGTCGGTGCGCCAGTTCGCCCGCAATCTGCTCAAGCGCTTTACGCTGCCCATCGTATTGTGGGACGAACGCCTGTCCACCATGGCCGTCACCCGCGTGCTGATCGACGCCGACGCCAGCCGCGCCCGGCGCGCCGAACTGGTCGACAAAATGGCCGCCGCCTACATTCTGCAAGGCGCGCTGGACCGGATGGCGCGGGGGTGAAGATGAACAATGAATTAATCGCGTCACTAATTGCAATGGCGCGGCGCTTTGGGTTTTACCCAATCCACATGCTGCGCACTTTCATCGCGCGTCATTGTCTGACCTATGCCGCGTCGCTCAGTTTTACCAGCCTGCTGGCGATTGTGCCGCTGGCGGCGATTGCCGTAGCGATCCTGTCGGCGTTTCCGGTGTTTGACGGTGTCGGCGATATGCTCACGGAATTTGTGCTCAAAAATTTTACGTTCGACGCCAATGCCGCCATTCAGGAAACATTCCGCAGCTTTGTCGTTAATGCCGACAATCTGACAGGATTTGGCATCCTGTTTCTGATCTTCACGTCGTTCACGCTGCTGTATGAAGTGGAAATCACTTTTGGTGAGATATGGCAGGTTCCGGAAAAGCGCACATTGATGACGCGCATGACAGTTTTCTGGACGGTCATGTCGCTAGGTCCAATTTTACTTGGGCTGGGGCTTTCGGTTAGCGTGCCTTATTTCGCCAGCCTTCTGACCGGCGATGGCGCGGTGGCGCAATCCATCGGACTGTTGGCGTATTTGCTGCCGGTAACATTGGAAATTACCGGGTTTAGCTTGCTCTATCTGACGCTACCGAATGTGCGTGTCGCGTTTCGCCATGCGGTAATAGGCGGCGTCATTGCCGGGCTGTTATTCGAGGCGCTGAAATTTGGCTTTGGCATCTATATCCGGAATTTCGCCGCCTATGACGCGATCTATGGCGCGCTGTCGGCGCTGCCGGTATTTCTGATCTGGACCTATCTGTCCTGGGCGGTGATCCTGTTTGGCGGCGTTGTGGCGGCGGAGTTGCCGAAACTGCGAGACGTAAAATGATCATTCGTGACGCCACGGCGCAAGACCTGCCCGGCATCCTTGCCATCTATAATGATGTGATCGCCACATCGACGGCGGTGTATGCCGCCGCGCCGGTATCGCTGGAGGATCGCGCACAGTGGCTTGCGGCGCGCCAGGCGCAAGGCTTCCCGGTTCTTGTCGCGGCCGATGGCGATGCTGTGCAGGGGTTTGCCTCCTATGGCGACTGGCGTTTTTCCGGGGCGGGATATAAATTCACGGTCGAGCATACGGTGCATGTCAAAGCCGGGCTACGCGGAACCGGCATCGGCCGCCAGTTGATGCAGCGCCTGATAGAGGCGGCGCAGACAGCGGGCCTGCACGTAATGATCGGCGCCATCGACGCCGACAACGCCGCCTCAATCCGCTTTCACGAAAAGCTGGGCTTCAAATCCGTCGCGCATTTCCATGAAGTAGGCTTCAAATTCAACCGCTGGCTGGATCTGGTGTTTATGCAGCGGATTGTTGGGCCGCCGCAAACGGCACCATAAACGCCGGGGTACCTCAAAGCATCCCCTTTACAGCTTGCGTTATTCTTCAATTTATAGATTAATTTGAGACATGGAAAAAATAACAAAAATAATTTGTGCGATTTCAATCTCTGACGGTGTGTGGGTTATTGTGGGCTTTGTTTTAGGCCTCATAGCGTCTTGTCTGGAGAGAAGACGTCAAAGAAAGGGGTGCAAAGCGAGCTTAAAAGCTGAAATCAAGTACTGCGGCAAAGCTGCCTGCGATTACCTTGGTGGCGGTGTTTCTGCGCCTTTATATAGATTGCCCATAGTGGCGTGGGAAAATGCTTGCCCCGTCTTATTAGCCGCAGGCGTTTTTGCAGAAGATCAGGTGGAGAGCCTGCTTAAATTTTACAATGCCGTTGAAACATTTAATCGTGGCCTCGACCAAATTGACGCTGCAATAGGCGATGACAATAAATTTCAGGTGGAGGGTAATAGGCTTAAATTAAAGGCCAAAGCCATCTCTTCTTGTTCAGACTTTTATTCCGCAGCCATAAAAGCACTTGATAAATTATAACGCATTCAGCCTGCTAAAGATGAAAAGAGCAGGGGATAAAGATAACCCATCCCTTTTTTCTACAAGGAAAATTATCGGGTGACGGAACCTTTGCCGTCAGTTCCAACCCCAGCGCCGTCATGACGGCCAGCGTCGTTTTTAGAGCCAGATGAGTTTAGATAGAATCACCCCACCCACTGTCATTGCCCGGTTTAGCCGGGCAATCCAGGAGCCACAAACGCAGGCCTTCGCGCGTGGCATGGATTACCCGGACAAGCCGGGTAATGACAAAGTGAGTGTGTTGATATGGACAAACCTAAAATCATCATGCGTTAAAGTGCTACCCCTGTTAAAGTGCTACCCCTTGACAAAAGCGCCACTTGTAGCCACAATCTGCCCATGACAACCGTATCGATCCGTGACGCAAGGAACCGTCTTACCGAACTCGCCCGGCAGGTTGAGAAAGGCGAGACCATTGTCGTTACCCGCAATGGCCGTCCGGTCTTTGACCTTGTGCCGCATCAACCGCGCAAGGGGCTGCGCCTTGAGGCGATTGACGAATTCATGAAGAAGCATGGCGTCACAGCGATCTTTCCCTTTATAGCGGATGACTTCGACGATCCGTTGCCCGAGGATTTCCTGCTGCAACCATTGCCGCCTGACGTATGAGGCTGCTGCTCGACACCCATATCCTGCTGACCATGATCGAAACCCGGACGGACACCTTCGCTCCGGGAATCCGGCGTCTGATTGAACAGTCCGCAGGTGATCTCTATGTGAGTGTCGCAACACTTTGGGAAATTGCCATCAAATGGCGGTTGGGAAAAATCCGGATAGCCCCCGACATCAACACGCTGCCGGATTTGCTGCATGACATGGGAATTGAACTGATCACGATCACTGCGCGCCATGTGCTGGTTACCATCGATCCAGAACCCTTAACACGCGATCCGTTTGACCGGATGTTGCTGGCGCAATGCCAGATTGAGGGATTGCGGCTGGTGACGCTGGACCGCGCGCTGGTTGCGCATCCGCTGGCGGCCAAAGTCACATGACTATGCAACACACCCCTTAACACGGTCACACACCCCATGCTGATAATATTAAGCGCCCTGCTTCCGGTATTTCTGATCATCGCGCTTGGCTGGGTGATCCGGCGTGCTGGCTTTCTCGATGCCGGGATTTGGCCGCCGCTGGAGCGGCTGATTTATTTTATTCTGTTTCCGTGCCTGCTGGTGCAAAATCTGGCCACCGCTGATCTGGCGGGCATCGATATTGTGCCGATGGGTGCGGCGCTACTTTGCGCGATCTTTATTATGACCGGTGGGCTGAGCATCGCGCGCGCGCAACTGAATTTAAGCGGCCCGGAATATTCCAGCCTGTTTCAGGGCGCGGTGCGCTGGAACGGGTTTGTCGGGATTGCGGCGGCCAACAGCCTGTTTGGATCGGCCGGGCTGGCGCTGATGGCGATCGCCATCGCCTTTATGGTGCCAACGGTGAATTTGCTGAGCATCTATGTGCTGACCCGCCATGCCAGCGCGGAACCAGCCAGCCTGCGCGCGGCGCTGGTTGCGGTGATCCGTAATCCGCTGATCATGGCCTGTCTGGTTGGCATTGGGCTGAATGTTGCGGGCTTTGGCCTGGCTCCCATTGTTGATGCGACGTTGAAAGTTCTGGGCAGCGCGGCATTGCCGCTGGGCCTGCTGGCGGTGGGGGCGGCACTTGATCTGTCGCATATGCGCCAATTCGGCGGCACAATCCTGCTGGGGACCGGGCTGAAGATGCTGGGCATGCCGCTATTGGTGGTAATCACCACCTGGATATTTGGGGTGGAAGGCATCACCCGCGACATCGCCATTCTGTGTGCGTCGGTGCCGGGCGCGACATCGGCCTATATTCTGGCGCGGCAATTGGGCGGCGATGCGCAGATGATGGCGGGCATGATCACCGCGACCACGGTCACGGCGCTGTTCACCATGCCGCTGATTCTGGCGCTGTTTATTTAGCTTGATGCGTTTGGAGTGAAGCGTCCCAGACACAGTGTCACCCCGGATTTATTCTGGGGTGACAGACCGAGCTTGTGGCGTGGACAAACTTAAAATCATCGTGCTTTAGAGATCATCCTCGTCCGGCAGGTCTTCTTCCAGGATCGCCATGTGGAAATTATAGCACAGATCGCCATCTTCCTGGTCGCGGCTGACCACGGCGATGAATTCCGCCTCAAGAAAGACTTCAACCGAATCCTTCGTCGCGGTTTTGGGGTCCAGGGTTATTTTCTGGTTGCCCAGCGTATCGCGCAGATATTTCTGCACGATCTTGATTTCGGTCTTGTTCATAACGTCGCTTCCCCCTGATCTTCATATTGCACTGTGTTAGCAGAGGATTAAACCGCTGGCTATGGCCGAAGCATGCAGGCGGGGTCTGAATGACGCTTTTTGTCAGGGGATGGCAGGGGGCAGGGAAGATGCAATGGGGCTGACGATGTGGCGTTACTCGCCTTGATCCTCCCCCGGTTTTGTGGACATGCGGTTCGATCATGCTTGATTCCTATCCCCCCTGGAGGGGATAAGACGATGTTGATTCGAAGGTTCGGTCGGTGGCTGACACTTTTTCGTCAGAATTGAGGAATAATCGTTAAGCATGCCGAACCGGGTTCACAGTGCCGCCTTTCGCCTTGTTATCGCCTGCGTGATGGCGCTGGGCATGCTGTTGCCGCCTATTGGCGGGGTTGCTTCGCACAATCCGATTGCGCTGGTGGCCGCCGAGACAGCGCGCCATGCCGAATTGGCGGCGCAGATGGAAGGCCATGACCACAGCCATGATGATGGTGAAGTGGATGAGCAGAGCCCGGGCCATTCCCACGGCCACAATCCGGTTGATCACTCGCACGAAACGGGGGGCACGCTTGCCTATCCAGCTTCGATCATCCCGCCATTGGGTGGGCGCTGGCTGGCTTGCCCGCCATCCTTCGCCCATCTGGAAACGGGCTTCCTGCTTGAACGCCCGCCGAGACCGATCCTGATCGCCTGATCGCGGCCGCACGCGCGGTCCCCCTCAACGATGAAGATTGGAGTTTTCATGCAAGGACCCTTCCATGAGGGGCCGCCACGCGCGCCGTATGCGCGCTGGCGGTTCGCCCTCCTTATTCTGCTCGCCCTCCTGAGCCTGCCGCTGCTCAGCGGAACGGCCTTCGCCCACGCTGTGGCCGAAGGCGATAAGGGCTATATCCAGGAGATTACCGGCATCAATCTGCTGCCCTTCATCTATCTCGGCGCCAAGCACATGGTGACGGGATACGACCATATCCTGTTCCTGCTCGGCGTGATCTTCTTCCTCTACCGGATGACGCATATTGGTATCTATGTGAGCCTGTTCGCGCTCGGCCATTCCACGACCATGCTGCTCGGCGTCTATTTCAACGTCGGGATCAACAGCTACATCATCGACGCCATCATCGGCCTGTCGGTCGTCTACAAGGCACTCGACAATATGGGCGCCTTCCAGAGATGGCTCGGCTTTCAGCCGAACACCAGGGCCGCAACCCTGATCTTTGGCTTCTTCCACGGCTTCGGCCTGTCGACGAAGATCATCGAATACAACATCTCGCCCGACGGCCTCGTACCGAACCTTCTCGCCTTCAATGTCGGCGTAGAGATCGGCCAGCTTCTGGCTCTGGGGGCGATCCTCATCGTCATGAGTTACTGGCGAAGAACCGATAGCTTCTGGCGCCACGCCTACACCGCCAACACCGTCTTGATGACCGCCGGGTTCGTGCTGATCGGATATCAGCTCACCGGCTGGATCGTTTCCTAAACCACTGAAAAGGATATTTTCCATGTATAACACCGACATCCCTACCCGCGCCGAACTGCCGACATCGCGGCAGCTTCTGCGCTCCACCATCACTGCCATCCTCGCGGCGGCGGCGATTCTTGTGAGCATCGTTTTGCCGGCCGAATACGCAATTGACCCGACCGGGATCGGCCGCACGCTTGGCCTTGCGCAAATGGGTGAGATCAAAACCCAACTCTCTGACGAGGCCGAGCAGGACCGGTTGCGCGACCTGCAAAATGGCGCTCCGGCTGTGGTGCCGGATCAGGACCAGCGGTCGAGCCTGCTTGGCGGCATCTTCGCTCAACTGGTGATCGGTTCGGCGATGGCTCAGGAAGCGCCGGCTGGCCGTACGGACGAAATGACAATCACGCTGAAGCCCGGCGAAGGTGCCGAGATCAAATTACTGATGAACCGGGGCGCGCGCGTTAACTTCGCCTGGACTGTCACGGGTGGCGTCGTGAATTTCGACCTGCATGGCGATGGCGGCGGTCAGTCAACCAGCTATGAGAAAGGCCGTGGCGCGCCCGGCGCAGAGGGTGTGCTGGAAGCGGCTTTCGATGGCAATCACGGCTGGTTCTGGCGCAATCGCGGCAGCGCCGATGTTTCAGTCACGCTACGCACCAATGGCGACTATGCCGGGATCAAGCGGGTTCTCTGAAGCTCAGTAGTGAGCCTGCCGGCAGTGTCCGGCAGGTTCACTCAAGCCCGCCAGCACTGATCGGGGTCAAGTGATCGGGCTCCGATCTTGACATGACGGTTTTTGTCATTCTTTTGCTTCCTGCCCGCTATTCTCCCAGGTCTGGCCTCGTAGCGTGATGGGCCGTATCGCGCCTGCATGTGGTTTCCCATCGGTGCGGCAATGTATCTTGCGCTTTATTACCCTGTATCACGGGTTACGCCGAATCATACGCCAGCGTCTCCGATATTGCCCTGCACCTATTCAGATGCCGCTTGCAGGATAGGGGCTTCAGCTTTATACAGTTCGCTTTAATGAGCACACCCCGCACACATCACACCCTGCGATTCCCACACAAGCACCTGTTGGGGATCAAGGATCTGTCCGCCACGGACATTGATCAAATCCTCGATCTGGCTGATTCCTACGTCGAACTTAACCGCCAGATCGATAAAAAGCAGAATTTATTGCGCGGGCGTACCCAGATTAACCTGTTTTTTGAAGCCTCTACCCGCACCCAAAGCTCGTTTGAACTGGCCGGAAAACGGCTGGGCGCAGATGTGCTGAATATGGCGGTCAGTAATTCCGCCATGAAAAAAGGCGAAACCCTGATTGATACTGCCATGACGCTGAATGCGCTTCGCCCCGATCTGCTGGTGATGCGCCATCAGGATTCGGGCGCTGTGGAGCTGCTGGCGCAAAAGGTGGATTGCGCGGTGATCAATGCAGGCGATGGCAGCAATGAACATCCAACCCAGGCGTTGCTGGATGCGCTGACCATCCGGCGGCGGCGTGGCAGTTTGCAGGGGCTGCTGGTCGCCATCTGCGGCGATATTCTGCACAGCCGGGTGGCGCGATCCAACATCTATCTGTTGAACCGGATGGGTGCGCGGGTGCGCGTTGTTGCCCCGCCGACATTGTTGCCCGCCCATATTGACCGGCTGGGGGTTGAGGTGTTTCACGACATGCGCGCGGGCTTGCAGGATGTGGATATTGTGATGATGTTGCGGTTGCAACAGGAACGCATGCATGGCGCCTTTGTGCCGAGTCTTCGGGAATATTATCATTTTCATGGTCTGGATTATGAAAAGCTGTCGCGCGCCAAACCGGATGCGCTGATCATGCATCCCGGTCCGATGAACCGTGGCGTGGAAATTGACAGCGAAGTGGCCGATGATATTGATCGCAGCGTCATTCGCGAACAGGTCGAAATGGGCGTCGCCGTGCGGCTGGCCATACTGGATCTGCTTAGCCGCAATCTGCCCGCCAATGCGCATGCTGCGGGGGCAAAATGAACGCCGCAAACCCGGATTATAAATCCATCCCTGGAACGCATCTGACCGCCTATGTCAATGCGCGGCTGGTCGATCCGGCCAGCGGCTATGACGGGCCGGGCGAACTGCTGACGCAGGGCGGCCTGATTGTCGATGCGGGTGCAAAATTATTTACAGATGGTGTGCCGGCGGGTTGCGAAATCATTGATTGCGCGGGGCAGGTTCTGTGCCCCGGGCTGATCGATATGAAAGTATTTGTGGGCGAACCCGGGGCTGAACACAAAGAAACGCTGGAAAGCGCAAGCCTTGCGGCAGTGGCTGGTGGCATCACCACGATTATCACCATGCCCAACACCGATCCGGTGATCGATGATATTTCACTGGTCGAATTTTTGAAACGCCGCGCGCGTTTCGGCGCGCTGGTCAATGTGCATCCTATGGCTGCTGCCACTCAGGGCCTGAAGGGCATTGGTATGTCGGAGATCGGCCTGATGCGGCAGGCGGGTGCGGTCGCATTTACCGACGGTGTGCAGGCGGTGACCAATGCCGTGTTGATGCGCCGCATTCTGAGTTACGCCAGCCGCTATGACGCGCTGATCGTGCAACATATAGAGGAACCCATGCTGGCCGAAGGCGGCTGCATGAATGAAGGCGAGATCGCCACGCGGCTGGGCCTGTCTGGCATTCCAGCGGCGGCCGAGACCATTATGCTGGAGCGTGATCTGCGTCTGGTGGAACTGACCGGCGCGCGCTATCACGCGGATCAGCTTTCCTGCGCCACCTCGGTAGAGATTATGCGTCAGGCGAAACGTCAGGGCCTGCCGGTGAGTTGCGGCGTATCAGCGGCGCATCTGGCGCTGAACGAAAATGATGTTGGCAATTACCGCACCTTTTTCAAATTGTCGCCGCCGCTGCGCCGCGAAGAAGATCGCGCAGCCCTGGTGGCGGGCGTCGCCGATGGCACGATTGATGTCATTGTCAGTGGCCATAACCCGCAGGATCAGGAAAGCAAACGTCTTCCTTTTGCGCAGGCGGCAACGGGCGGCATCGGACTTGAGACGCTGCTGTCTGTAGCGCTGGGCTGTTATCATAACGGGCAGGTTTCGCTGTGCGATTTACTGGCGCGTATGACGCTAAATCCGGCGCGGCTGCTGGGCCTGCCGGGCGGCAAACTGGCCAAGGGGCAACCCGCCGATCTGACGCTGTTTGATCCGGGCAGGACATGGATCGTGACCGGCAACGGGCTGCGTTCCAAATCCAAGAACACGCCGTTTGAGGATCGCCATTTGCAGGGTGTCGTCTTGCGCACGGTGGTTGCCGGTGAGGCCGTGTTCGTGCGGGAAGAAGTTTAGCCATGCCAAATCCGATGGATTGGGGCCTGTCTGCGCCCTATTTACTGGTGGCGCTGTTGGGCGGATATCTGCTGGGCAGCATTCCGTTTGGTCTGATCCTGACCCGGCTGGGGGGCATGGGGGATATTCGCGCGATTGGTTCGGGTAATATTGGCGCGACAAATGTGTTGCGCACCGGAAATAAATTTCTGGCGCTGCTGACTTTGCTGCTGGATGGCGGCAAGGGGGCGGCAGCCGTGCTGATTGCCCAGAATTATGGCCCGGATGTAACCGTATGCGCGGCGGCGGGGGCGTTTTTCGGGCATCTGTTTCCCGTTTGGCTGCGCTTCAAAGGCGGCAAGGGCGTGGCGACATTTCTGGGCATTGCGCTGGCGTTAAACCCGGCTGTCGGCGCACTGGCCTGTGCGACCTGGATCGCGGTCGCCGCAATCTTCCGGATTTCATCAGCGGCAGCGCTGGTCGCGGCGGCGCTTTGTCCGCTCTATTTCTGGTGGTTCGGTCAGGACCAGTTAATGCAACTATCACTACTACTTGCAGTTGTGATCTGGCTAAAGCATTATGATAATATTCGCCGCCTGATTGCGGGTGAAGAACCGCGTATCGGGGCGTCCAGCCCCGAATAAAGGGGGCCAGGTGGCGATACTTTCCGATCGTGAACGGGTGGACTGGTTGCGGCTGATCCGTACCCGCAATGTCGGCCCTGCAACATTTTCCAGTCTGATTGCACAATTCGGCACGGCGACCCGCGCCATTGAGGCGCTGCCCGATCTGGCGCGGCGCGGCGGCGGGCGTGGCGCGATCAGCATTGCCGGAAAAGCCGAGGCCGAAGCCGAACTGGCCGCCGCCGCACGGCTGGGGGCGCGCTATATCGCGTCGTGCGAACCGGAATATCCGCCAGCACTGGCCGCCAGCGATGCGCCGCCGCCGGTGCTGTGCGTCAAGGGCGCGGTGCATCTGTTGCAGCGACCCAGTATCGCCATTGTCGGGGCGCGCAACGCCTCAGCTGCAGGTATTCGCATCGCGCGCGAGCTTGCGCATGCGCTGGGCCAGCACGAATTGCTGGTAACCTCCGGTCTGGCGCGCGGCATTGACACGGCGGCGCATAATGGTGCGCTGGAAAGCGGTACCGCCGCCGTGCTGGCGGGTGGCATCGATATTATTTATCCGCCACAGAATGAGGAACTGCATCATCGCATTGGGGAAATTGGCGTGCTGGTGTGTGAATTGCCGCCGGGCGCGCAGCCCCAGGCGCGGCATTTTCCGCAGCGCAACCGGATCATTTCCGGGATCAGTCTGGGGGTGATTGTCATTGAGGCGGCGCCGCAGTCGGGATCGCTGATCACCGCGCGCTACGCGGGCGAGCAGGGCCGCGAAGTGTTCGTGGTGCCCGGATCGCCGCTCGATCCCAGATCGCGCGGCGGCAATGCCCTGATCCGGCAGGGGGCGACACTGGTGCAAACCGCCGAGGATGTGCTGGAGGCCCTGCAACCGCTGTTGCGCGTGCCGCTGGGCGAACCGGACAGAACATCGGTATTTTCGCCGCCCGCGCTGGATATGCGCCTGATCGACAAGGCGCGTCCCGAAATACTGGAAATGCTGGGGCCGACACCGGTTGAGATCGACGAACTGGTGCGACAATCCGGGCTTAGCGTGACGACTATTGCGGTTATCCTGCTGGAGCTTGATCTGGCAGGGCGACTGGAGCGCCATCCGGGGCAGCGCGTGTCGCTGACAGGGTAGATATTCCGGGAAAAATCAGCGATTGACGCGTAAGAACAAATAGAGTACAAATGACTTTCTGATGGGGGAGCGCGAAACGGGAGTCGCGCGATACCGGGTGTTGTCAGGATGGGCTAACTTGCAGTACGTAACCGTGCTACTTATGGTGCGTAAAACCAACAATTCACTGGAAAGTTCAATGCTTACGTCGCTTCGCAAAACCACCGGCAACTGGTTCACCCGGATTTTCCTGATCATTCTGGTGATCAGTTTCGCTGTCTGGGGCGTTGCGGATTTTCTGGGCAATAGCGCTGAGGCGCCGTTGGCCAAAGTAGCGAATACCACGATTTCGACGCAGGAATTCAACAATGATTTCCGTCGTGAAATGTTTCGTCTGCAACAGCAATACGGCCCGGAATTCAGCACCGCCAAAGCCCGCGAGATGGGATTTGACCGTGAAGTGCTACGCCAGAAGCTGATTGGCGTCATGTATGATCGCGAGGCGCAGGCCCTGGCGCTGACAACAGCCGATGAGACGATAGCGAATAATATTCGCGAAAATACCAGCTTTCGTGATTCGCTTGGGGAATTTGACAAGAATATTTTTCAGCGCGCATTGAATGAAAATGGCTTTACCGAAAAAGAATATTTGCAACGCTCGCGTCTGGATATGACCCGGCGTCAGTTGATCGCGGCCATTTCGGCGGGAACTGTTGCGCCACAAAAACTTGCGGCAACAGTGTTTGCCTTGCGCGAAGAACAGCGCGTTGCGGAACTGCTGCATATTCCGCAAAATGCCGTTGGAATTATTCCTGATCCCGATGACGCGCAACTGGAAGAATATCATAAGGCCAATGCGGCGCTGTTCACGGCGCAGGAATTTCGCACGGTCAGCTATTTGACCTTGCGGCCCGATGATCTGGCGGAAGGTATCACGCCCGATGAAAAGGATCTGCGGGAGCAATATGACGCAAGGCTTGCGGAATTTACGGTTACCGGCATGCGCAATTTGCAGCAGTTCGTGCTGCCTGACGAAGCAGCGGCGAATGCCGCCCATGCCAAAATCAAGGCGGGCAAGGATTTTGCGGCCATAGCCAAACAGGCGGCAGGGGTAAATCAAAAAGAACTGGAGCTTCTGGAGGTCACCAAAGAATTGCTGCCGGCAGAAATAGCCGAGGCGGTGTTTGCGTTGAAAGAGCGCGAGGTGAGTGCGCCGTTAAAAAGTCCCCTGGGCTGGCATCTGGTCAGAATTACCGCCGCGCGTCAGGAACGTATTCAGCCTTTTGAAGAAGTGCGCACAACGATCTCCGAAGATCTGGCCTATACGCGCGCTATTGATCTGGCCGTTGAGCGGGCCAACCAGTTGGAAGATGCGCGCGCCGGGGGCGCGTCGCTGGAAGAAGTTGCGAAAGAATTCGGTCTGAATATGCACACCATTGCGGGTGTTGATCGCCAGGGCATGGGACCGGATGGCAAACCTGTACAGAACATACCCATGGATCCGCAGTTCATCACCGATATATTTGATACGGATGAGGGATCGGAAAGCGATCTGCGTGAAAATAGCGATGTCGGATATTATGTGCTGCGGGTGGATAATGTTACCCCCTCTGCCGTGCGTCCGCTTGCCGATGTGCGCCATGAGGCGCTGGTCGCCTGGCAGGCGCAAAAAACGGGTGAGAAACTGGAACAGATTTCCAGGGATTTGCTGCAAGACGCGCAAGCCGGAAAATCACTGGCCGAAATTGCCAAGCCCCTGAAACTCAAGCTCATCCGGAGTCCGGCTTTTGGCCGCAGTTTTACGGATGACACAATGAGCGCCGCGCTAACTGCCAAACTGTTTACCGGCAAAGCTGGCGACAGCTTTGCCGAACCCGCCCCCGGCGGCGGCTATGTTATCGCGCGGGTGCACGAAATCACGCCGCCATCGCTGACAGATAAAACGGACGCCATAGCAAAGGTGGGCCGGGATTTATCCAAAAACTTTGCCGAGGATGTGCTTGCGCAATATCAGTCCGTGCTGGAAAAACGCTATGACGTGGAGATAAATCAGGACAGGTTGATCAGCCTGTTTGAAGAGCAATAGCCATGCGGGTCGATCCTGATTTTAGCGCTTTCGCCAAAACCTATGATGCCGGCGCACCGCAGGTGGTATGGACAAATCTGGTCGCCGATCTGGATACGCCCGTATCGGTGATGTTGAAACTTGCCCATCAGGGGCAGAATGCGCAGCCCTACAGCTTTTTATTTGAATCTGTTGAGGGCGGCGCGACCCGTGGACGCTATTCATTCATTGGCATGAAGCCCGATCTGATCTGGCGCTGTTACGGTGAACGCGCAGAAATCAACCGCAAGGCGCGTACCGATTTGAATGTGTGGGAACCGTGCGCTTCGGGTGCACTGGAATCACTGCGCAAACTGGTGCGCGAAATGCGCGTTGAGCTGCCCGCCAGCCTGCCACCCATGGCAACCGGCCTGTTTGGATATATGGGTTATGACATGGTGCGGCTGATGGAAAAATTACCTGCTGCCAATCCTGATCCGCTTGGTCTGGCCGACAGTGTTTTCATGCGTCCGTCGATCATGATAATTTTTGACAGTGTGAAGGATATATTGAGTGTCGTTACGCCGGTGTGGCCGCAGACGGGCGTAAGCGCGCGCGCCGCCTATGCGCAGGCAAATGAGCGGTTAAATGATGTGGTTACGGATTTTGAAAAACCGCTGCCGCACACCGCCAATTACAGGCTGGATGCGCTGACGCCGCTACCGGAACCGCAATCCAACACAACGCGGGCGGAATATCATGCAATGGTGGCGCGGGCGAAAGAATATATCAGTGCCGGGGATATTTTCCAGGTCGTGCCAAGCCAGCGGTTTCGCATGCCGTTTGAATTGCCGCCATTTGCGCTATACCGCGCGTTGCGGCGGATTAATCCGTCGCCCTATATGAACTTTCTGGATTTTGGGGATTTCGCGATTGTCGGGTCGAGCCCGGAATTGCTGGTGCGCCTGCGCGATGATGTGGTGACCATTCGCCCCATCGCCGGTTCGCGCCCGCGCGGCGCAACCCCGGAACTGGACGCGCAGATGGCCCATGATCTGATCACGGATGAAAAGGAACGCGCCGAACATCTGATGCTGCTGGATCTTGGGCGCAATGATGTCGGTCGGGTGTCACAGATCGGCAGCGTCAAGGTTACGGGCCAGTTTATGACTGAATATTATTCCCACATCATTCATCTGGTATCGAACGTTGAGGGGAAGATTGACCCGAAATTCGATGCAATTACGGCTTTGTGCGCGGGCTTTCCCGCCGGTACCGTCAGCGGCGCGCCGAAAATCCGGGCGATGGAAATTATTGACGAACTGGAAAAGGAAAAGCGCGGTGTCTATGCCGGTTGCGTCGGATATTTCTCCGCCAACGGATCAATGGATAATTGCATCGCGCTGCGCACAGCGGTCGTCAAGGACAAGGTGGTTTATATTCAGGCGGGCGGCGGCGTTGTAGCGGACAGCGACCCGGAAGCGGAATATCAGGAAACCATCACCAAAGCCAGGGCGATGGTGCGCGCCGCAGAAGAAGCCGTTCGCTTCGCTGCGGCCGCCGAAAAGGGGCAGTGATATCAACAGCCCCGCGTCTGGTTTGAGCCATTGTCATTGCGGGGGTCATTGCGGGGGTCATTGCGGGGGTCATTGCGCCGGACCGCGCGCCGGAGCGCTGATTATTCCTGCATGATCAGGTCGGGTGGGGATGCAGGTGTGGTTTTTTGGGCGCGTTTGAATTCGATTTGCTCACGGGTTAACTGAAATCCGATAAGAATTTCGTAGCCAAGGCCGTCCTTGCCCTCGGGCACGGTGAAATCAATATCGTCATATTCCTGGGCAAAAAATGCTTCGGTTTTGCCGGATTTGAAGTCTACCGTGGACTTGCGAATGGTTTTGTTGATGACCTCGCCATCCGGGTTCAACACTGCCACGAAATAGGGATATTCAACATTGTTTGAGGATATTGCAGGTCCGGTCTTGCCCCGCGCTTCAAAGCGAAGGGATGCGGTCATCCGGTTTTCTTTCAATTCACATTCCAGCAGATGGGCGCGCATGAACTCCAGCTCATAAGCCGTGTTGGCCTGATCACGCGCGGCGCCATCTCCAAATTCGCGCAACATTGCGGCGTCAGACAGGACGCCGACCATAGGGCAGACAAGCGCCACCTTACCCAGATCACTA
Source organism: uncultured Alphaproteobacteria bacterium (assembly GCA_947085295.1). Lineage (GTDB taxonomy): Bacteria > Pseudomonadota > Alphaproteobacteria > UBA11222 > UBA11222 > UBA11222. The sequence goes on along the minus strand of CAMTVX010000017.1, from coordinate 51,375 downwards.
TCAGAGCTACAGGCGGCGGGAAGAAATAAGAGTGCGCCAAGCAGCGCCAAACGGAAAATCACATGCATTTGTTCAAATTATCACTTGTCAAACACCAGATTCGAGGCGGTAGGAGGACGCCCCTGAACCCATCTATAGCTTGTTATGGGTGCCATCACACATAGGGGCTTTGCTGGTTTTCTTGCAGGCGCAAAAAAACACCTTGCGATCCGCCTCGGCCTTATAGGCCACCGGGGTGAAACTGCTTCCCTTGTGGGCGCCATCGCAGAAGGGCTGAGTGGCGGATTTTCCGCAGGCGCACCAGAAATAATTCTTGCCAGCAACGACATCAACGGCAATAGGTTGCTTTGCGGCGATTACAGGCTCTTCCATAGCGAACTCCTTCAGGCTCTTGTATGATGGGGCGTACTCTAATGGCAAATGTTGAATGAAGCAAATGGCCAAACCGGCTTTAACACTTTATCTGGCGGCACCGCGCGGGTTTTGCGCGGGCGTTGACCGGGCGATTCAGATTGTTGAAAAGGCGTTGTTGAAATATGGCGCGCCAGTATTTGTGCGCCATGAAATTGTGCATAACCGGCATGTGGTTCAAAGTCTGGAGGCGCGCGGCGCCATCTTCATTGACGAGCTTGACCAGGTTGTGCCGGGCCGCCCGGTAGTGTTTTCGGCGCATGGCGTGCCTAAATCGGTGCCTGAACTGGCGCACGAACAGGGGCTGTTTTTTATTGACGCCACGTGCCCGCTGGTTTCCAAGGTGCATATTGAAGCCCAGCGGCATTACGCTATGGGCAGCGAGATCGTGCTGATCGGCCATGCGGGGCATCCCGAAGTTATCGGCACCATGGGGCAGTTGCCCGCAGGGGCGGTGACACTGCTGGAGACGGTGAATGATGCCGGGCGGTTTTTGCCACGCGATCCGGCGCGGCTGGCTTATATCACGCAAACCACGCTTTCGGTGGATGACACGGCGGAAATTATAGCCGTGTTGCGGCAGCGGTTTCCTGAACTTACCGGGCCGCCGCGTGAGGATATTTGCTATGCCACCAGCAACCGGCAGGCGGCGGTAAAGGCGATTGCGGCGCGATGCGACGCGCTGCTGGTTCTGGGCGCGCCCAATTCTTCTAACTCGATGCGACTGGTTGAAGTGGCGTTGCGCGCGGGATGCAAAAAGGCTTTGCTGGTACAAAATGCGCGCGAGCTTGATATGGCGAGCTTTGACGGGATACGCAGCCTGGGTGTAACCGCCGGGGCATCGGCGCCGGAAATTCTCGTGCAGGAGGTGATTGAAGCTTTTGCCCTGCATTATGATACGCGCATAGAAGAGATCGCCGTAACCGTTGAGGATATAGAATTCAAATTACCCCGTATACTGATTGAATAGGCTGGGGTGAGGAAACGCACATGGCCGTTTACACTGAGGTTTCCGATGAAGAGCTTGAGGATTTTATCGCCGGATATGATATCGGCGAGGTGATTTCCTGCAAGGGGATTGCGGAAGGGGTTGAAAACAGTAATTTTTTATTACGCACTGACGGCGGGAGTGGAAATTATATTCTGACCCTGTACGAGAAGCGGGTGGCCCCGGCCGATCTGCCATATTTTATTGCCTTGATGGAATATCTGGCGGGGGGCGGTATTTCGTGTCCATTGCCTGTACATGGGCGCGATGGCGCGGCGCTGCGCACGCTTGCCGGCCGACCTGCCGCCATCGTGACATTTCTGGATGGCATATCGGTGCGTCGTCCGCGACCGCAGCATTGCGCGGCGCTTGGTGAAGGTTTGGCGCGGTTGCACCTTGCTGGACAGAATTTTCCGATGCAACGCCCCAACACATTATCGGTACAGCATTGGCGGCCACTTTTCCAGCGATGCGCCGGGCGCGCGGATGATTTTTCCGCAGGCCTTCGCGGGGAGCTGGAAGGCGAGCTACAGCAGCTTGAAAAACACTGGCCGGAAAATTTACCTTCGGGCGTTATTCATGCCGACGCGTTTCCGGATAATGTTTTTTTTCTGCACGACAGGCTAAGTGGATTTATTGATTTTTATTTCGCCTGCAATGACGCACTGGCGTATGACATTGCCATCTGTCTGAATGCCTGGTGTTTTGAGGCGGATGGCGCGTTTAATGTCACCAAGGCGCGTCTGATGCTGGCGGGTTATCAGTCGGTGCGCGCGCTAACTACGGCTGAAATGGCGGCGTTACCGCTGCTGGCGCGCGGCGCCGCGCTGCGGTTCCTGCTCACGCGCCTGCATGACTGGCTGTTTCGCGTGGATGGCGCGCTGGTGAAACCCAAAGACCCGCTTGAATATCTGAACAAGCTGCGCTTTCACCGCGATATCACAGGCCCGGGTGAATATGGAATTGATCCGTGAACAGCAGGCATCTGGACCATGTTGATGTCTATACGGACGGGGCCTGTTCGGGCAATCCCGGGCCCGGTGGATGGGGCGCGCTGCTGGTGCATGACGGGATAGAAAAAACCATTTGCGGCGGCGCGGCGGATACAACCAATAACCGCATGGAGATGACGGCGGCGATTGAAGCGCTGAAGGCGCTAAAACGCCCATGCAATATTCATCTGCATACGGATTCATCCTATCTGCGTGATGGCATCACCAAATGGATTCATGGCTGGAAGAAGAATGGCTGGCGCACCGCAGATAAAAAACCAGTCAAGAATCAGGACCTGTGGCAGGCGCTGGAATCACAGCTTGAGCGACAGCACATAACCTGGCATTGGGTGAAAGGCCATTCCGGGCATCCTGGTAACGAGCGCGCCGACGCGCTTGCCAATCAGGGCATGGCGCCGTTCAAACAGGAACGCAGATAATTAGTTGATCGAATTTCCGACATTTTCGGCGCTTAGCGCGGCGCGCATTCCGGCGAACATGGCTTTTATAATATCAGATTCATAACGGATTGAACGGCCATTCTGGCTAAAACGCAACCATACATCGACCACCAGCACAAGCGAGCAGTTACAGGCGCCAAGCGTCCAGTATTTATCAACTGCGGTGGACAGAAAATCCCTGAAAGGTAATGGATTTCCGTCTTTTATGAGCGAGTCATAGGCGTGATCGCATTCCTGTAAAATGCTCTGCGTATTCTTGTAGGCATTGCGCAAACGTTGCAGAATATCCTTGCGGAACATCATGATGCCTTCGCGCTCTGACCCCATCATCCTGCGGAAATCAATTGGAATCGAATTTTCCGATTGCAAAAATGAGAGCAGTTCGGCAATGCGGGGGCGGATACGCTGCAATTGATATTGATAGTAGGAAACGCCTTTCCATGCACCGAATACTTCCGGAATGGCCGCAGCTTCGATGCGGAAAGCGGCGATAAAAGCCGTGGCGTCAGCGGATTCCGGATCCCAAATGCCATCGATAAAGGATTGTGTACGTTTTTCGGCCTCGGCGGGGGCCATGCCGGAATAGGCGCGCTCAACGATTGGCCGTACGCGTTGTTCGATAACCATTCGAACTTCTGCTTCTTCTTCTTTCACAACGTTCAGATATTGTTCATTCACAGATATTTTTTGGTCATCGAGGATGGATTTCAGCAGAAACGGGTCAAAGGACGGCACATTTTCCAGCACCCGTAACAGAGCCAGATCGCTGCCGTTAGTTTCGGCATCGGCTATATTGATGCCGCAATGATTTTTCATCAGCTCGGCAAATTTCGGTTGTCCCATAAAGATTGCGTGACCGCCAAGATCCGGCTCGTTATGTGCTTTTGGAACAAAGATTGCGGTTTGAATTGGGCGAGTGCCCTTTTTATTGGCGCCACTGGGCTGCCCCGGAATTTTAACACTCTTATCCAAAGCAAAGCTGGGTTGCTTGAAGATGATCGTGTTGTTTAGTGCCTCGCTTTGGAATAGACGCTGATCCGCCTCAAGCTCCCGCGAGATATCCAGTACGCGAAACGATACAGCAGAACTGGCCTGTAAAATATTCTCAAGAGGGACTGACACTTGCTTCGCCTTCCGTTAAAGGGATGGGCGTACATCATGTCGAAATATTGTTAGCAAACACTGAATATTGCACCCGGTCGGGTAATATTACCCAACCGGGTGATTATACCGGTTAAAGCTGTGTTAACATCGTGTCCGCGCCGCTTTTAACCGCACCTGCCGGGGCGTCTTCGATATTCAGTTGTTTTACAACGCCATTTTCCACCAGCATGGAATAGCGTTTGGAACGCACGCCCAGACCCATTTTGGATAGGTCCAGATCAAGGCCCAGGGCCTTGCTGAAGGCGGCGCTGCCATCGCCCAGCATCAATACCTTGTCGCCGACATTGCGATCCTTGCCCCATGCGCCCATGACAAAGGCGTCATTAACCGACAGGCATGCGATGGTGTTCACGCCTTTGGCTTTGATTTCATTGGCTTTCTCAACAAATCCAGGCAGATGCTGGTTAGAGCATGTCGGCGTAAAAGCGCCGGGAACTGCGAACAGCACCACTTTTTTGCCGCCAAACAGCTCTGCGGTTGTGATCGGGGCAGGGCCCTTTTCCGTCATATGCATCAATGTGGCTTCGGGTATCTTGTCACCTACCTGTATGGTCATGTTGGTCTCCCTTGTTGTGAGCTGGAATTATTCGCAGTCAGTTTACTCTGTTTGTGCCTGTTCCGCCAGTTTCGCCTGCTTTTCTAGAGCAATTTCTCTATCGGTCAGGGTCAGGGTAACGGTTTGGCCAATTATCTGTATGGCCGGGTCAAGCGGTGTGATTGACATGATAAAGGCAGCCTTGAGTTTTCCGTCTCTGTAACTGATTTGCGGCGGGCCAAAAAGCAGATCGGATGGGCCATCGGCAAACAGATCGGGTGCGCCGAACCCATTGGCAGCCTCGGCTTCTACCAGCAAAAAAGTTTTTGTCCCATTTTTCTGGACTTGTGCCGTGTTGATGCGCGGCTGGCTATTTTCATTCTGCAGGCGTGGCACCCGGGCGGCGGCCACCTGCAAGGCAGCAGTATCATTTGTGGCCTTTGCCGCACCAGGCAGCAGCACCAGGCGTAACGCCGCCTGTTCCGGCACACAGATATCCATACACACGGCATAATCTATCTGAACCTCAAGGCGTGCTGGCGCGGCGATATTATGTGGCTGCACATAAAACGGAAATATCACCGGGCCGTCATAGCCATAGGATTCCAGGCCCTGAAGGATTAATCGTTTTGGCGCGGGCCATTTGATCTGTGGCGCATCCATATTGTCATGCGCACGGAAGGTAAAAACTGGTGGCAGGCCGCTTTCACCCGGCGCACGCCAATAGGTTTTCCAGCCGGGGCGCGGTTCAATTCGAATGCCAAGCAATATCGGGCCGCCATCACCAAGCGCGGTCACGCCCGAAAGCAATTCGATGCGCGAATAATTTGGCGCGCCGACGCCAGATGCTATCTGGAAGGCACAAAAAACCAGAACACATATAAAGATCAATGCCCGCATATCAGAAGGTGCAGATCACAGCGCGAATTCCAGTACGATAAGATCGCGGGCCTGAATTTCGGCGTCACCGGGGGCGATTGCGCCAGGCATTAGCGCCAACTGCCGGGCCATTTCTCCAGGAAGTATCCCGGTCATCGCAAAACCGTTTTTTTGAAAAAAACTGACTGCGTGCAGATTATTATTACCAACGCGAATTTCCAGTTTTTTGCAGCCTTCAGAGCGGGCAAAATCAATCACCGCCTGCAATAGCGCCCGCCCGCATCCCCGCGCGGCATGCACACTGTCCAGACACACCAGCTGGCAGCGATCGCCTTCAAGTGCAAAGCTGGCAAGCCCTGCCAAACCGTGCGCATTTTTTGCGATAAAACCGGGAAGCGCGCGCACATCATACAGCCCGGTATGACCCGGCATCTGCACAGAGCCAAAGCGAGCCAGCATCAGATGCGCAACCGTCTCGTGATCGGTCTGTTTAGTGCGCGCCAGATGCAGTTGCCCGGCATTCATCTCACGCAGAATTTCCGCCCGGTTGCCGTCCAGCTCTGGCGGCGCGCCCCGGGTAGAGGGGTCAGGAAAGGCGGAAAGTTTGATCGGGTTGCCCGCCATATGCAGGGTGCCGGCGACCTTATCCTGTGCTGTCACCACCATATTGCGCACCTTGATCTGGGGATCTGCAAGTATTTGCGCCACATTATTTATCGGCCCGGCAGGCACGCCGCGTTCGTGCAATTGCGTGAGCCAGTGATCGACGGAAGCCTTTCCCAATGCTGCTTCAAAACACTGCTTCAATGCCTCGACATTTTTATTGCGCAAGGGGCCGCTGACAAAGCGCGGGTCATTTTGCAATTCCGGCAAACCAAGCGCTTCCAATGCCAGATGAAACAGTTTGTCATTCCCCGCCGCGATAATCACATGTCCGTCCTGCGCGGCATAGGCTTCGAATGGAGTGATCGAGGGATGGCGCGCGCCAAGCGGCCCCGGAATTTCGCCGGTCGTAAAATAGCGCACAATGGCGTTTTCCAGAATGGCCAACTGGCAATCCAGCATCGAGACGTCAACCTTCAGGCCCTTGCCGGTTTCAGAACGGTGATGCAGCGCGGATAAAATACCAATCGCTGTGAACAGCCCCGCTGTAATATCGCCGATGGAGCTGCCGACCCGGGTGGGCGGCCCGCCCGGATAACCGGTCAGGCTCATAATTCCGCCCATGCCCTGCACCACCATGTCGTAAGCTGGACGATCAGAATATGGACCGGTGTGGCCAAAACCACTGGTGGCGGCATAGATCAGATGGGGATAGCGCGCCTGCAAAATATCCCAGCCATAGCCAAGTTTTTCCATGGTACCGGCGCGGTAATTTTCGACCAGCACATCGGCGTGATCCAGCAATTGTTCGAAAATCGCACGGTCCGCAGGCGCCTTCAGGTCCAGCGCTATGGAGCGCTTACCCCGGTTGAGCGACATAAAATAGGCCGACCGATCCCCGATAAACGGTCCAAAAGCGCGCGCATCATCGCCCCCGGCAGGTGTTTCAACCTTAGTGACGCCAGCCCCCAGATCCAGTAATAACATGGTGCAATACGGCCCGGCCAGTACACGTGAAAGATCAATTACCCTGACACCGCTTAGCGGCCCGGACTTTGGCATGGCATTCGTTTCCTGGGTTGGGTGTGACATGCTATTCAGGTTTCTGATTCGGGTCCGCCGGCAGGCGCAAGGCATCAAGTTTTTCGGCGTGCTTTTCCTGCTCAAGGCGGGCGGCGTCACGAACCCGTCTGGTCAATCCGTATTTTACACGGTTTTGACTGGCGGTTTTTTGTCCCGCCTGCTTCATGCGCTGTTTGCGCACCTTATTCAGGTTGATGATCTCTGTCATGGGGGCATTATCCACGTTGCTGTATGTTTTGCCAGAATAATAAGGAATAGGTTCTATATATGCGACAGGCGCGCAAGTTCAAACGGCCAGCATCGGGTTTCAGAAAGGGCTTGATCCGTTTCACCCTGGTACTGATGGCCGTTGTGGCAGCCGCGCTGATATTGCCGGGCTATATCGACTGGAATCGTTTTAAGGACGAGATAGAGCATCAGGCGAGCGCCATTACCGGGCGCCAGGTGCGTATTGCGGGCGCGATAAGTTTCAAAATGCTGCCACGTCCGGCACTTTCTCTTGAAAACGCGACGCTGGCAAACGCTGTGGGCGCAACAGAGCCGGTCATGCTTGGCCTTGAGCGGCTGGAGGCGCAGCTAGGCATGATGGCGCTGCTTTCCGGGAAAATTCAGGTGGCCAATTTCCGGTTGATTGCGCCAGTGCTGAATCTGGAAACATTGCCGGATGGCACCCATAACTGGGCATGGCAACCTGGATCGTCAGACGGTGCGTCCACAATCAGGTTTGACAATGTAGAGGTGGAGCGTGGCACGCTGCGCTATCGCAACCATGTTTCGGGTGATGCTTTCGAGGTGGCGGCGATGCAATTGCAGCTTTCCGCCGATACCCTGCAGGGACCATTTGAGGCGAAAGGGTCCGTGCGATTGCGGGACATGCCGATCAATATTGAAGCGGCGCTGGGAAAATTCATACCGGCGCGGGGCGCACCGCTCAACGTGAAATTAATTCTGGCAGACGGCGTGAAAGTCAATTTTACCGGAACCACGACAGATACGGGCGCGGCGAACGGTGTTCTGAATAGTCAGGGTACGGATTTTAATGAATTGATTGCCGCAATTTCAAAGCTGGGCGTACCAGTTTTGTCTGGCGTTCAGCATGAATATTTACGCCACCCATATCGGATGGAAGCCAGCATAGCCGCTGGTTCCGACGCCATGAAATTCGACAGGGTGAAACTGGGCCTTGGAGAAAACACTTTGACAGGAAGCCTTTTGTTGAATACGGGCGCAACAAAAGGATTTGAAGTAAATTTGAATGCATCCAGTCTTGATCTGGATGCACTGCGCACAACGGCGCCGGTGGCTGTTGCAGCCCGTCCGGCGACAGAAAACAGCTTTGACATTCCGCATGATATATCTGGCACGGTACGCTTTTCAGGAAATGCGATTAAGCTGAACAATGCGCATCTGCGCGATGTAACGCTGGCCATGACAGTTGCGGATGGCGCGGCAAACCTGGACGCGTTTAGCGCGTTATTGCCAGGCAGCGCCTCAAGCCAGATTTCGGGAAAATTGACGGCCGTAAAAGGTCAGCCGCAATTTAGTGGCAAAATCGCGCTTCGTGCCGAGAATTTACGCGGATTGCTTGGCTGGTTTGGCTATCAGTTTCCAGAAATGCAGGAGCGCAGCCTGAGCCGCGCAGAATTATCCGGGCTGCTGGAGCTTTCGCCGGAGCTTCTGCAATTAAATGAAATATCTGCTGAAATTGACGCATCCCGGCTGACGGGAAGCATTGGTTTGGGAATTCGCGAACGCCTGGCGCTGGGCGTTGATCTGGACGTTGATCAATTGAATGCGGATAATTATTTTCAGGAAGAAAACGAAACTGTTCCGGATGTGCCGTCTACGGATAATAGCGCGCCAGTCATTGTGCCGGATTCCGGACTGTCATGGGTTTTGTTGCGTGATCTGGTTGCGCGATATGACAGCAATTTCAATATATCTGTCCGCGCGCTTACCTATCGCGGTGTACCCATCACAAAATTAAAGGCGGATGGCGCGGCAATAGGCGGCACACTGGCGCTAAACAGTTTTTCTGTTTCAGATATTGCGGGCACCGCGATTAGCATTAGTGGCGTGTTGGGAAATTTTGCGACCGCTACGCAGGGGGAAATTAATTTACGGCTGGCATCCAATGATCTTGCCGGATTTGCGCGAACGCTGGGTGTTACATTGCCTGTGCCGGGAAAACAATTGGGCAAATCCAGTATTGAGGCGAAATTTCTGCTGGCCAATGCAGGGCTGGAAACGGTGATTGAGTCACGCTTTGGGGAAACCATTTTTCAGATGTCTGGCGGCATGAGCGGGCTGGCGCCGGGAACACTGGCGCTTGTGGGAGATCAGACGACATTCAAGGCATATCTATCGCTTGCCAACCCAAGTCTGGCTAAATTTTCGACCCAGACTGGCCTGGATATTTTTCCGTCCGCACCCGAGGACGCAGCGGGAATAGCCATGACGGCGGAACTTTCCGGAACCCGAACGGAGATAGGTTTGAGCGCACTTCAGGGCGTGATTGGCACTATCACCGTTCATGGGATGGCTAACTGGAATAGCAAGGCGGCCAAGCCGATGGTTCGCGCAGAGTTGAAATTTGGCGAAATTCTGGCGGATAATTATTTACAGCCGTTGCCATTACAGAACGCGGATGAGCCCGCGACGAGGCGACAATTGCCCTGGTCTGGCGCGCCATTTGATATGACCTGGATGGCGCAATTCGATGCGGACATAAATATTGAAGCGGAACGTTTTTTCGCGCGTGGATATGATATCGCCAGGCCCGGTATTATTTTTGAAATTCGCGAAGGCAATGCAAGACTGAAACAATTTTCCGGCAAGCTGTTCGACGGAGAGCTTGGCGCCACGGCAAATTTGAAGTTTGATATGCCCGTTCCGGAACTGACCGCCGAATGGAAATTGAAAAGCGCCGACATGAAAGCGGCAAGCGTTGCGCTTGCAGGCGCAGAGGCCATGACCGGGCGTATGGATTTTTCCGGTGCGGTAAAGGGCGCTGGCGTTAGCAGTTTTGCGCTGGTATCCAGTCTGGAAGGTCAGGCGCGCATCACAGCGACCGACGGGTTCATTCAGGGGATTGATCTGCCCACATTCAGTTCCCGGCTTGGCAGCATGGAGCGCGCCGCCGATTTTATGAATCTCGCCGATACTATTTTGCGGGGCGGCAATACACCGTTCAAGCGCATTAGCCTGCCATTTGTAATTAGTCAGGGTGTTGCGCAAAGTAAAAATCCGGAAATTAATATTGATTCAGCCACAGGCGGCGTGGATGTCAGCATTGATCTGCCGCGCTACTGGCTGAATAGTGAGGCAAGTTTGACGTTAAACCAGCATATGAACGCGCCCCCGCTGGGCATTGCCTATATTGGTCCACTGAATGCACCGGAATTCTCGTTGCGAACCAGCAGACTGGAAAATTATTTTACGCAGGGTCTTATGTCGAAAAGTCTGCAACGGATAATCAGCAACAGAGATGCGCAGCCGGCGACCGCGTCGGCACCAGCGCCCGCCATTAGTGAGACGCATGCGCCGTCCCTGGTTCCGTCGCCTGCCGCACCCGCGCCACAACCCGTCCCGCCTGCGCCACAAGAACAAGGCACGGCGCGCAAGATGCTGAATGGCATCCTGAATGGCATCATAAAGGACAAGAAATAATGAAGCGTCTGCTGGCTTTGCTGCTTCTGATCTTGCTGTCCGGCATAGCAGGACTGGGCTATCTGGCGCTTCAGTCCATTGAGAACAAGCCGCTGGTTACAGATCAATCCGCCACCGCCAATTCGGAGCAGGCGCAACGCATTAAATCGCTGATGCAACGATTTAAGGCGGGCTCCAGGGAAAGTAAATCCAGGGCAGAGATTTCCGTGACAGAACAGGATCTGGAAAGCCTGCTGGCATTTGCCGCGCGTGGCGTACCCAATGCCCGGGCAGATGCACAGATATCCGCGCAAGGATTGGAAGCACGGCTAACCATAGAATTACCTGCAAATCCACTGGGGAAATATATCAATTTAAGTTTCGGTCTATTGCCGTCCGAAGAGGGGCTGTTACTTAGCCATTTTTCACTGGGCGATACTTCCCTGCCACACAATTTATTATTGCCTGTTATCGGATCTGCACTTGATTCTTTGTTGGGTAAAGGGAATGGCGAAAAAATTATCGACACCGTTAGCGCGGTGCGTTTTTCAGAAAAAGAAATGACGCTAGCCTATGTGCCGTATAAAGGCGGTTCCAAAGAACTGATATCACGACTGGCCGGGAACGAACAATTGCGCATCTCTGACCCGGAAACCGTACAGATATACTTTTCCCGCTTGCAGGAAATTTCTGCAGATCTGCGCGGTGGCTATGTATCGTTAACCCGGTATATTGGGCCGATATTTATGCTTGCTGCAAAGCGCAGCGCAGCAGATGGGGGTGACGCATCCAGCGAGAACAAGGCTGCGATCCTGGCGCTGGCGATTTATTTTGGAGATGACCGGATGAAAAAGCTTGCCGACAATTCTGAGGGAAAATATTTTTCCGGGTCAAAATTGGGCAGCCATAATGTCACGGTGAAAGGACGGCACGATCTGGTGCAGCATTTTCTGACCTCTGCGGGGTTGCAGCTTGCCGCTGGCGTTGACATCGCCAATGCGATTGGCGAATTCAAGGAAATCGCCGATACCTTGCGTGGCGGCAGCGGATTCAGCTTCTCTGATATTGCCGGTGACCGCGCCGGTGTTGTTCTTGCGGAGCAGGCGGCAAACAGCGCCCGCGCAAAGCGGCTTCAAAGAATATTGGCCGCCGTCAAAAACGAGTCTGAGTTTTTTCCTGACATTACAGGCCTGCCTGACAATATGAACCAGGCCCAGTTTGAGGGGCGTTTCGGCGATGTGGAAAGCCAGCGGTATCTGGATGTGATGGCGGACATCGAACGCCGGATCACGCAGGTGCCGCTGTATGGGGGGAAATGATGCAACCTTCTCTGCCCATCGACATTGAATCAGTCAAAGGCTTTATGGACCCGGCTGAGGGCGCGGCATTGCATGATGCCGCACTTGGCGCCGCCGAACGCGGGCCAGTGATGGAAATTGGTTCTTATTGCGGAAAATCCACCGTCTATCTGGGCGCGGCCTGCAAGGCGCGGGGCGCACTGTTATACGCGGTGGATCATCATCGCGGATCAGAGGAAAATCAGCCCGGCTGGGAACATCACGACCCGCAAACCTGGGACGCCAATGCAGGCGCGATGGATACACTGCCGTTTTTTCGCGACACATTGCGGCGCGCGCAGTTGGAAGATACGGTAGTGGCGATAGTCACTAAATCACGGCTGGCGGCGCGGCACTGGAATATACCGCTTTCGATGCTGTTTATTGATGGTGGACACGCGCTTGAAATGGCGATGATTGATTATCGTGGCTTCAGCCCGCATGTCATGCAGGGCGGCATCCTGGCCATTCACGATATATATCCAGACCCAAAGGATGGCGGCCAGGCGCCTTATGAAATTTATAAACTGGCGCTGGCGTCAGGACTGTTTGAAAAACTGGCTATGGTAAAGTCGCTCGGACTGCTGCGCCGCATCCTCGTCTAACACATCAATGAACAGACGTGACGCGCGCGTCACACTGCATAATGCGTCTGCCGCAAGTAATACCGCGCCCGCAGTCCATGCCGGCATTTCTTCCGGCCACGGAACATTTTCCACAATCTGGTAACCCATCCAGTATGCGCCGCTGTCATGGCGGTATTTATGCACCCAACTGAACAGTTCCATCGCCCGCACCGGCTGGCCCGAAGTAAGCAGCGCCAGCACCAGTTCGCAGGTTTCCGCGACGGTAATCCAGGGCTCATCGGAAACGCAGCGGCAGCCATGACCCGCTTCAACAAAGATATTCCACTTGCTGGAAAGCCGTGAAAACGCGGCGTCCCCGCGCAACGCCCCTGACAGAACCGGATAGTACCAATCCATCGAATAACGTTCCTTGGATTGCCAGGTACGGTCAAACCGGTGCGGTTTATGGCGCAGCGCATCGCCCAACCGTGCGCGCGCAAGCGCCCATTCCCCATAGGGTTCATCCAGTTCCCTGGCAATGTGAATGGCGCATTCAAGACTTTTATAAATCGAGGAACACCCCGTTATCAGCGCATCATCCGCATCGCGCGAATCCCATGCCGCCCAGCGGATTTCGCCATGTTCCGATTGCAGTGACAGCACAAAACCCATAGCGGCACAAACGGACGGCCACATGCGGGACAGAAAATCATTGTCCCCCGAAACCAGATAATGGTGCCACACACCCACGGCGATATAGGCGCAAAAATTACTGTCGCGCACAGGAGGTTCATCCGCCGCGACGTTACCATCGAACATCGCCTTTTCCAGATCAATGGGAACCGACGCACCCAGATCACCCCACCAGGAACCATCCGGCAACTGATTATTCACAAGCCAGTCATAGGCGTTTATGGCTGCATCCCAATGCCCCAGAATAGAGAGACCCATTGCCGCTTCAATATGGTTCCAGGGATCCACCACCCCGCCATCAAACCACGGAATAGCCCCATCAGAACGCTGCAAATGTAAAATGCGCGTGGCTGCGCCATCAAAAAAATTGGGCGGAAACTGGCCTTTGGCCAAATATAATTTTTCCATTTTCCTGCTTCCTATAATGCTCTGGCGAAATACATGACGACGCTTTTGCCCATGATTGGGCTGGTTATTTTATCCAGCGCCCGGGTCAATAACGGCCGCTGCAAAATATCCCATTCCAGAAATCGTTTATATAGCTGCACCGTTGGCGATATTTCCTTGCGGTCCCACATCATACATTGCAGCCACCAATAGGGCGAATGCAATCCGTGTGCCCAATGGCGGCGGGTAAAGCGCAAGCCACGGCGTTCTATATCGCGGCGCAAAACGCCGGAACGAAAAATACGAATATGCCCGCCGGGCGAATTGGCATAACCGCCGGGGCTGAGTTTCCAGCATATCCATTCGGGCCAGGTGCGCGGTACACTGACGGCCAGCGTTCCGCCGGGTTTCAGCACCCGGTAGATTTCATCCAGCGCGCTTTGGTAATCGGGAATATGTTCCAGAACCTCCGAGCACAGCACCAGATCGAAACAGCCATCCGCAAACGGAAGTTTCAGCGCATCGGCCAGTGTCAAACTGCAATGACGTTGCGGGTTGGATTCCAGGTCCGGGTTCAGTTCCAGTCCCAGCCTGGCTTTGCGCAAATCCTCAAAGCCCAGATCGACCCCTACCGCATGCAGCCGTTTGGCAAAATAGAGCGCATGCAAATGCCGCCCTTCGCCGCAGCCAAGATCCAGCACGACATCCCCATCGGAAATATCGAGCCGGTCAATTTCGATGGTGCGCATGACGATCCAGCAATCGGTAATAATATTCGGTCAGATTTCGCGCGCATAGCGGCCAACTGAATTCACGCACAATACGTTCGCGCCCAAGCGGCCCCAGCATGTCCCGTTTGGCCGGATTGCGCAGCAGATCGGCAATCGCATCGGCCAGCGCATCGGCGTCACCTGCGGGTACAATCACGCCCGCATCGCCGACAACTTCGGGCAGCGCGCCCCCTGTGGTTGCGACGAGAGGCACGCCACAGGCCATCGCCTCGCCCGCCGGAAAGCCAAAGCCTTCGTATAAAGACGGGCTGACAGCGACTGTGGTTTGCGCATATAGCCGCCGGATTTCATCGTCGGTAATGCCGGTAACGAATTGCACTTTTGATTTTATACCAAGCGTATCGAGCAGACGTTCGGTTGGACCGCTACGCAGCTTTCCAACCACGACAAGTTCAAGATCGGGAAATTCCTTCAGCAATTTTCCATAGGCGCGCACCAGATAGACCAGCCCCTTTAACGCCACGTCAGCGCTGGCCGTGGCCATCAGGCGGTTTGGCTTGCGCGCAATTTCCGGCATCGGGCGGAAGGTTTCGCAATCAATGCCTTCAAAAATAATTTCCATCTGTTCAGGTTTCACGCCGAACTGCGCCATCAGATCGCGATGGGTGGATTTTGACACGGCAATAATATTGGGCAATTGCCGCGCCACACGAATTTGCATCTTTACAAAGCGATGCCAGCGCCAGGACAGAAATTTATAAAACGGGTTTGTCTGCGCTTCGATCGCCAGCTTGCGGTCCATGGTGATCGGATGATGGATAATGCTGACAACCGGCAGCCCCATGCGCTGTAAATCCAGCAGGCCGGGACAGATGGTCTGATTATCATGCACCAGATCATAATCCTGCACCTTGTCCTTCATATAATCCGCCAGACGGCGGCCAAAGGTGTAGATTTCGGGAAACCCGCCCGACATGTGGATAAAATATTCCGCCCAGTCCACCGGATTTTTCCAGCGCGCGCGGGGCAGCCCGAACGAGGGATAAGGCGCCGCATACAGATCCAGCGACGGCAGCTTGATCAGCCCCACACGCGGATCCAGATGGGGATAGGGCGGACCGGAAATCACATCCACATGATGCCCCATATCCACCAGCGCGCGGCTGAAATGGCGCATATAGACGCCTTGGCCGCCCGTATAGGGATCGCTGCGATAGCTGGGCAACAGAATGCGCAATGGCCTTTCGCGGTGCGGCAATTTGGGGTTTATCCCGTGATTGCGCAGGGTGCCTTGTATAGTCTCTATATTCATGTGCGATCCTAAAAAACGAACAAAATTGTTCATATTCGATTCAAAAGCAAGCCCCCATGATCCTTAATTCATCAGGCCGGGGGAAGATTCCGCTATTTCCGGCGGATTTCCCGCCGGTCCGGCATGATGGTGATGCAGCCGCCATAGCCGCCCTTCGCGAATAAAGATATTGGTTGCAACAAGATAGTTTCCCCCTAGGGCCTCATGGCACAGCACATAGGCGGTATCTCCCAAAAGCACAGGTTTGGGCGCAAGGCAGCGCAGATCGGGCGGACTTGTCCCCTGAATGATCGCGCGGAAGCTTTCCAGAACCGCAATCCGGCCGACCACCGGGTTCCAGCCGGGATGGGTGCAGCTAATATTTGGGGCATTGGCCCATATTTCCGCCAGCCCTTTCATGTCACGTTCCGCAAAGGCGCGGTAAAAAAACTCATTGGCGAATAGCAGGGGTTGGGTTTCACTCATCTGGTTATCTCCCGGATAAAGACAGTTTTTCCATCATCTCAATTCGTTCCGGTCCAAGGGGCGGTCCAAGCAGTGCAGCATTGCGCCCGCGTCCGCGTAGCAGATACCAACCGATGCGCAAGAGGATGTCCGGGTCCTGCAAGGCCAGATTGGGGTTTTCCAGCATATGAAAGCCGCGCATCAATGCGCGCATCACCTTGATATCGCCGCGCGATGCCGGGCGAATGCCATCTTCAAAAAAATGCCGCGCCATGCGCGCGCGCAAACCAGGCTGGTAATTTTCGTTGCGCAGGGCATCGGCGCGGCGGATCGACTGCGCGTCCTGTTTGACCATCAGATCATGATAGGGACGGATTTCGCGGCGCATCATTAAATCGAATTGTAGGGCGCGCTCAAACGGATTGCTGTTTTGTGCGCAAATCCCGGCCAGCAAATGCGCCTGCAAAAAACCCGCCGAGCAACCCCGGCCATAGAGCGGATTGCTGCACACCG
Source organism: uncultured Alphaproteobacteria bacterium (assembly GCA_947085295.1). Lineage (GTDB taxonomy): Bacteria > Pseudomonadota > Alphaproteobacteria > UBA11222 > UBA11222 > UBA11222. Next base: position 34,628 of record CAMTVX010000017.1, on the reverse strand, counting down.
CGCCATCGCCAATAACAAAATAATTCAACGCCAGGGGATTGCCCTGCGGGGTAAAATGCCGCCAGTGGCTGCGCAAACCGCCCATCACAAAAACCTGTGACATAGGTTCGGATCGCGCCGTATCGGTCCAGGGCGCAACACCGGGCAGCAATGCGCAGATATGATCGAAAACTTCCGGCGCACGAATGGCCTCGCACAATTCCACCTCAATATCCGGAACGGCCAGGGTTAGTGAAAACCAGCCATTGTCAGCGCGGAAAACGCCATATTTTATATATCCAAGATCGCCGACAGATGGATGATTGCTGCGCGGTGGTTCTTGCATATCCGGGCGCAAACGGTAATGCCGTGTAAAATACACGATGCCGGCGGGTGCGGTTTCTTCCTGTACAGTTGCACCGGCTTTTTCCAGCCATGCGAGGCTGCGTGATCCGCGCCCTGATGCATCTATGATCAGATCCGCATGCAAGGGCCGCGTGGCGTTTTCATTTTCCAGTTCCACGCCCGTGACGCAAATTGATGTGGCGTGCGCGTCATAAAGCAGACCGTGCACTTTATTGCCGTGCATGATTTCCACATTGCGCATCGCCGCCACATGCCGTCGCAGAACCAGTTCCAGCGTTATCCGGCGACCCGAAACAAAACTGAGATCAGCGTCTTCAGGTACCGCAACATAGCCGGCAAGCAGGCCTTGTGGCAGACCGTCCTGAAACTCCAGAATGCGGCACCCGGAATTTTGCATATCCGCAAGCAGGCCCGGATAATGATCGCGCAGCAGATTTGTCAGGCGCGCCAGAAAAACATGACTGTGACGCATCTGGGCAACGCCGCGCCGCGCCCAGTCGGAAAAAGCAGCCTCCGGGCCACCTTCGGGCGGTGCGCCATCACGTTCAATCACCCGCACATGCCAGCCAAGATTCCCCAGCGCCAGCGCCGCCGCAAGACCGGTAAAACCAGCGCCAATGATAATCGCCTGTTGGGGGGGTGAACCGTCCTGCATCAATCGCCTGCCCTGGGAAAAAACACCGCGCGCAACCAGCCTGACCAGCTATTTTCAGATGTAAACACTTTATCCATGGAAGATTCCCAGCGGACGAAATCATCCGGGGACAGATGAAACAGGCTGGCGCGCACTTTTATCTCGTGATCGGGATCAAGCTGTTTGACCACTTTGGCCGGATTGCCCGCTGCCACACAGTTTGCCGGAACATCATTCACCACCACCGCACGCGCGCCGATGATGGCGTTATCGCCTATGGTTACGCCCTTGGCGACAAAGGCGCCATCGCCAAACCAGACATTATTGCCAACAATGATGGGTGCGCTGGCGCCAATGGATTTTGTGCGGTCATAAATATCGTGCCAGTCCGCGTCGGTTAGATATACCCCATAGGCGAACATGCAATTGTCGCCAATAATGATGCTGCTGGCCGAGGATAGCCGAACACCGGGGCAGATAAGACAATGATCACCGATACGGATTTCACCATTGCTGTCTTCGCCTCGCCAGACGCATAGCTGCACCGGGGCAAAGCGCGCCGACAATAGATGCAGATTGCGTCCCGCCGAAATATTTTCGCCAAAAATGCTGACACTCCAGGGGCTGAGTATTTTGTGGCCGGGGCCGATACTGTCAAATGACGGTACAAGAAAATGCCGCGCCCAGGCATCGGTGAAATAAGCCACCAGACGCTTCAGCAGATATGGACGATGTTCCCTGCGCATTTATATTTGCCGCCATGTGTGAATTTACTTTCTGACGGATTACCCTAATGCAGCAGGCATCCGAATGAAAGTGCAGGTCAGCGGGGACGGGATATTTTGACGCAGTCAGGTGTTCACCGTAATGCCAGCAACACGTCTTTCGCGGCCTGTGTAATCCTTGATTTTCTGGCGTCGGCGACAGGGGCCAAAATAGCCTCGTGCGTTGACAAAGGGGCGCGGTCTGTTGATGATCGACATCAGACGCAGATAAATAGCACTAACGGATACGGGCTTGGCCAGAAATTCTGTGACACCCACATCGCGCGCACTGCACACATGCTTGCGATCGGAATAGCTGGTTAAAAAAATGATTGGTACATACTGATTTGGGCTGTCGCTGGCCTTGCGGATAAGCTCCGTGAATTCGATGCCGTCGATGCCCGGCATTTCCCAATCGACAATCACAACATCGGGGTTATAGGCCCGCATCGCCTCGAACCCGTCCGCGCCATCAATGGCCTCATAGACATACTGGATGCCCAGTGCGTGCAGGATCGTATTCACGATCTTGCGCATGTTTGCGTGATCATCAACGATTAGAACGCTTAGTCCGGAAAGAGGATTATCCGCCACGCAAAACTCTCGCCGCTATTGCGGCGTCCCACGCCCAGACATCCCCATGCTTGGTTGTATAGATCAGATATACAAAACCATGACGCGCATAATAAAAGGTTAACGGCGCGCGGAACCCCAGTAATTATAGGCCATGATGCGGGGCGTTCCGGGCAGATACATGGTCTGCAAGTCATTGATCTTGAATCCAGCATCCTCAATCAGCTTTGGAATGGCCCGGTTGATGTTACAGCCGCCACCAATGGGTTTCCAGAACGGGTTGATCCGGTTCTGCCATTTGGCGACCGAGGCGTCGGGGGCAATGCCATGTTCGCAAAACAGAAGCTGTCCATCAGGCCGAAGCACCCGCAGCATGCCACGCAACGCCGTCAGCGTATCGGGAATGGTGCAGAGCGTAAATGTCGTCACCACCGTATCGACGCTTTTGTCTTCCAGCGGAATATTTTCACCGGGAAGATCGATAAACTCCACCTTGAACGGCGCCTTGGCGACACGATCCGCCGCCAGGGCGCGCATTTCATCCGATGGTTCCAGCGCGTACAGCATGTCAACCTTGGCGCCGTCATAATAGGGAATGTTGTGCCCCGCGCCTGAACCAATTTCCAGAACACGGCCCCGCGCCAGCGGCACCACTTTGGCGCGCTGGTGCATAATGGGTTTCGCACCACAGGCACAGTTGATCAGTTTTGGCAGAAAATATTTTTCATACAGGCCCATGGTGCGTTCCTTGAGTGTTATTGCGCGGTCCAGCCGCCATCGATGACCAGTTCCGCGCCGGTGATGAACGAAGCTTCGTCCGAGCACAGGAACAGCGAACCATAGGCGATTTCCACCGGCTTGCCAAAGCGGCCCATCGGTGTTTTGGAAAAGATATCGTCGATGGCTTCTTTTGGCAGGGTCTTCGCCAATGGCGTTGCGATTATACCCGGATGCACCGAATTGATGCGAATGCCTTTGGTGGCGTATTCCAGCGCCGCCGCCTTGGACATCAGCCGCACCGCGCCCTTGGAGGCGTGATAGGACAACATGCCCGGACTGCCAATAATTCCGTAAACGGATGAAATATTGACAATCGCGCCACCGCCCGCCTTCAGCATTTCCGGGATGGCGGTTTTCATGCCGTACCACACACCCTTTTGATTGACTGCGATAGTTTTATCCCAGCTTTCCTGGCTTTCCGTGGTGACGCCGCCCACCATGCCAATGCCCGCATTGTTGATCAGCGTGGTCAGCTTGCCATACAGGTTCACGGCCTTTTTGACCGCGTCATTCCAGCTTGCTTCGCTGGACACATCCAGATTGGTGAAGGCTGCCTGACCGCCGCTATTGGTGATGCCAATCGCGTCCGCCACGTCCTTTCCCATTTTTTCCTGGATGTCGCCGATCAGCACTTTCGCGCCCTCAGCGGCGAAGGCGTGCGCATGCGCCTCGCCGATACCGCTGGCGCCGCCGCTGATCAGGACTACTTTTCCTTCAAGTCTTCCGGCCATGTCAGGCTCCTATTTTTTGAAATAGTTCATGGGATTGTTGGTGGTCAGCGTATTGATCTGCGCATCTGGAATACCAGACTTGCGTAGTGCAGGCAGAATATTGCGCGAGATGTGCGAGAAATTCCAGTTCGGCGATCCCTTCATCATGCCGTCCAGCACCCCGGTGTCGCGCCCGCGCCAGCAATGCAGCGCATCATGCGACAACATGATGCGGTCAAAGCCAACACCAAGCAGGCCGATCAGCGACGCCATGCGCATCTTGTCGGAACAGATGGTTTCAATTCCGAAGCGGTCAAAACCAAGCCAGGCGCCGCGTTGCAGAATTTCGAAATAATAACGCATATCGCCCACACCACAGGAATGGCCGATCATCACTTTGTTGAAATCGACGCCTTCTTCCTCAAAAATGTCCAGCGTGTGCGAGCCATGCGGATCGAATTCATCATTATGGCACAGGATCGGTACACCGGTTTTGCGATGCGCACGCGCAGCGGCGCGCATGCATTTTTCCTCAATTTTGGTAATGCCCTGTCCCTGCGGCGTAACGCCATGAATGCCGCCGGACGCCACCTTGATCAGGCCCGCACGGATGCCGGTCTTGCCGACGCCTTCCTGAATTTCATGCGCATAAATCTCGGCAATGCCATCAATGTCCATCATGCGGAAATGCGGCGGAATGCCCAGCGCGTCGTTATACAGACCCGTCGCCACAATCACATTGACGCCGGATTTATCCGAAACCTCTGCGGCGAATTCCACATCGCGGCCCAAGTCCATCGGGCAGGGATCAACAATGCTTTTAACTCCAAGCTCCTTGATCTCTTTCATCTTGACCACGGCGCTGGCGATTTCTTTTTTGCGGTCAATATCCTTGGGATCCAGTTCCCAGCCGGGCCAGCCGACCGAAAGATGCTCATGCACCAGTGTAAAGCCCAAGTCCTCCGGTTTGATGGTTCCGGTTGCTGAATTTACAGTCATGTCAGTTCTCCCTGATGAGTGCTGTTATTATTAGACGCTGTCGCACACGCGAGCGCCCATGATGCGACGAACCAGGAAGAAGGTAAACAGATTTTAGATTAGTCCATCTATGCCGCCATGAAGCGGGCGATGTGTCCAGCGATTAGCGCCGGATGGCTAAGCTGCGGATGATGACCGGCCTCCGGGATACATTCAACCGCAACACCCGCAGGTTGCGTCACCAGCGCATCCTGTTCCCCATGAAGGATCAGCACCGGTATGCGCAAATTTTGCAGAATGTCCTTTAGTTCTTTACTGACCAATGGCCGGGTCGCCCCGCGCAAGGCGTGGGCCATTGCGGTTTTGCCGCCGGGTTTTGCGGCAGAAAACGCTGCGCTCTCGCGGGCCTCCGCATCACCCGGCAGATCGCGGATTAAACCGGCCGTTACCGCGCCAAATACCAACGGCCCCAACAGGGGGGCGCGCGCCACCCAGGGCGCCTGCTTTTGCAGGAAGAAAGGCGAGATCAGCACCACGGCGCCAATCCGGTCGGGATGGCGTGCAGCCGCGCGCAACGCATAGAGACACCCCAGCGAATGCCCCACCAGAATGGGTTTTGTATCCGCCTGCGCCAACACTCCGTCCATCCAGCGCACGGCATCCGGCCTTGCCCGGTTACGCCCAAGTTGCGGCATATCGGGCGCAAGCGCAGGCGCATCAAGATGTTGCAGCATTGGCAGCCAGCTATTGGCATCCAACGGTAGTCCGTGCAGCAGTATCAGACGCGCTGGTTTTGTCTCGTCGCGGGTGATCTGAAAATTTGGCGCACCAGATATTTTGTGGTACCCGGCGCGCGACGATAGTTGCGGCACCGCCGCGCCAAAGCGTTTAGCAATAAGATGATCAACGGTTTTTGCGACCACTGGAAAAAGCGGCGGCATCGTCAGGCCAATTGCGGCGGCAGCCTGATCTGCCGTGGCTGTATCAAATTTATAATCAACCAGAAAATCCAGCGTTTCGGGGGTCGCACCGGTGATTTTATCCAGACCAAGTTTTAGCAGCGCGCGCAGCAGTCCAACCGGTATATGGCTTTGCGGTGCTTTGACACCTATGTGATCTGCGATGAACCCGACGAGCGGCTTCAGGCGCGGCGTCGATTGATCCAATAACGTAAAGCTGGCATTGCGCGCCTGCGCCAGAAAGGGTACGCGCGCCATGAACGCGCCAACATAATCGACCGGCACCAGTGGAAACCAATCCTGCGCTTTGCCCGGCACCGCCGACAGCATACCGCGCCAAAGCTGTTCCACCAGTCCGGCAACGCCCAGCATCTGGCCTAATTCCCCATCGCGCGCATCGCCGATGATGGTCGCCGGATTGATGATTGTCAGCGGTACCCCATGCTGCTGGGCAAGCTGCCGCATGCGGAAATCCTGTATCAACTTGCTCGCTTCATAGGCGCCGCGCTGCTGGTACAGGCGATGTTCAATATCCGGCGTGAAATTTCGGCATGGCGCGACACCACCGCCATGTTCGATACCAAGCTGGCGCAGATTTTCCGCAGAATCCGCCATATAGCCGGAACATTGCACAAAGCCTTCAAGTTTTGGCAGACTGCGCGCCAGATCAAATGCCGCCTCAGCGCCCACGACATTGCTGCGATGCGCGGAGGTTGCGTCAAGCCCCCAGCCAAAGCGCGCGGCCAGATGATAGACAAACCGCACGTCGTCAAGTTGCGCCCGATCTGATGACGCAAGGCCCAAATCCGCCTGATCAATATCGCCCGTGATCCAGTGCAGATTGTCTGACGCCATATCGTGGCGCGCCAGCCATGCATCCAGCATTTTGACAGCGACGGCGGGGTGTCGCGCCATCGCTGCAACCTGGTGACCATCGCGCAGCAGATGCAGCACCAGCCAGCGGCCGATCTCGCCAGTAGCGCCCGTGACTAGAAGTGTGGGTTTCGACATTGGTAATAAATCCTTTTTATGAATTATTTGAAAGCGTGATCAATGCATCGCAGGTCAACTGTAACGGCGCGGTGCTGCGCAGGGTGCGCGACAAGGTCAGTGCGCCCTCGAAGCTGGCCAGGGCGACAGTCGCAAAACGCCCGGCTTCTGATTGGGCAAGTCCAAACCCAATAAAGCGATCCGCCAAAGCCTGCTGCCAGGCGGTGAAGGCCTGTTGTGATGCGAGCCGGATAGCCTCTGATTTATCGGCCATCTCCAGCGCGATGGCGGTTACAGGGCAACCTTTGGTGTAATTGGAATGCTGCAACAGCCAGCTAAATCCGGCCGCACAGCGTTGCAGGAAATCCGGCAACGAAACAGCCTCGGCCCCCGCCATCGTCAGCAGGTCCATCACCTGATCGCGCCCCGCCGCAATGGCTGCCACGCCGATGGCCTCCTTGCCGCCGGGAAAATGAAAATACAGCGAACCACGCGGCAATTCGCCCTCGGCCAGGATCTGATTCAATCCGGTTCCGGTATAACCCTGCCGCTGAAACAGATCCCCCGCCACGGCGACCAATTTATCCCGGGTAGCAGTTCCAGTTTTGCCCATGTCAGTCTCCCTTTCCACATTTATATATAGACCGATCTACATATTTTCAAGTAAAATAGAGGAAATGGAAACGCTCGGTGAAAATGCGGGATCGTGGCCAGATTAATAGTGGACAGTATATAGTTTTTAATTAGGGACAGTATATGATTAATTGGGGACAGTATATGGTTTGGGCTCTTTGACCATGAGGAAACTGTATACTGTCCCTGATTTGATTCTGATTTGATTAATTAGGGACAGTATATAGTTTAGGCGCTTTGACCATGAAGAAACTATATACTGTCCCTAATTTAGCTTGATGCGCCGTGCGGGGGGTTCAACTTGAACACATGCCGCTCTAAACCAGTTACTGCGCGGTCCAGCCGCCGTCGATAACCAGTTCGGCGCCGGTGATGAATGACGCTTCGTCGGAGCACAGGAACAGCGAGCCGTAGGCGATTTCTTCGGGTTTGCCGAAGCGCGACATCGGGGTTTTGCTGTGAATGGTTTTGATAAGCCCTTCTACTTCCGGGCCGCCGACTGAAAAGGTTTTGGTCAGGATCGGGGTTTCGATAATGCCCGGATGCACCGAATTGATGCGGATGCCTTTGGTGGCGTATTCCAGCGCCGCCGCCTTCGACATCAGCCGCACCGCGCCCTTGGATGCGTGATAGGACAGCATGTCCGGGCTGCCGATAATTCCGTACACGGATGATATGTTGACAATCGCGCCACCGCCCGCCTTCAGCATTTCAGGGATCGCGGTTTTCATGCCGTACCACACGCCCTTTTGATTGACGGCGATGGTTTTATCCCAGCTATCCTGGGTCTCCGTGGTTACGCCGCCGACAATGGCAATGCCCGCATTGTTGATCAGCGTGGTCAGCTTACCGTACAGGTTGACGGCTTTCTGCACCGCATCGTTCCAGCTTTTTTCAGATGTCACATCCAGATTGGTATAGGCCGCCTGCCCGCCGCTATTGGTGATGCCGATCGCATCGGCCACTTCCTGGCCCATTTTATCCTGAATGTCACCGATCAGAATTTTTGCGCCTTCGGCTGCAAACGTACGCGCGTGCGCGGCGCCAATACCACTGGCGCCGCCCGTGATGAGTACGACTTTTCCTTCGAGTCTTCCGGTCATGTTGGTTTTCCTATTTCTTGAAATAGCTGCGGGGATTGTTGGTGGTCAGATTTTTGATTTTTTCTTCCGGCACACCGGCGGCGCGCATCTGCGGCAATATGTTGCGCGAGATATGCGCGAAATTCCATTTCGGATTGCCCTGCAACATCGCACTAAAGCCACCGCCCGCGCGCCCGCGCAGACAATGCACGGCGTCGTGCGACAGCATGATACGGTCATAGCCAACGGCTAGCAGCCCCATCAGGCCCGCCAGTCGCAGCTTGTCAGAGGCAATCGATTCCAGGCCAAAGCGGTCAAAGCCCAGCCAGGCGCCGCGATCCAGAATATCAAAGTAATATTTCAGATCGCCCACGCCGCAGGCATGCCCGATCAGCACCTTGTTGAAATCCACGCCTTCCTCGGCCATGACGTCCAGCACCTGGCGGCCATACGGCTCGACCTCGCTATTGTGGCACAGGATAGGCGCGCCGGTGGCTTTCTGCGCTTTTGCTGCAGCGCGCAGGGTCAGCATCTCTGCCTTGGAGATGGCGTTGCTGCTGGCGGTCATGCCGGGTATGCCGCCGGTCGCCACCTTGATGATGCCCGCCTTGATGCCGGTTTTGCCAATGCCTTCGGTCAACTCGCGGGTATAGATTTCAGCGATGGTGTCGGCGTCCATCAGGCGGAAATGATGCGGGATGCCCAGCGCCTCATTGTACAGCCCGGTGGCGATAATCACCTGCATGCCGCTTTTGGAGGCGCATTCGGCGGCAAATTCGGGATCGCGGCCCAGCTCCATAGGGCACGGATCGACAAAGCTTTTGACGCCCAGTTCCTTGATTTCCTTGAGCTTGACCACCGCACCGGCGATTTCGTCCTTGCGGTTGAAATCATCGGGGTCCAGTTCCCACCCCGGCATACCCGCCGACAAATGCTCATGAATCAGCGTAAAGCCCAGATCTTCGGCGTTTACAGTGCCCGTAACGGTATTGATCGACATGATGCTCCTCCCTGCCAGACTGTTATTATTATTCCGCTCACTAACTTGCTGCGGATCGGTTTAATTTGCAAATGTTTCTGTTATAGCTGAGCGGGACTATAGGGAGAGAATCGTATGAGCAAAGATGAGATGGACGGCCTGGAGCGGCAGTTTACCGGGATCACCGAGCGCGGGCTGGAGGATTTGCGCAGCCGCATCGGCGTGCGTATTGAAGATACGCTGGAGCCGTGGTGCCATGAGGCGACCCGCGACAATATCCGCCATTATGCGCATGGCATTGGCGATGATAATCCGCTCTGGTGCGATCCGGCCTATGCGGCGGCGACGGCGCATAAGGGCATCATTGCACCACCAAGCTTTCTGTTTGCATGCGACCGGATTATTTCAGGCTATGTGGGCGGTCTTCCGGGTGTGCATGCCATGTGGGCGGGGGCAGATTTTACCTGGCATAAAAATATCCGCCGCAATGATGAATTGCGCACAGAATCCTGGTTGAAGGAACTGATCCCGCACGAAACGCGGTTTTCCGGTATGGCGATCCAGCAGATTTATCATGTGAATTTCTATAATCAGAATAATGATCTGTTATGTGAGGCGGATAGCTGGTGTTTTCGTACCGACCGCGACATCGCGCGCGAACGCGGCACCAAATATGATGCTGTCAAGGCCGCCGCACCAAAAGTGTATAGCGATGCGGAGCTGGTAGAGTTTTACCGGCACTATGCACGCGAAGAAGTGCGCGGCAAAACACCGCGCTATTTCGAAGATGTGAATGTTGGCGATAAACTGGCGACCATTGTCAAGGGACCGATGACGGTGACCGGCTTTATCGCCTATGCGCAGGGCTGGGGCGGGTTGTATATCCGCGCCAACAAACTGAACTGGCAGCAGATCCACAAACATCCGGGGCTTGGCATCAAGAACCGGTTCGGAATTCCCGATTGCCCGGAGCGGGTGCATTGGGAAAGCGAATTTGCCGCCACCGTTGGCGCGCCGGAGGCCTATGATTATGGCCCGGAGCGGTTTTCATGGCTGACGCATCATCTGACCAACTGGATGGGAGATGATGGATTTTTGCGCCAGACCAAGGCGCAAATCCGCCGTCACAATCCGGTCGGCGATGTGCTGTATATCAACGGTTCGGTCACCGGCAAACGCCAGGTTGATGGTGAAAACATCATCGACATCGAACAGCGGGCCGAAAATCAGGATGGCGAATTATCAATCTATGGCACGGCACAGGTACGCCTGCCCGGCAAACCGTAAAAGCTGTAAGGAGATTTTTTTGTCCGACGTCACCAAAAAGAAAATTGAGAGCTGGATGTTTGAGCGCGCGCTGCCGCACTGGCATGAACAGGGTGTGGATCGCGCGCGCGGTGGATTTACTGAACGGCTGACGATTTCGGGTGTGCCGGATGGCGTTGACTTCAAGCGTATCCGCGTGCAGGCGCGACAAATATATGTTTTTTCCCATGCGGCATTGATTGATCGTGATCCGGTGCGCCAGAACAACTGGCGCGCGGCAGCGGCGCAAGGGTTTGATTTTTTGACCCGAAATTACTGGCAGGGGCCAGCGCGGGGCTGGGCGAAAACAGTTCGGCCCGATGGAGAAAAGCTGGATACGGCGGCGGATAGTTATGATCAGGCGTTTGTGCTGTTTGCAAGCGCGTGGCATTACCGCGCGTCTGGCGATGCGCGGGCACTGGAAACTGTAAATCAGACGCTTGATTTTTTTGATCGGCATCTGGCATGCCCGGCGCATGGCGGATATTTTGAGGGGCTTTCGGATGTCGGCGAATTGTTACAAGGTCCGCCGCGTTTGCAAAATCCACATATGCATATGCTGGAGGCGATGCTGGCCCTGCATCAGGCAACGGGCGATGCGGCCTATCTGAAACGCGGCGCGCAATTGTTCGAATTGTTCCGTACACGGTTTTTTGATATGAAGACGCACAGCCTGGGTGAATATTTCACTGGCGAGTGGTTGGCGCTGGATGGACCGCAGGGCCAGATCGTTGAGCCGGGGCACCATTTTGAATGGTCCTGGATTTTACATAATTACGCTAAACTTGCAGGCGATACGCAGGCGCATGAGGTGTCGCATCTGGTGTATGAATTTGCCCGCAAACACGGCATTAACGCGCACAATAATCTCACCTATGATGAAATTGACCGCAGCGGCGCAACATTGCGCGCCAGCCATCGGTTGTGGCCGCAAACCGAAGCGCTGAAGGCCTTTGTCGCCACGGCGGAACATGGGCCATCTGCTGAAATATGTGAGGCGGCTAGATTGCGCATCGGTCCCGCAGTTGATGCGATTTTTGACAATTACTTCTTTCCGGACACAGGCATCTGGAACGACCAGATCGACACGGCAGGCAAGAAGGTTTCAACAACCGTACCCGCCACATCGCTGTACCATCTATTCCTGGCTTTTGCCGAGACCCTGCGGTTTTACGACGCAAACAAATCCATCTGATCGCCGGGGCGGGGCGGGATACGGAACTGTGAAATATCAAGTTTGCGGATGCTGACGTTAAAGCCGATGCGGCGCACCGCAATCTGGAAGCGCGCGGCGATCATGTCTGCATAGGGGCCGCGCCCGCGCATGCGGGTGTGAAAGGCGGCCTCATAATCCTTGCCGCCGCGTACATCCTGCACCAGCGCCATCACTTTTTCGGCGCGGTCGGGAAATTCCTGCACCAGCCATTCACGAAACAGGGTTTTGATTTCCAGCGGCAGACGCAGCATGACAAAACCCGCGCTTTGCGCGCCGGCCTTTTGGGCCGCCTCCAGTATCGCCTCAATTTCCATGTCGTTGATGGCCGGGATAATGGGGGCCACCATGACGCCTGTTGGGATGCCCGCATCGGTTAGATTACGGATGGTTTGCAAGCGTCGGCACGGCGTGGCGGCGCGTGGTTCCATGCTGCGCGACAGGCCGCGATCCAGCGTCGTTACCGAGACAAACACCTTGGCCAGCCCGCGCGAGGCCATGTCGGAAAGAATATCAATATCGCGGGTGATCAGCGCCGATTTGGTGACAATCGATACCGGATGGTTATAACGGCTCAGCACCTCAAGAATGCCGCGCGTGATGCGATATTGTTTTTCAACCGGCTGATAGACATCGGTGTTGGTGCCCATTGCGATAGGCTGTGGCCGGTAATTGGGATTGCGCAATTCCCTTTCCAGCAATGCGGGCGCATCGGGTTTCGCCAGCAGCCTGCTTTCAAAATCCAGACCCGGGGAAAACCCCAAAAATGCATGCGTCGGGCGGGCAAAACAATAGATACAGCCATGTTCACAGCCGCGATAGGCGTTGATCGAGCGGTCAAAGGGCACGTCCGGTGATGTATTGCGCGCGATAATGGTGCGGGTCGTATCCATCATAACTGTCGTTTTGCGCGGCGGCGGCGGCGTGTCCAGCATGCCCCAGCCATCATCCAGCGTCACATTGTGAACCGGTTCATAGCGCCCGCTGGCATTGGATACGGCACCCCGCCCCCGCCGCCCTTCCGGGTGGACGATCGTCGCGCCGTCACGAACCTGTACCATAGACTGATGCATCTTCGCCTCTTTTCGTCTTTCGAACATAAGAGGAACAGAATTAGAACATACCGGAAAACATGTAAAGTCTTTTTTTAACCCCTCCATCCGGCTAGATTGCCAGCCATGTTAAGCGTCATTATCCCGACCCTGAATGCACAGGCGGCCCTGCCTCAGACCCTGAGCGCCCTTGTGCCGGGGGTCATCAGCGGGCTGGTCAAGGACGTCATTATCAGCGATGGCGGGTCCACCGATGAAAGCTGCGCAATTGCGGAAAATACCGGCTGTATGGTGCTAAGCGGCCCCGCCGGGCGCGGCGTGCAACTGGCGCGCGGGGCACAGGCCGCGCGTGCCAACTGGCTGCTGTTTTTGCATGCCGACACGGTACTTTCGTCCGGGTGGGAAGAAGAGGCCGGGCATTTCATGTCGCAGGGTTATAGCCCCGCCCATGCCGGTGTGTTTCGCTTTGCGCTGGATGATTTTCGTCCACAGGCGCGGCGTCTGGAGAGTCTGGTGGCGCTGCGCTGTAAGTTATTTGCGCTGCCTTACGGAGATCAGGGCCTGCTTATCCATCGCAGCCTGTATGAGGAGCTTGGCGGCTTTGCCAAAATTCCGCTGATGGAGGATGTGGATATGATCCGCCGTATTGGCCGCAGGCGGTTGATTTATTTTCGCAGTACCGCCTCTACGTCTGCGGAACGCTATGTGACCGGTGGATATCTGCGCCGCCCATTGCGTAATCTATTTTGCCTGTCACTATATTTTTTGCGCGTGCCGCCGCGTCTTATTGCACGGCTATATGGATGATGCGGCATCTGATTATTTTTACCCGCGCGGCGCAGTTGGGCCGTGTGAAACAGCGGTTGGCGGCTGATATTGGCGCGCTGGCGGCGCTGCGTTTTCATAGCAAAATGCAGCACCAGTTAGCGCGAGGAATAGCCAGAGACAAAAGATGGAAAACCTGGGTGGCGATCACGCCGGATATCCATGCAGTAAACGGTTTATTTGCCAACGCGCCTCTTATACGCCAGGGCGGCGGCGATCTGGGGCAACGCATGGCGCGCTGTTTTCGCGCGCTGCCGCCGGGGCCTGCGATACTTGTTGGCAGTGACATTCCTGATATCAACGCCGCGCACATTGCGCGCGCATTCTCTGAACTGGGCCGGTGCGATGCGGTGTTCGGGCCAGCCAAAGATGGCGGTTACTGGCTCGTGGGATTAAAACGTCTGCGATCCATAGGTGGACCGCATGGGCGCACCCCGTTTGGGGGTGTGCGCTGGTCAAGCCCGCATGCGCTGGCGGATACGATTGACGCAATGCGACCGCGCGCGCGCATCGGGATTGTGGATGGCCTGTCAGATGTGGACAGCGCCGAAGATTATCATCACTGGCGGCGTTTGTGTTCTTCCAGACGCGGCATGATCTCGACGAAATTACAGGGGCGGAACCGGAAATCCAGTTGATATTGCAATATCCCGTCCCAGCCATCCTTGCACGCGCCCGGTGACCCCGGCAGCGCAAACAGATAGGTGCCAGCCGCAACCCCCGCCGTTGCGCGCGACTGAATGGTGGAGACGCCGATCTTGGCGTAACTGATAGCGTGAAACACGGCGGAAAATCCGTCGATTTCTTTTTCATACACGGCATGGAAGGCTTCGGGCGTCACATCGCGCCCGGTCAGTCCGGTGCCGCCGGTGGAAATCACCACATCAATAGCCGGATCGATAATCCAGAGCCGTAATTGCGCAACGATCAAATCCTTATCATCGGTAATGATTTCGCGCGCCGCCAGATGATGCCCTGCCGTCCGGATGCGGGCCTCCAGTATATCGCCAGATTTATCATCGGCGCGGGTGCGTGTATCCGATACGGTAAGAAGTGCAATATTGACGGGAACAAAGTCCCGGCTTTCGTCAAGCTCCGGCATGCGCGTCAGCCCCAGAATTACATTGCGCTACGAACGGGCGGCGATAATTGCGGCCAGCTACCTTCGGCAACTTCATTCAGGGAGTTGCCCGGCACGCCCATTCTGTGCTGATAAATCCAGAAATCTGCCAGCACACGCTCTACATAGTTACGCGTAGCAGAATTTGGAATGCTTTCCAGAAACAATAACGGGTCTTTGGTCCTGGCCTGCCTGCGCCAGCTATCGACGGCGGCCGGTCCCGCATTATAGGACGCAATCAGTGAGAATAAGTCCGCCGACCCCGCTGTGATTTGCAGATGTTTGATGTAGCGCTGCCCCAGCATCAGATTATATTCGGGATCAAACAGACGGTTGCGACCTGCGCCGCGCAGGCTTTTGTCGCGCGAAATAAAACTGGCCGTAGCAGGCATTAGCTGCATCAGCCCGCGCGCCCCGCCACCCCCCTCGGCAGTGGCGATGAAATTACTTTCCTTGCGCGCAATCGCGTATAGCAGGGCAGGATCCGTCGTAAAGCCACCCTGGGGAAGCCAGCCCGGAACCGGGTACAGACCAGCCAGCCAGACCCGGCCATTGGCGCGCGCATTCTCAGCAATACGAATCTGGCTTCGCGGTAATTTCAGGGCTTCCGCGATGGCCAGCAGGCGGCTGTCATTTTCTGAACCCAGCCGACTATGCAATTGCTGCATTTCAGCATCGGCCAGCGTCGTCTGTCCAGCCTCATGCAATGCCAGCATTCTGGCAAAGCCCGGCTGACGCTGAAGTGCAACAATATCCGATGCCGTCAGTTGTGGCACCGCCCAGTCAAATGGCAGCGTCTTTCCCAATTGCCGATAGGCCAGCATGCCATACATGGTATGCGGATAACGCGCCGCAGCCTGCAGGTGGCGATTGACGTTTTGTGGTTGACGCGCCGCCAGACTGGCCCGCGCCGCCCAATAGGCCGCAGCCGTCAGGGAAGCCTGATCTGCATAGGGAGAATGCGCATCCGCCATGGCGGAAAAATGCTTTACGGCCTGATCGATGCGTCCCATTCGCCACGCGGCCAGCCCGGCGGTCCAATGGGCCTCAGGCACAATTTTGCCATTGCGCAGCGCCGCCCCGGACGCCAACCGGAAGGCATCCTTGTCACGGCCATCCTGAAAATATCTGGCGGCAATGGCCTGATGCGCCATATCTGTTTCCACGGCGTCAAGACGGCGGCCAATATTATTAGTTTGCAGATACGCCAGGGCCGCATCCGGGCCGGATTTTTTTAGTAGTCCTTTAAGATGCAGATTGATGACGACAATCTGTTGTAAGGCCGCTCTGGATCGCGGCGCGGGTGAACGATAGCTTTTTATTTTTTCCGCTTTCGACCCAGATCGGCCGCGCATGACCACGGGACGCCGTGGCGCGGGCACGCCATCAGCGCGTTTGAGTAGCGCAAGCGCATAAATCTTCGTCGCCTGTGGATGATCCGCATACTGATCAAGCCATTGCTTCAATTCGCTGTAACGGGACGTGTAAGCCGTAGGGTGCAAATAACGTTGCGCCTGCACATGACCCATCAGGCGCTTGTCAGTCAGCCCGGCCATCAGACGGGTTGTGCCGCCGATATTCGCCTGTGAATGCAGGGTAAAAATCTGACGGTAAGTTTGCGCTTCGGTTTCGGAAAGGATGCGCGGCATTTCAACGGCGCGCGCAGGCACGAGGGCGGCTACCCATAATCCCGCTATTGCCAGAACAAGATACAGTGTCCTGGAAATAGCAGCAGTCCTATCCCGAATGAGATTTTCTGCCTTCACCCCAACCCCTTTTGTTGTTGGTTAACAGTAACCCGGAAGTGCCTTGGGATACAAGTTTCGAATTCTGCTTACTAAATCCGATATTAGTTAACGGGCAATGAATCCAGGTGTACACGCAAAGCGATTAAATCCTGCCATGCCTGTTTTTTTTGTCCGGGCTGGCGCAGTAAAAAGGCCGGATGGTAAGTAGCCAAAGCGGGGATTATTTTTTTGCCCGCGTGATATGACTTCCAGTGGCCGCGCAGCCGCATGATGCCTTCGCTGGTATCGAACAGCGCCTTGACGCTGATGCCGCCCAACAGCAGCAGCAAATCCGGCGATGCCAGTTCAATATGACGCGCGATAAACGGCAGGCACATCGCAATCTCGGCACTGGTGGGCGTGCGATTACCGGGCGGACGCCAGGGCAGGATGTTGGAAATATACACCTGGCTGCGATCCAGATTGATGGCGGCCAGCATGCGATCCAGCAATTGCCCGCTGCGCCCGACAAAGGGCAGGCCCTGCAGATCTTCGTCGCGCCCCGGCGCCTCGCCCACCAACATGATGCGGGCATCAGGATTGCCATCAGCGAACACGGTATGCTTGGCGGTCGTTTTCAGCGCGCAGCCCTGGAAATTTTCCATTGCGTGACGCAAAGCTGCCAGATCGTGACAGGCAGCGGCGATTTCGCGCGATGACGCGGATGTTGCCTGGGTCATCGCGGGCGGGGCATACACCGTGGCATAGGGCCCAGGGGCCATTTTGCGTGTGGGCAGCGCCTCTATTTCTGCGCTGACGCTGAAGCGGTCAACGGGATGCAGGCCGATGGCCTCGTCCGCGCCAGCCTCCGCCTGCCAGCGCAAAAGCGCCAGCACCTGATCGCGTGTTTCTGGTTCCCCCACATTCATCAATTGAGTATAGCATCGTCCGGACGCCGCAGCAAAGCCTGGCTTAATCAGGGACTTAATCAGGGACAGTATATGGTTTTAACCTTTTGTCCGCACCGGACGACCGGGTCTTCGCGGCGTTACATCCTTGCCGAGGCGCGCCTTGAGCTGGTCCAGAAACCCCGCGCTGCCGAGCGCATTGCCAGAACGTTCGTGGGCCCGGATGTCCTTGACACTATCCTCATCTGACGCGCCGCCGCCTAGGAACGTCGCCCAATCGCCGACCCTTTCCAGCAGCGGAGCAACGCGCACCAGATCATCGCTGGTTCCCGTGAGATGCGCCGCAGCGCTTGACCAGGCCCAATCCTCCGGGCGCCGCACCAGGCCGGCGCGCACCGGGTTCAGTTCGACGTAGCGCGCACAGGCCAGCAACCATCTCTCATCCATCGGAAACGACGCAAACCGGCTCTGCCATAGATGGCCGCGCCAGCCTTCACGCGCGTTGACATGGCTGGTGTAGCGCCGGTGGGTTTCGCCTAGCGCCGCGCGCAGCCCGTCTTCATGCGACGGGATCAGGATCAGATGTACGTGATTGGGCATCAGGCAATAGGCCCAGACCTGGGTGCCTGCTTTGGCGCAGCTCTTGGCCAGCAGCGCCTTATAGGCCTGATAGTCACCCTCGGCAAAGAACACCGGCAAGCGCCGATTGCCCCGCTGCGTCACATGATGCGGGATGCCGGGTACTACCAAACGGGAGTGACGTGCCATGCTGTCCTTATAGACCCGCAGCGAATTTTGTCAAATTAACTATATACTGTCCCCAATTAAGGGGCTGTCAGATTTCATGACCGGCGAGGAATTTTTCGGCTTCGAGGGCGGCCATGCAGCCGAGACCGGCGGCGGTGACGGCCTGGCGGAAGATTTTGTCGGTGACGTCGCCCGCAGCAAATACGCCGGGGATTTCGGTGGCGGTAGAATCGGGCCGCTTTAGCAGATAGCCGTCCTTGTCCATCGGCAATACGCCTTTGAAGATCGCCGTGGACGGGCTGTGGCCGATGGCGATGAACACACCATGTGCCGGTACTTCCTGGGTTGCCCGGGTTTTGACATTGCGTAACCGTACGCCGGTTACACCGGGTGGATTTTGCGTGCCAAGCACTTCATCAATCTCGCTATCCCAGATGAAGCTGACCTTTGGATTGGCGAACAGGCGGTTTTGCAGAATTTTTTCCGAGCGCAGCGTATCGCGCCGGTGTACCAGCGTCACCTTGCTGGCGAAATTGGTCAGGAACAGGGCTTCTTCCACGGCCGTATTGCCGCCGCCTATCACCAGCACTTCCTTGCCACGATAGAAAAAACCGTCACAGGTGGCGCAGGCGGAAACCCCGAATCCCTTGAAGCGTTCTTCGGTCGGCAGGCCCAGCCAGCGCGCCTGCGCGCCGGTCGCCACAATAACCGCGTCGGCGGTGTAGGTGTCGCCGCTATCGCCCGTGCACGTAAACGGGCGCGACGAAAAATCCACTTTGGTAATGTAATCATTCATCAGTCTTGCGCCGACATGCGCCGCCTGATCGCGCATCTGTTCCATCAGCCACGGCCCCTGAATGGTTTCAGCAAAGCCGGGGTAATTTTCCACATCTGTGGTGATGGTCAATTGCCCGCCCTGATCAAGGCCCGTCACCAGTATGGGTTCCAGCATGGCGCGCGCGCCGTAAATGGCGGCGGTATAGCCAGCGGGACCGGAGCCGATAATCAATAAACGCGAATGATGTGTGGGCATGTGGTTTTCCTGAATGAGCTGTGTCATTGCTGTAGAAGCTAGATATTTCGCTGACAATATTGTGGCGATATCGGACAAAAAAACGCTGTCACCCCGCACTTGTTGCGGGGTCCAGGGTTCCAAACTCAGGCCTTCGCTTGTGGCCCCTGGACCCCGGAATAAATCCGGGGTGACAATCTTTTTTAAGTCTTCGAACCTTTACTTAACCCAGGTTTTTTGTCAGCGAATTACGTGACCTATACAGCAATGACGGAGAAAGTTACATTAATCTTCCGTAGACGAACCATTCAGCATATCGGGGTGCGCCATGCCGATAATATTATAGCCCGCATCGACATAATGGATTTCGCCGGTGACGCCCGCCGACAGATCGCTGAGCAGATACAGCCCCGCGCCGCCCAGATGTTCCAGATCGACATTCATGCGCAGCGGCGCATGTTCGCGCGAGGTGCGATACACATAGCGCGCCGAACCAATGGCGGATCCGGCCAATGTGCGCATTGGTCCTGCGGAAATTGCATTCACCCGGATGCCCTGCGGCCCCAGATCAGCGGCCAGATAGCGTACACTGGCCTCCAGCGCCGCCTTGGCGACGCCCATGACATTGTAATCCGGCATGACTTTGACCGAACCCATATAGGTCAGTGTGATAATCGATCCGCCGTTT
Source organism: uncultured Alphaproteobacteria bacterium (assembly GCA_947085295.1). Taxonomy (GTDB): domain Bacteria; phylum Pseudomonadota; class Alphaproteobacteria; order UBA11222; family UBA11222; genus UBA11222. The sequence goes on along the minus strand of CAMTVX010000017.1, from coordinate 14,604 downwards.
TTCATCAGCGGCGCGGCGCGGCGCGCCACCTCGTTCAGCGAAAAACACGAAATATCCATGGTGTTCAGAAAATTTTCGCGCGTCGTATCGAGGAACCGGCCCTTGAGTTCTTCCTTGTCGGAATAGGCCAGCGCATGCACGATAAAATCAATCTGCCCCCAGACGGTTTGCAGCATGGCGAAAACCTTGTCCAGACTGTCACGGTCCGACACGTCGCACGGAACCATCAGGCTGGAGCCAACCGAATCGGCCAGCGGTTGCAGGCGTTTTCCAAACGCTTCATTCTGATAGGTGAACGCCATTTCCGCGCCGTGTTCGCCCAGCATTTTGGCAATGCCCCAGGCGATGGAATGATCATTGGCGATGCCCATCACCAGACCGCGTTTGCCCGCCATCAGTTTGCCCGTGCCGGTCATGCGCCGATCCTTTTCTGATTGTTCATTATTTTAGGCAAGCCTTGAAAAGGCCAGGCAGGCGTTGGTGCCGCCAAAACCAAAGCTGTTCGATAACACTGTGTTCAGTTTGGCATTGTCAATCCGTTCCCGGACGATCGGCATGCCCGCAGCTTCGGGGTCGAGGTCTTCGATATTGGCGGAGACGCAGACAAACTGATTGTTCAGCATCAGCAGCGAATAGATCGCCTCATGCACGCCGGTTGCGCCCTGGCTGTGTCCGGTCAGGGATTTCGTGGAATTGATCGGCGGAATTTTATCGCCGAAAACGGTGCGGATGGCTTCAAGTTCCTTGGTGTCGCCAATCGGCGTCGAGGTGCCATGCGCATTGATATAATCCACCGGCCCCTTAAGCCCCGCCATCGCCATGCGCATGCAGCGCACCGCACCTTCGCCGGACGGCTGCACCATGTCGATGCCATCGGACGTGGCGCCATAGCCGGTTAGTTCGCCGTAAATTTTTGCGCCGCGCGCCTTGGCGTGCTCCAGTTCTTCAAGCACCAGACAGCCGCCGCCGCCCGAAATCACAAACCCGTCGCGGTTGGCGTCATAGGCGCGCGAAGCTTTCGTCGGCGTGTCATTATATTTGCTGGACAGCGCGCCCATCGCGTCAAACAGCACGGTCAATGTCCAGTCCAGTTCTTCGCCACCGCCTGCAAACATCACGTCCTGCTTGCCATATTGAATCTGTTCGGCGGCAGCGCCGATGCAATGCGCGCTGGTCGAACAGGCCGACGAGATGGTGTAGTTCAGCCCCTTGATATGAAACGCCGTGGCCAGATTGGCCGAGGTGCTGCTCGACATATTGCGCGGCACCATGAACGGGCCAACTTTTTTCGGACCCTTGTCGCGCGCCGTGTCGCAGGCCAGCAGAATATTATGCGTCGATGGGCCGCCGGAGCCGACAATAATTCCGGTGCGCTCATGCGAAACTTCTGCGGGCGTGAGGCCCGCATCACGGATCGCCTGATCCATCGAAATATAGGCATAGGCCGCCGCATCGCCCATAAAGCGTTTCAGCTTGCGGTCCACCACTTCTTCCAGATCAATTTTCAGCGTCCCCGCCACATGACTGCGAAAGCCCATATCGCGATAGGTATCGACAAATTCGATGCCCGAACGGCCTTCGCGCAGACTGGCCAGCACCTGCTGACTGTCATTGCCAATACTGGATACGATGCCCATGCCAGTCACAACGACACGTCTCATGACGCTCTCTCCTTCTGCTATTGCGGCGCTTCGCCAGCCTTGAACAGGCCTACTTTCAAATCTTCGACGCGGCAGGTCTCATTGCCGTCCACGCTGATGCTGCCATCGGCAACCCCCATGACCAGTCTGCGGTTAATCACCCGCTTCAGATCCAGCCGGTAGGTTAGCAGTTTGTGTTTGGGTTCCACCATGCCAACAAGCTTCACCTCGCCAACTCCTAACGCCCGTCCGCGCCCCTGTGCGCCCAGCCAACCGAGGAAAAACCCGGTTAACTGCCATAGCGCGTCCAGCCCCAGACAGCCCGGCATCACCGGATCGCCCTCAAAATGACAGGCAAAGAACCACAAATCCGGACGAATATCCAGTTCTGCCACCACTTCGCCCTTGCCATGCGCGCCGCCGGTATCGGAAATCCGGGTAATGCGGTCAAACATCAGCATCGGCGGCAGCGGCAACTGCGCATTTCCGGGGCCGAACATCTGCCCATGGCCGCAGCGCAGCAGGTCTTCATAGTCCAGTTTAGCCGGTTTATTCGGCATTGATCATACCTTCAGCACGGAATCCAGTTTGCGTGATCTGGCGTAACATATCGTAACAATCCGCGACAAGCGGTTTACGCAAAATTACGCTTTCTGCGCCAGCGCAAGAGCTGCCTGAAAATCATCGCAAAACTGTAATGCGGATGCACCGGCCCCATAGCCCATCTGATTCAGTGCCTGACGCGGTTGCGGCTGAATACCAGTGACAATAACCTTTGTGCCGTGCACCTGACAACGGCGCAGAAACTCACCCAAAGCACCTACCCCGGTTGCATCAACCATCGGCACATCGCGCATTCGCAGGATCAATGCGCCCGGCCAGGGGCCGATCATCGCATCCAGAATATCCCCCAGCCGCGCGGCATTGCCAAAAAACAGGGGGCCATTCAGCCGGAACACTTCAACCCCCGCAGGCAGCGCATCACGCTGGGCATAACCGCCATTCGGCAAACGCGTGAAATCATCTTCATCATGCTGCCACAGCGCAGCGCCAAACTCAGCAGTTTGCACCTGCGACATGCGGTGCATGAATAAAATCGCCGCCAGCACAACGCCGACCTCGATGGCCACCGTCAGGTCAACCAGCACAGTAAGCCCAAAGGTCAACAACAACACCACCATGTCGCCACGCGGCGCGCGCAGCAGATTGCGGAATTTGTCCACCTCACTCATATTCCAGGCGACAACCACCAGAATGGCCGCCAGCGAGGCCATTGGAATGAAGGATGCCAGCGGCGACAGCAGCAGGATAAACAGCAGGATAAACAGCGCATGCAGCATTCCGGCAACGGGCGAGCGCGCGCCGGAACGGATATTGGTGGCGGTGCGCGCAATGGCCCCGGTTGCGGGCATGCCGCCAAACAGCGCTGAGGCAATATTGGCCGTCCCCTGCGCCACAAGTTCGCAATTCGAGCGATGCCGCCGACCCGTCATGCCATCGGCCACCATCGCCGACAACAGGCTTTCAACGCCTGCCAAAAACGCAATGGTGAAGGCGCTGGGCAGTAATTCCTGCAATCGCGTGAAGGTGATTTCCGGCCACTGCGGCAAAGGCAAGCTGTCGGGGATGCCACCAAAGCGCGAGCCGATCGTATCAACCTGGATATTCAGAACATAAACCAGAAGCGAGGCCGCAATAACGGCGATCAGAAATCCGGGCTGTTTGGGGGCCAGCCGTCGCAACACAATAATCACGCCAAGCGCCCCAAACGCAACGCCCAAAGCCCACGGGCTGAAACTGTCGCGCGCCTGCCAGAACGCCGTCCATTTGGCGATAAAATCGGCCGGAACGCTGGTCAGCGAAAGCCCGAAAAGATCTCCGATCTGGCTGGAAAAAATAATCACCGCAATGCCGGATGTAAAACCCGTCACCACCGGATCGGGGATATATTTGATCCAGTCGCCAAACCGCGCCAGCCCCGCCACCAGCAACATTGCCCCCGCCATCAGGGTGGCCAGCACCAGCCCGTCATAGCCATGCGCATGAATGACATTGAAGACCACAACCACGAATGCGCCGGTCGGCCCGCCAATCTGAAACCGGCTGCCGCCCAGCGCCGAGATAATAAATCCGGCGACAACCGCTGTTACCAGGCCTTTGTCCGGCGTGGTGCCGGAGGCAATTGCCAGCGCCATGGCCAGGGGTAATGCGACAATCGCTACGGTCAATCCGGCGATAGCGTCATCACGAAAATCCCGCGCCCGATAGCCTTCGCGCAGGACAGTAATCAGCTTTGGCACAAACAAATGCCATGTGGGTTTCATAGGATGTATTTTAATCTCATGACCTGTTGTGCGCTCACAGACTCGATAATCAGCAATTTAGCACATTGGCCCCTGATATATGTGGACAAATGCCTTTCGGGTACCGATATTGTTGGGGCATGGAAACGCACACACATTCCCCGCATTTTACTGACGCGCTGGCCAGACTGCGCGCTGTGAAGCTGCGCCCGACGCGTCAGCGTATGGCGCTGGCGCGGCTGCTGTTTGAACCCGGCGATCATCATGTCACCGCAGAACTGCTGTATGAACAGGCCCAGGCCACGGGGGTGCAGGTTTCGCTGGCAACCGTGTATAATACGCTGCATCAGTTCACTTCCGCCGGTTTGCTGCGCGAGGTGGTGGTGGATTCCGCCCGCACCTATTTCGACACAAATGTCACCGACCACCATCACTTCTTTTTCGAGGATCGCGGCGGGCTGGTCGATATTGACGGCGCGAATGTGGATATTCGTGGGCTTCCAGCGGTGCCGGAAGGGGCCAAAATTTCCCGTGTGGACGTCATTATCCGGCTGTCGCGGCAAGACTGAACCTGCCCGTCATCCTATTTTCTTAAATTAAAATGATTCTAAACTATTGACGTTGCACAAAGTGCCGCTATATACTCACTATGGTAAACGGGCAATGGCCCAAATCGCGTAATTCAGCCCAAAACGGGCATCATCCAAGCCAAGGAGCAAGACAAATGGCAGCACTGGGAACAAGCAAAACCCTCGAAAATCTGAAGGCCGCATTCGCCGGTGAAAGCCAGGCCAATCGCCGCTATCTGTATTTCGCGCAAAAGGCTGACGTAGAAGGCTATAACGACGTGGCGGCGGTGTTCCGTTCCACCGCCGAAGGCGAAACCGGGCATGCCCACGGCCATCTGGAATTCATGGAAACGGTTGGCGATCCGGCCACCGGCCTGCCCATCGGCTCCACCAGCAACAATCTGAAAGCCTCGGTTGCCGGCGAAACCCATGAATATACGGATATGTATCCGGGCATGGCGCGTACCGCCCGCGACGAAGGCTTTGCCGAAATCGCTGACTGGTTCGAAACCCTTGCCAAAGCCGAGAAGTCCCATGCCGGACGTTTCACCAAGGCGCTGACCACGCTGGATAGCTGAGACTGATGGCGTTCAGATAAATTGTTTATCTTAGCCCCCCACCCCTAGCCCCTCCCCACAAGGGGGAGGGGAACTGTCCCAGAATTCTGCGGGAAAGCCCCTCCCCTTGATGGGGAGGGGTTGGGGTGGGGTGGTGACCCACAGGAGTTTTCTGATGAAAGAAGGCAGCACCGAAGCGCCCACCCGTCACGCGCTGGACTGGAATAATCCCGATTTCTACGACATGGAAAAGATCGATGCGGAACTGCATCGGGTGTTTGACATTTGTCATGGGTGCCGCCGCTGCTTCAATCTGTGCGATTCATTCCCGCGCCTGTTTGATCTGGTCGATGAAAGCCCCACCGGCGAGCTGGATAGCGTGGACAGCAAAGATTTTGCCCCGGTTATTGAGGCCTGCACACTGTGCGATATGTGCTTTATGACCAAGTGCCCCTATGTGCCGCCGCATGAATTTAATCTGGATTTTCCGCATTTGATGCTGCGCTATCGCGCCGCTGAATTCAAAGCGGGCAATGCGGATTTTGTACCGGGACAATTGGCCGAGATGGACCGCAACGGTACACTGGCGCGGCCCCTGGCGCCGCTGGTGAACTGGGGATCCTCGACCAGCAACAAACTGACCCGCCCCATTGTGGAAAAAATCACCGGCATTGACGCGAAAGCGGAATTGCCGAAATTTCATTCCAAAACTTTTGTGATGTCGGCCAAATCTGCACCGCCGGAAGTGAACAAATCCGCGCCCGGCTATGGCCGCAAGGCCGTGCTCTACGCCACCTGTTTTGTGAATTACAATAATCCTGGCATCGGCATGGCGGCGCGCGCTGTGCTGGCGAAAAATGGCGTTGAAACCGAAGTGGTCTATCCCGCCTGTTGCGGCATGCCGTTTCTGGAGCAGGGTAATCTGGCGCGTGTCGCCGAACAAGCCGACAAGGTATCGCGCGAATTGCTCAAATGGGTCGACAAGGGCTATGACATTATTACGCTCACCGCCAGTTGCGGGTTGATGCTGAAATTCGAATGGCCGCTGATCCTGCCTGAAAATAAAGACATTGCGCGTTTGGCGAAAGCCACGTTTGACATTGACGAATATGTCGTCGATGTCGCCAAAAAACATGGCATTGCGGATGGCATGCAGCCTGTTGAAGGCGGCGTCAGCCTGCATCTGGCATGCCATGCGCGCGCCCAGAATATGGGCGCGAAAGGCGCGGAAATGCTGCGCCTGATCCCGCAGATAAAACTGGATGTGATCGAGCGGTGTTCTGGGCATGGCGGCACATTCGGGGTGATGAAAGAAACCCGTCCATCGGCCATGAAAATATGCAAACCCGCCGCCACCACAGCGCGCAGCCAGGGCAACGCCTTTGTGGTTTCGGAATGCCCGCTGGCCGCAAAACATTTATTGCAGGTCATGGAAGGTATTGCGGGCGAGACGAAAATTCCCGAACATGCGCATCATCCGATTGAACTTATTGCGCGCGCCTATGGGTTGGTGACATGAATAAAAACCGCCGCGCCATCAGCAAAAATGACCTGCTGCCCTTCAATGATTATGTGGCCGTGCGCAAACAACGCCGCGCGCAAATGGTGGAACTGAAACAAAACCGCCGGATAGAGATTGGCCCTATCGCCACCTTCTATTTCGAAAACTTCGATACCATGCTGCAACAGATACAGGAAATGCTGTATATCGAAAAAGGCGGCGACGCACAGCTTGAGGACGAACTTGCCGCCTATAATCCTCTGGTGCCGCAGGGATCGGAACTGGTCTGTACCCTGATGTTTGAAATCGAAGATCCGGTGCGCCGCGAACGGGTGCTGCGCACCCTGTCATACATTGAACGCGACACATTCATCCATGTGGGAGCAGAGCGTATCAAAGCCGTTCCGGAGCCGGGCGAAGACCGCACCCGCGAAGATGGCAAAACCTCAGCCGTACATTTTCTGCATTTTCCGTTCACGCCAGCGCAGATCAAGGCGTTCCGCGATCCGGCGGTCCAGATCATGCTGGGCTTTGAGCACGAAAACTACGCGCATATGGCACTTCTGACACCAAAAGCGCGCGCAGCACTCGCAGGTGATTTTGATGACTAGGCAAGATTGAAGCTCCACCTACGCCAACTTATCCGTCCGGCCCGTGGCTTGCTGCATGCGGGTAGACGCAGTTTTGCGTGCGCGATTGGGCGAAGCGGTATCCGCGTCAGCAAACGCGAAGGCGATGGCGCAACGCCTGCCGGAGAATTCGAATTGCGCTGCGTGCTATACCGGGCAGATCGCGTTCCATGCCCCGACACTGGTCTGGAAGTAAATCCCATCGGCCCGCGTGATGGCTGGTGCGATGCGCCTGGCCATCCGGATTATAATTGCCCGGTGCAACTACCCATCCATGCCAGCGCAGAGCGCCTGCGCCGGGCCGATCCGGTTTATGATATTATTGTCGTGCTGGGCCATAATGATGCGCCCGTCATTGATGGCATGGGAAGTGCTATTTTCATGCATATTGCAAAACCAAACTTTGCGCCAACAGCGGGATGTGTCGCGCTGCGCCGAAACGATCTGCTGGCTATATTGAAAATGTGCGGCCCCGGCAGCAGCCTTAACGTGAGCTGATAAGCGCAAGATCGCGCGTCAGGCGCCCTGCGTGCGCCGGAACTATTCGATGCCTGGAATATGCATGGTCAGCATTTTACGAAAACTGCGATTTTTCTTCAGCATCCATTCGCGGGCCTGTGCGCCGCTGCGATTTTCGGCGCGTTCAGAATAGAGTATGCGCCACTGGCGACCACGCGTGGACCGCGCGCCGGTTCCGGCATTATGTTCGGCCAGGCGTCGCTCCAGATCGGTTGTACAGCCAACATAGGTCCGCATCCCGTCAGCGCCGTTACAGCCAAGCACGTAAACCACATAGGTTTGTACTGGATCCTGATTATTCTTATCCCCCATGTGGTATTTCCAGCCATCAATCCTGAATAATAGCAGTGGTAAACATTTAGCAAAAATCACCCGGGTCGCAAAGATCAATACGCACAAGTGTGATCATATAACTTTTCACTTTAATCAATATGTGTCTATCATAACCCTTCTATTTGAGGGTTTCTGATGGGGGCTATGAATAAAATGCTTAAATGGATGCTGGTTTTAAGTGTGACAGTGATTTTTGCTTTCCCCGGACATGACGCGCTGGCCGTTGAACGTCCCAATTATGACGTCGTGGCAATTACGGTGCCCAGTCTGGATCTGTTTGCGACAGATCAGGCCACGGAACCCACCTCACAACTTGACGCGGCCAATATACCCCTGCCGCTGCCGGTACAGGCCGTCAGCGATAATGGCATGCTGCTGTTGAAAATTGATGGCAAAAAATACTGGGTCGATGCCTTGCAGGTTGAGACCAATGAGGGCGGCCTGACAACGGGAACCTGTGGCGAACAGGTGGCAAGCGGCACGCCCGTGCCATTGGGGATTCGTGGTCTGGGGAATGGTTGCTGATGCGCCGGTCCATGAATTGGTGGCTCAACACCGCCGTCATCGCGCTGGCTTTCACGGCCGGAACGCAATCTGTGTTTGCAGCAGATAAAAAGGAAAAACCGAAATTACCGGAACGCCCGCTGCTTGAAAGTTTCAACACAAAGGCCAATCCGGGCCAGCCCTGTGGCGGCAGTGGCGCAGACAGCGCCCGACGCCAAAGCACAGATGGCGTGGCCTATGGCGTCGTCAGTGACGCTGCACTGGATATGTATCTAAATCAGATCAAGGACAGGCTGCTGAAAGTATCGCCTCTGCCGGGCTGCCCCATCAAGGTGTATGTCATCCCACAGGAGCATTTTGCCGCCGCTGCGGCTGCGGATGGGGGGATATTTCTACCCATGGGGTTGCTGCGCGACCTGAAAAGCGAAGACGAAATCGCGGCTGTTCTGGCGCATGAAATTGCGCATGTTCTGAAAAATCATCACAAGTCTGATGATTTTCTGAAGGCCCAGCAGGGCTTGCTGAAAACCGGTGAAACCCTGATGGGGGCCTATTCGGCGGTTCAGCAATTTTCAGGAACTGCACCTGCGATTAACGGACAAACCTCGCTCAATATTGCCGAAGCGGTTTATGCGGTGAGTGAAAATGTGATTGCGCCCAACTGGACATCCGGTCAGGAAGATGAGGCCGATCTGCTTGGCGCGGATCTGTTTATTGCCGCTGGATATAACAAGGCGGCAATCGGAACCATGATGGCAAAACTGGAAGACTGGGAAAAGAAAATCGCCAAACGCGAGGTGGCCCAGGACAAGTTTGTTGAGGCTTCCATGCAGGCCAATGCAATGTCGATGATGGGTGCTGCCACTTCTGCGATGGCGGCGCCCTCTGCTGCTGGTTTGGGCGGCTTGATGGCAAGGATGGCGCCAGCCGCTGTAAGCGCAATGGCCAGCAAGAAGGGTGCGGATCATCGCCCGGTCAGTGAACGCAAGGCCGATGTCATTCAATATCTGGGAAAATTTTATAAAACTTCGCCGCGACCAGCGCTTGGTACCGCGCAATGGGACAAGCAGCGGGCATTGCCGGTTTTTTCGCATTACACCTCGGCATCCAAAGCGCGTCAGTTGATGGAAACCGGGCAACTGGATCAGGCCGCAAAACTTGCCAGCGCTGCCATAAGCGGCCCCACGGCAAACCATACCTATCCACGTCTTACCATGTATGAGGTTGCAAAACGTCAGGGGCGTCCCGATGCCGCAACGCATATTGACGCCATATTGCGCAACCCGATGCCTCCCATTGCGGGTTATCGCTACGCGGCGGCGGATGCGATAAAAACCGGCAGCCTGCCGGTGGCGGCCAGCTATGTAGACGAGGCCAACCGGCGTTATGACACGCCGCTCAATTTTATCCCGGAAGCAATCCGGATATATCAACAGACCGGGTATCAGGATAAAATCCAGCCTTTGCTGATGCGCTGCCAAAGTTTGGGCGACAAGGCGACGTATGCCATATGCCAGTCTGCGGCAGGTGGTTCGGCGCAGGCGCAACCGCAAGCGCAACCAGGTTTGATCCCTGGCCTTCCCGGTATGACCGGCGGCAATCCATTAGGGGGATTTCTGGGAAGACGCTAAAGGCGGTTTATTTGCTCAACGCCACATATACGCCATCCCAGTCCTTGCCGGGTGGGGATGCTGTATAGGTGGCGATGCGTTCCGCATAGAGCTGATAAAACTCGTCCAGGCCCAGGCGGTGTGAAATTTCACAGTTGGCAAGTGTGTCAATCAATCGCGCGGCCGCCGTCCAGTCCTGCGCGCGATAACAGGATAGCATCTGCGCATGACGATCACTTAGCGCAACAAAATCCGGTTGTGCCTGCATGCTTTCATCGCCCAGCAAGCCCCATACTGTTACTGGCGCGGTCTTGCCTTTGACAATGATCTGATCCAGTTCCAGCATGGCGAATTGCGGTGCCAGCGCGTGGGCGTTTTCGCCAACAAGCGCCGTCAGCGCATAGGCCTTTGATTGTCCCTCCAGACGCGAGGCGATGTTGACATCATTTCCCAGCACCGAATAATCAAAACGATATTCAGAGCCCAGATTGCCGACACAGCACGGCCCGCTATTAATGCCGATTCCGATCGCCAATTGTGTGCCCGGCATCGCCGCATCCAGTTCCGCGTTCAGGGCGTCCAGCGCATGCAGCATTTTCAGCGCCGCGCGGCAGGCATTTTTGGCATGATCGGGATCATCCAACGGCGCATTCCAGAACGCCATGATGCAATCGCCCATATATTTATCAATGGTGCCGCCGGTTTCCAGAATGGCGTTGGTCATGGGAGTAAGAAAATTATTGATGAACTGTGTCAATTGTTCCGGTTCCAGTTTTTCTGAGATCGTGGTGAAACCGCGAATGTCAGAAAACATAAAGGTCATGGTGCGCATTTCGCCGCCCAGTTTTAGCTGGCTGGGGTCCATCACCAGCCGGTCAATGGCCGCTGGCGCAAGATAGCGGTTAAAGGCAGAGCGTACGCGCTGGCGTTCTGCCACCGCGCCGGCATACCCGATTGCAGCGACCGTTCCCAATACCGCGACAAGTCCAATGCCAGGCAAAACAGGATCAAGCAACAAATCCCGATAGGTGAATGCCGCGACGCTACCCCCAAACAATATCACTTCGCCTGCTATCAGCAGCACACATGCCCAACCGATCCGCTTGCGCCAACTGGCAATGCAGATCAGGATTGAAAATAAAACAAACACTACAAACTCTGAGCGGTCCCCCCAGGCAGGCTGCACAAGATAAGCGCCCGTCAGAATTTGTTCGGTAATCTGTGCATGCACCTCAACGCCCGGCACCGCGCGCTCCAGCGGCGTGGCGCGAATATCACCAAGGCCCATAGCGCTAGTGCCAACAAAAACTATCGCCCCTGCCAGCTCATCGGGATCAGTTTCCCCTGCCAGAACTTCCCATGCGGGCAGGTAACGTGACACCGCAGTACCGCTGTCATAAAGACGGATGCGGCCCTTTTCATCGGTAGGAATGGCATACTCGCCGATGCGAATGCGCGATATTCCACCGCCCATCAGAAAACGCCATGCCGGATGGGTCTCGCGCACCTCCAAAGTCATTGCTTTGGCGCCGCTATAAATGCGCAGTGCTTCGGCGGCCAGCGAAGGATACAGCGCGCCCTTCATGGTATAGGCTAATGGCAGCATCCGGATAATGCCGTCGGGATCCGGGATGGCCGAAAATGCGCCATTTCCTTCTGCCGCGTCTTCAATCTGATCCAGCGTTTTCAATACGCCCGGAAAGTGCAACAAATGCGATGTCGCATCCCCGCCATTCATCAATATCGTGGTTTTACTTTCCGGCATCAAATCCGATCTGGAGCCAAGAAAAGCAAATCCGGTAACAACTTTGCCTTTCGCCACTGTCTGCGCCAGGATCAGATCATTGTCAGGCGGGTTTTTGATCTTGCGCATATCAAAGATGATATTATTTGCGGCAAAATCTGCGGCCAGATCGGGCAACAGACGCGACAGCGAAGTTCTGTCGGGATCAGCAAACACCACATCAAAAGCGATGACCTTTGCCCCGGCATTGCGCAGGGCATCAATCAGGCGCGCGGTGCGTGTGCGCGGCCAGGGCCATTGCCCAAGACGTTCGAGGGATTCATCATCAATGTCAATAATTCGCACTGGAAGGTTTGGGTCATAAGGGCGCGGGCGCTGCGTCACATAAAAATCAAATATCACCGCGCGCGTGGCCTGTAACAAGGGGGGCTGCCACCATTGCAGCAGGGCATAGATCAGAATTACGCCCAGCGGCGCCAGCCAGCGCAAATATGGGATCACATCAGAAATCCCGGCGAACGGTAAGGCTGATCCTGACTTGACGGCCACTTGCCCCCGACACTGTTTTATTACGATGCGATCAAGAGCGCGAAGCTATACTGATCTGATACCCGTTGATTCCCCATTTGCTAACTGGTGGGTGATGCAGGATTCGAACCTGCGACCCGCTGATTAAGAGTCAGCTGCTCTACCAACTGAGCTAATCACCCGCCTTAGACAGAGCGCTGCGTATAACAAAGACAGGCCCAACTGTCCATCATAACCGACGCACAACAAATCAGGGCGTGCGGTCAGATCCGGAAGCCTTGTCCAGAAAAGCCGCGCATTCGCGGATATTCTGCACATGAAGCTCCAGCATATGCGCCAAATCCGTACGTAATTCGCCATCGTCAAGTTGCGGAATGATTTCTTCGAGTTTGCGCACGACCCAGTCCTGACCGCGATTGAGAAACGCAAGGCGCGCCTCCAGTCCCGGCTTTGCCAGCACCTTTTCCAGAAAACTGCCGGTAACCGTTGTGGGGGCGCCGCCCAGTTTTGTTATCCAGCCGGTCAGCATGCCACAGCACCAGGCCTCGTCGCGGCGCACCTGTTCAATCAGTGCTTCGGCAGGACCACCCGCATAATCGTGCCGGAACACGGTTGCCGCTTTCGCGCCCGCGCGCTCGGCCTCCAGCAGGGCATTGAAAAAATCACATAATGCAGAATTATCAGGATGTTTCACATCATGTTTCCATCAAAAGAATATTCCCGCATTTTCCGGTATTGGCACGCCGCGATGTACAGATGCGCTCAACACCAGACCAAAGCCGAACAGCAGGGTCAGCATCGCGGTGCCACCATAGGAAACAAACGGCAATGGCACTCCAACCACCGGGACCAGCCCCATGACCATGGCCATATTGATAAACACATACAATGAAAAATTCAGGATTACCCCAAGCACGATCAGGCGTCCGAACTGATGGCGCACCCGCATGGCGATGATATAGCCATAGGCAATCACGAGACCAAACAGGCACAGCAACAGGATCGCGCCAATCATGCCCATTTCTTCGGCGAACATGGTGAAAATAAAATCCGTCTGCATTTCCGGCAGAAAATCCAGATGGCTTTGGGTGCCCTGCATATAGCCCTTGCCGAAAATCCCGCCGGAACCAAATGCAATTTTCGACTGCATGATATGATAGCCGGTCCCCAGCGGATCCTGTTCGGGATTAAGAAATGTCAGTACACGGTTTTTTTGATATTCGCGTAAAAACCCCCATGCAATCGGCAAGGCCGCCATGACCGAGCCGATTGCCCCGGCAAAGTATATCCAGGAAACGCCCGCAAGAAACATCAGCCCGCCAGCACCCGCCAGCAGCAGCAACGCCGTACCCAGATCCGGCTGGCGCATGACCAGCGCAACGGGTAGCAGAACAAGCGCCAGCGGTAACAATAACGACACCGGATGCGATATGCGCCCGGGGTTCATGGCATGATAATATCGGGCAAATACCAGCACCAGCGCGATCTTCATAATTTCTGACGGCTGCAATTGCAGAAAACCCAGATCAATCCAGCGTTGCGCGCCCATGCCGATCTCACCGGCGATCTCAACCCAGATCAGCAGCGCAAGGCCAAAGCCATAAATCGGATAGGCCATGCGCATCCAGTGCCGGATATCAATCATCGCCACGCCCAGCATCATCGTCATGCCCAGCGAAAAGCGCAGCAAATGCATCCCGGCCCAGGGCGACCAGCCCCGCCCCGCCGAATACAGCACCGCCGCGCCGACACAGGCAATCATGCTCAGCATCACAACCAGCGGCCAGTTTATGCGGCTGATCTTCATGCGCAACGTCAACGACGACGAAGCGCGCGTCGTATTGGCGGAGCCGATTGCGGATTCAAGCGCCATGCAAAAGGCCATCCTTATAGTCGCAGCCGCGACGGCTCATTGCTTCTTCACTCATAGTGATAACGGCAGGCAATAATGACCAAATCCCCGCCATCCTGGGTGTAGACCAGCCGGTGGGTTTCATCAATACGCCGCGACCAGAACCCGGCAAGATTCTCGCGCAGCGGCTCAGGCTTACCGATACCTGTCGTGGGATGCCGCAAACAATCCTTGATCAGACTGTTAATCCGTTTCAATGTCTTGCGATCCTGAGCCTGCCAATAGTGATATTCTTCCCATGCCGCCAGCGTCCAG
>CAMTVX010000016.1:0-29251 GCA_947085295.1 uncultured Alphaproteobacteria bacterium | reverse complement strand
CCGCGGGGCCCACGGCGACATCTCCGTCCGGTGGCGCGCCAGCGTCTTGTTCATCTGCTGGAGGATGTGCAGCCGGCCCCGGCGCGCCTGCTCCATCGCCTGCGCCAGGACGTCCAGCGAAAGTCCCTGGACCTTGATGTCCATCTGGACGGAGGTGATCCCCTGCTCGGTGCCCGCGACCTTGAAGTCCATGTCGCCCAGATGATCTTCATCACCCAGAATGTCGGACAGCACGGCGAAGCGTTCGCCTTCCTTGATCAGGCCCATGGCGATGCCCGCAACCGGGCGCGTAATCGGAACGCCCGCATCCATCAGCGACAGCGAAGCGCCGCAGACGCTGGCCATCGAAGACGAGCCGTTGGATTCGGTAATTTCCGACACCACGCGAATGGTGTAGGGGAAGTTTTCATACAGCGGCAGCACCGCGCGTATCGCCCGCCAGGCCAGTTTGCCGTGGCCAACTTCGCGCCGGCCGGTAAACCCGAAACGGCCGGTTTCTCCCACTGAATAGGGGGGGAAGTTGTAATGCAGCAGGAAACGTTCCTTGTACGAACCATGCAGCGCATCGACCCATTGCTCGTCTTCGCCGGTGCCCAGCGTGGTGATCTCCAGCGCCTGGGTTTCACCGGGTGTGAACAATGCCGCGCCGTGGGTGCGCGGCAATACGCCCACCTCAGCCAGGATCGGGCGCACATCAGCCAGACCGCGACCATCAATGCGCTTTTTGGTGTCGAGAATATTTCCGCGCACCACATCTTTTTCCAGCTTCTTGAACTGTTCGCCGACGCCCGGTTCCAGATGCAGGCCAATTTCTTCGAGGCCAGACAGAACCGCTTTCTTGACCGACGCCACCTTGTCCTGACGCAGCAATTTGCTGACTTCGGTATAGGCGCTGCGCAACAGATTTTCGCCGATTTCGCGCACCTTGTGGCCCAGACTTTCGTCATGCGCCGCCTTGGTCAGATCCCAGGGTTCCTTGGCGGCTTTTTCCGCCAGATCAATGATCGCGCCGATCACCGCCTGCATTTCGCGATGACCAAACATCACGGCGCCCAGCATGACTTCTTCGGAAAGTTCCCTGGCTTCGGATTCCACCATCAGCACGGCGTCATTGGTGCCCGCAACCACCAGATCAAGCTGGCCTTCCTTGATGTCGTCAATCAGCGGATTCAGAATATATTCGCCATTCTTGTAACCCACGCGGCAGCCGCCAATTGGGCCCATGAAGGGAATGCCGGAAATCGTCAACGCCGCCGACGCTGCAATCAAAGCAACAATATCGGGATCATTTTCCATGTCGTGGCTCAGCACGGTGCAGATGACCTGCGTCTCATTGCGGAAACCATCGACGAACAGCGGACGGATCGGACGGTCGATCAGGCGCGAGGTGAGGGTTTCCTTTTCGGTTGGACGTCCTTCGCGTTTGAAAAAGCCACCGGGAATTTTACCCGCCGCATAAGTGCGCTCTACGTAATCACAGGTCAGCGGAAAAAAGTCGATGCCGGCGCGTGGTGCGCGGGCGGCGACAACTGTGGCCAGCACGCTGCTATCGCCATATTGCACAAGAACCGCGCCATCGGCCTGGCGCGCAATCCGGCCAGTTTCAAAACTCAACTTACGTCCGCCCCACATGATTTCTTTGCGGTGGATTTCAAACATTCTTATTCTTCCTTATCATTCATATGACGTTCCGGCCCCTTGGCCGGAACGTAGCCGCCAAATCAGATTAGCGACGCAGGCCAAGGCGTTGAATCAGGGACGCATAACGCGGCTGATCTTCACGTTTGACATAGTCCAACAGCTTACGGCGCAGATTGACCATCTTGATCAAACCACGGCGTGAATGGTTGTCATGTTTGTGTTCTTTGAAATGCCCGGTCAGATTGTTGATCCGTTCGGTCAACAGTGCAACCTGCACATCGGGGGAGCCGGTATCACCGGCCTTGCGGGCATATTCGCCCATCAGCGCTTGCTTGCGCTCAGGTGTAATCGACATCGGATTTTATAACTCCTATTGGAATGTTGAAAATACGCACCGGCCTGAATTCCCCGGCCTCAACAAACCCAAGGGCCACGGCTTTACCGTGAATCCTGGCGCATATCAGGGCGTCAGAGGGAGTAAACTGGCCGTTACGCGCCAGAATCGGCTGCCCGCGTTTCAAACGGGTTGCATCGCTTCCGGTAATGGCCATCGCCGGGATGTCGTCCAGCGGGGTCTCAACCGGCAGCAAATGCTCCGACAGGGACGGGTTATGAACCAATTGTTCGAGCTTTTCCAGTGAAATCGCATTGCTCTCATTGAATGGGCCGACCTGCAATCGGCGTATATCGCGGGCATGCGCGGTGCTTCCCAGCCGCAATCCCAGATCGCGCGCCAACGAGCGCACATAGGTGCCTTTGCCGCAAATCAGCTCAAAAATGGCGTTATCCGCGTCCTGCAGGCCCAGCAGGCGAAACTCAATCACACTTACCGGCCGGGGAGAAAGCTCAAACTCCTCGCCGTTGCGCGCCAGATCATAGGCCCGCGCCCCCGCCAGCTTGATGGCCGAAAAACGCGGCGGCAATTGCATGATTTCGCCAGTGAATTCGGGCAGGGCCGTGCGGATTGCCGCCTCATCCGGGCGTACGTCGCTGGTGGCGATGGCATGCCCCTCGGCATCATCCGTGCTGGTCTGTTCGCCCCAGCGGATCGTAAAGCGGTAGGTTTTCCGCGTGTCAACCGCATAAGGAATGGTTTTGGTGGCCTCGCCCAGGGCAATTGCCAGAATACCGCTGGCCAATGGATCAAGGGTTCCCGCATGTCCAGCCTTTTGCGCATCAAAGGCATAGCGCACCTTGCCCACCACCTGGGTTGAGGTGACGCCAACGGGTTTGTCCACACATACCCAGCCATTAATCGGTTTGCCTCTTTTGTTGCCCCGTCTACCCATTATTTTTCCAAATCCCTGGCAACGGGTTTGGATCGCAACAGCCGGTCCAGCGCGTCAGCCTTGTCAAAACTTTCATCGGTTGCAAATCGCAATTCCGGCGTATGGCGAATGGTGATTTCGCGACCCAGCCGCCCGCGCAGAAAACCCGCCGAACGGTTAAGCGCCGCAATAACTTTTTTGGAGGTTTCCACGTCGCCCGCAAGCGGCCGCGCATAGACCAGCGCCTGTTTCATATCAGGGCTGATCTGTACCTGGGTGACAGTGATCGAGTGGCCCGCAAGATCGGGATCGCGCACTTCATCACGCATCAGGATTTCAGACAGCCGGTGGCGAATTTCTTCGCCCACGCGCAACTGGCGTTGCGAACGCTCCCGCACCGGGGGCCGTCCGGTTTGACGGCCAGTGCCACCGCGTGATGCAGACATGATTGCCTCGGTTATAACTGGTGAGCGCAGCTCAAAGCGTACGCGCGATATGCTCAACTTCAAAGCACTCGATGATGTCGCCCACACGAAGATCCTGGAAGTTTTCAAACGCCATGCCACATTCCGTACCGGCATGTACTTCCTTCACTTCGTCCTTGAAGCGTCGCAGGCTGGACAGCGATCCGTCGTGCAACACGACATTGTCGCGGATCACGCGCACACCGGCGCCACGGCGCACAACGCCTTCGGTGACCAGGCCGCCCGCCGCCTTGCCCATTTTCGAGACCTTGAAAATATCCAGAACGCGGGCGTTGCCCAGCATGGTTTCGCGGCGTTCCGGCACAAGCATGCCCGACATGACGTTACGCACATCATCGATCAGATCGTAAATAATGTTGTAGTAACGAATTTCAACCCGTGACGCTTCTGCCAGATCCTTTGCCTGACTATTGGCGCGTACGTTAAAGCCAAATACCGGGGCGTGTGACGCCGCCGCCAGACTGACATCGGATTCCGTAATGGCGCCAGCGCCCGAATGCAAAATCCGTACACGGACTTCTTCACTGGACAATTTGTTAAGCGACACCTGAATGGCCTCGACTGAACCCTGCACATCGCCTTTCAGGACGATCGGCATTTCCTTGATGGCGGCGCGTTTCAGCTTCTCAAATACATCTTCCAGCGAAGCGCTGGGCGCCGTGGTTGTACGCAATTGTGTTTGCCTGCGTTGACGGAAGTCGCTTACTTCGCGCGCGCGGCTTTCGTTTTCGACAACAATCACATCATCACCGGCGTTTGGCACGCTTTGCAGGCCCAGAACTTCAACCGGCGTGGATGGCCCCGCCTCCTGCAATGCCCGTCCATGTTCGTCGGCCAGTGCGCGAACGCGCCCCATTTCTGCGCCGGCGACCAGAATATCCCCGCGCCGCAATGTGCCGCCCTTGATCAGTACCGTTGCCACGGGGCCACGGCCTTTGTCCAGCCTGGCTTCAATGATAACGCCGTGGGCGCTGCGTTTTGGATTGGCCCTGAGATCAAGCAGTTCCGCCTGCAACAAAATCGCTTCCAGAAGCTTGTCGAGATTGGTGCCTTTTAGCGCTGACACTTCGATCGATAGCACTTCACCGCCCAGTTGTTCGGTGAAAATTTCGTAAGACAGTAGTTCCTGGCGAACCTTGTCAGGATTGGCGTCATGTTTATCAATTTTATTGATGGCCACAATCACGGGAACACCGGCGGCCTTGGCGTGATGAATGGCCTCAACGGTTTGCGGCATGACGCTGTCATCGGCGGCAACCACCAGCACAACAATATCAGTGGCGCTGGCGCCGCGCGCGCGCATGGCGGTAAACGCCTCATGGCCCGGTGTGTCGATAAAGGTGATTTTCTGACCACCGGGAATTTCGACCTGATAGGCGCCGATATGCTGGGTAATGCCGCCTTTTTCGCCAGAGACCACATTGGTTTTACGCAATGCGTCCAGCAGCGATGTCTTGCCATGATCGACATGGCCCATGACGGTGACAACCGGCGGACGGGGCATCAGATCATCCTCGTCGTCCTCTTGAATATCGAGGCCGATTTCGACGTCGGATTCCGCAACAAGTTTGGCAATGTGTCCCATTTCCTCAACGACCAGCAGTGCCGTTGCGGGTTCCAGCACAGTATCCATCGTGGCAGTTTCGCCCATGGCGCGCAACGTGCGCAATACTTCATTGCCCCGCACAGCCATGCGGTTGGCAAGGTCCGTCACGGAAATTGCTTCCGGGATCACAACGTCACGAATAATTTTATGTTCGCGCCCGCCAGCCTTTGCGGCAAAGCGTTCGCGTTCGCGCGCGCGGCGAATGGATGCGAGCGAACGCTGGCGTTCGCCCATGTCATCGTCAAGCGCGGCCTGTATGGTCAGACGGCCGGCGCGGCGGCGTGGTTCGTCGCGGGTGCGGGCAGGGGCCTTGGGCAAGGCCAGTTTGCGTTTGCCGCGCGCACCCTTGGCGCCTTCTTCATCGTCATCTTCTTCCGGTACGATAATGGCGGTTTTGATATCATCTTTCTTGCGCGCCGTATCGGGTTTGCCGGATGGTTCGGCGGGGACAATAATTTCCGGTTCCTGAACGGTTTTGGCTTCAACCAGAACAACCTCGGGCGGTGGCAAAAGCTCTGCGGCCTCTGCGGCTTCTTTAGCGCGCGCTTCTTCATTGCGCCGACGCTCCATGTCAGCGACGACATTCAATGCTTCGACTTCTCTGGATTCTGCCAGCGCTCTTTCACGCGCAACCCGCTCATCTTCAGTCAGGGTACGAAGAACCTGCCGACCTTTCCCGGTCTGCATGGGGCGACGCTCAGTTTTTTCCGGCGTTGGTTTGGCGATCACTGTGACGGGTTGAAGCGGCGCTTTAGAGGCAGGCTTTGCAGCTTCTGGTGTTACAGATGGCGCGGCAGCAGCGACAGTAGCGGGCGCTGCGACTTCTGGCTTAACTTCTTCTACTTCTATGGCTTCATCGTCGCCTTTGAGATTCAGCGTGCGTTTACGCTTATGCTCAACAACCACAGACTTGGTGCGGCCATGAGAAAAACTTTGGCGCACCTGTCCAGCGCCAATTGTCTTTTTCAGACTGAGCGTACGCTTGGCGCCTGTGCCAGGCTCCGTATCACCAGAATCTTTCGACTCACTCATTACAATCTTTTACCTCGTTTCCACGCAATATTTCAGGCGCGGCACCTGTAACCACCAAACCGGCCTATAAACCCGGATATTTCGCAAACAGAACATCGGTGGGTTTCATATCCGTCCGTCCAAATAATATGGCCAACGGGATGATTCAGCCCAATTTTCCGCGAAAGCCCAACAAACGATCCGCTTCCATAACGAACCTGTCCGCCAAACGCCCCTGTGCGATGGCAGCATGTATCACATTATCCCTGCCAAATGCC
Source organism: uncultured Alphaproteobacteria bacterium (assembly GCA_947085295.1). Lineage (GTDB taxonomy): Bacteria > Pseudomonadota > Alphaproteobacteria > UBA11222 > UBA11222 > UBA11222. Next base: position 22,962 of record CAMTVX010000016.1, on the reverse strand, counting down.
AAACTCAATTCAGCGCCACTCAGGCAACTGACATAAAAGATATCCGGCGTTACCGCTTTTGCCAGACGTAACAGCTTGGCTGTGCCATCTTCGGCCCCGTCGCTGGCAGCGATCAGCACACCGATTTTGCCACTCCGCGCCTGCGCTTCGACCTTTTCGCGCCCGGTTGTCGCCATACCGGCCTTACGGGCAATCCCCAGTATCTGCATCGTACGGCGCAGTAACAATGCCGTAATCTGATCTCCAAGGTCAGGCGGCAGCGTGATCTGTCGCCGTGCCGCGCGCGAAAAACCCTTGCTGGTCATGGCTTTATCCAGCGCGGCCCGGTTTGCGGTCAGCCATATTCCCCGACCTGGCAACTCCGCCGCCAGATCCGGCGTCAACACCCCGTCCGGGGACAGAACAAACCGGATCAACCGCTCGGGCGGCAGGCTTTCGCCAGTTGCAATGCACCGCCGCAGCGGACCATTTTCATCGGCGTCCCGGGCGTCTGGCTTATTTCCCTTCTTTGGCAGCGTCTTCATCGGCAAACCAGTGCGCACGGGCGGCCATGATGATCGCATTGGCGCCATTTTCGGACAGAGCATACCCATCAAGCAGCCCCGGCGTGCGCTTTTTGACACCATCGACGGTGTCCGTGAACCCGATCAGTTCATCGCTCGACAGATCCGCCAGATCATCAAGGCTTTTAATTCCGGCCTTGCCCAGTGTCACCAGCATTGCAGGGCTCAGCCCCTCCAGCGTGGCGATTTCATCCGAAACACCAAGCGCGCGGCGTTCCACATCCGCCTTGGTCTGTTCCGTGTCGAGGAATTCGCGGGCGCGGTTTTGCAATTCTTCCGCCATATCCTCGTCAAAGCCTTCGATGCCGACCAGTTCATCCAGCGGCACATAGGCCACTTCTTCCATGCTTGTGAAGCCTTCGGTGGCCAGCAACTGGGCAACCACTTCGTCCACATCCAGGCCGACGGTGAACAGCTCTGTGCGTTCCGTAAATTCTTTCTGGCGGCGCTCGGATTCTTCTGAATTGGTCAGAATATCAATTTCCCACCCGGTCAGTTGTGATGCCAGCCGCACATTCTGTCCACGACGCCCAATGGCCAGGCTAAGCTGATCATCCGGCACCACAACTTCGATGCGTTTTAGATCTTCGTCCAGCACCACTTTCGTCACTTCAGCGGGGGCCAGCGCGTTCACGATGAACGAGGCATGATCCGGGTTCCACTGAATGATGTCGATTTTTTCGCCCTGTAATTCATTGACCACGGCCTGCACGCGCGAACCGCGCATGCCGACGCAGGCGCCAACCGGATCGATCGATGAATCATTTGACAACACCGCAATTTTAGCGCGGCTGCCGGGATCACGTGCGACTGCCTTGATCTCGATGACGCCATCATAAATTTCCGGCACTTCCTGTCCGAACAGCAGCGCCATGAAACGGGGATGGGTGCGTGACAGAAAAATCTGTGGCCCCTTGGCTTCGTTACGCACATCCAGAATAAATGCCCGAATGCGATCGCCATTGCGGAAATTTTCGCGCGGCAGTAATTCATCGCGGCGGCAAATTGCTTCGGCCCGGCCCAGATCAACAATCACATTGCCATACTCAACGCGCTTGACAACGCCGTTGATGATTTCGCCGATGCGGTCCTTATATTCTTCGAACTGGCGCAGGCGTTCCGCATCGCGAACCTTCTGCACGATCACCTGTTTGGCGGTCTGCGCGGCGATACGGCCAAATTCCAGTGGCGGCAGTTCTTCGGAAATAAAATCGCCGATTTCCGCTGAGGGATTGCGACGGCGCGCATCGACAAGCGCAATTTCACGGGCCAGCACTTCGGGTTGTTCCACGACTTCCAGCAGGCGGTGCAAACGGATATCGCCGGTCTTGCGGTCAATCTCGACACGAATTTCATTTTCCGCGCCATAGCGGGATTTGGCGGCTTTCTGGATCGCCTCTTCCATCGCGCCCAGTACGACATCCTGGTCGATGCTTTTTTCACGCGCCACCGCGTCCGCGATTTGTAACAATTCCAGCCTGTTTGCACTTACCGCCGTACCAGCCATTTTATGCTCCCTGAGATTCTTCCGCGAAATCCGCCTGCGGTTTGCGTTTCAAACTTTCTGCAATCAGCGCGTCTGTCAGCACCAGTTGCGCTTTTGTGATCTGTGCCAGTGGAATTTCCACTGCGTCGCCTGAATCGGGCGTCAGCCGCAGTATATCTTCTGCTGGTCCTGTTAACCCGGCAAGCTGGCCCCGAAAACGGCGCTGGCCTTTTACGGGCGGCGCCACCTCCAGCTTTGCCAGATGCCCGGTGTAACGGGCAAAATCCTTTGGCCGGGTCAGCGGGCGATCAATCCCGGGGGACGATACCTCCAGCACATATTCATCCGATATCGGGTCTTCCACATCCAGCAGGGCGGAAGCCGTGCGGCTAAGCTGTGCGCAATCCTCGACGCTCATGTCGCCATTGTCGCGCTCGGCCATGATCTGCAATACCGGGCGCGTCCCGCCGCCATAGCGGATACGCACCAGCTCAAACCCCATCGCCTCTGCGGCGGGCGCAAGTATCGCCTCAATCCGGCTGATAAGGTCCATTTGCCCGGTAAGGGTCATGATTTAGATAGGCCCCAAACGAAAAAGTGGGCCCACGGCCCACCCAAAAACGTCAAATTATGGGGGGAGTATAGCGGAAATGCTGCCCATTACAAGCTATTTACGCAGAATATCGCTGATTTCGCGCAATTGGGTGCGGGCGCGCAGCAGGTAGAAGCCTTGCGCTGTCAGTTGACTGTTGGGGAACAAGCCGTCCGGCGCGCCGTTGGTGACAACCCAGGGGTCGAGCGCCGCCGCCTCGCGCAGGCTGCTCAGCATCTGGCCGTAGACGCCCGACAATTCGCGTTCACGCAGCACATTCTCGAAATCCCCGCCCAGGGCGCGCAGCACAACATAGTAGGCATAGGTCTGGCCTTTGACATTGTAGAACAGGTCATCGGCCTGAAAATCCAGAAAGTCGGATGAATGCTCGGCCACCTGGCGCTCCAGCACCGCCGAGCTTGAACCCAGATCCAGCGCAATGCGCTCCATGGTCGCCAGCAGATTATCGCCGCGACGTTCGAACACCGCCTTGCCATCGGCCAGACGGCGATTGTAGCTTTCAAGCGCCTTGCGGGCCTTTTCATATTGCTCTTCCGACGTGGCGGTCGGCGCCAGACTGACGGACGGGTCCCACACCCACACCGTGCCGGAATATTGCAAAAGACCTGAGGCGTTTTTCAAATCGGCGTCAATTTCGCTGGAACCGCGCGTGCGGCCAATCTGATCGGCCAGCTCAAAACTGAACCGCGCCAGCGCCGAGACAATTCCCTGCTGATAGGCCGGCATATTGTCGAGCATCGCACTGGGGGTGAAAAACGGATTGTTCGCCACCCAGCCGGTCTTGTTGACCTCGCGGTCTATCAGGCGTTCGGCCACCGCCACCGCACGGCTTTGCCCGGATTGCAGGCTCTCGGCGCTTACGTCAAAGCTGAGATCATCATTGATCGTGTGCCACCACAGCATGCCGATGGGGTAATACAGGATCAGCAGAAGCACCAGTGTGCCGGCGGCCCAGCGCAGAAACCGCAGCGGCACCCGCTCGCGCACCGTAGCCAGCCATTCCTGTAGTGTTTCGAGTATGCGCATGATCGGTCCTTTTTTTGCTCACCCCCGCATTTCTTTCCTACCCCCACCCCGGCCCTCCCCACAAGGGGGAGGGAGAAGATCGGAGTTCGGTGCTAAAGCCCCTCCCCCTCTCGCCAAGCGAAGCTTTGGCGCAGCTTCGTGTGGGGAGGGGTTGGGGTGGGGGGCTAAAACAACAATGTAATCTTATCTCCATCTAATGGGCGCGAATAAAGCCTATCACATCATATACATCCGCCAAAACGGGCGCGGCGATGGCGCGGGCGCGCGCGGCGCCGTCGGCCAGCACCGCCTCAACATAGGCCGGGTCCGCGATCAGACGCTTCATTTCCGCGCCGATGGGGCCCAGCTTCTCCACGCATAAATCCGTCAACTGCCCCTTGAAGCGGGAAAATTCCGCGCCTGCAAATTCGCGCAGCACATCTTCGGCGCGGGTGTCGCTTAGCGCCGCATAAATGCCGACCAGATTGCGCGCCTCGGGCCGTTCTTTCAGACCTTCAGTGGTTTCAGGCAGCGGTTCGGGATCGGTACGTGCCTTGCGAATTTTCTTGGCGATACTATCGGCATCGTCATTCAGATTGATGCGTGACAGATCGCTTGGGTCAGATTTGCTCATCTTCTTGCTGCCGTCCTTAAGCGACATAATGCGCGCGCCTTCGGGTTGCAAGAGCGCTTCGGGTTGCGGAAAGAAATCCGGCACCGAAAAATCCGTATTGAATTTTTGCGCAATGTCGCGGGCCAGTTCCAGATGCTGGGTCTGATCCTCGCCAATCGGCACATGGGTGGCGCGGTAGGCCAGAATGTCGGCCGCCATCAGGTTGGGATAGGCGTACAGACCGACGCTGGCTTTTTCGCGGTTACTGCCCGCCTTGTCCTTGAACTGCGTCATGCGGTTCAGCCAGCCGATGCGCGCGACACAATTGAAAATCCAGGCCAGCTCCGCATGTTGTGGAACCTGGCTCTGGTTGAAAATGATATGCGCCTTGGGATCAACGCCTGCGGCGATAAAGGCGCTAGCGACCTCGCGGGTGGCGTTGCGCAGTTGGGCGGGTTCCTGCCAGACCGTGATCGCGTGCATATCCACCACGCAATAGAGGCATGAATAGGATTGCTGTAGCCGCACAAAATTGCGGATCGCGCCCAGATAATTGCCGAGATGCAGATTGCCGGTCGGCTGAACGCCGGAAAAGACTAATGGTTTATGCGTGGTCATGGTAACGGTTCTGGCCCTGTTTGCAGAAGGATGTGGGGCTTTATCGGCCTTGCCCGGACCAGCGTCAAGTTATCGCCGCAAGGACGCACGCAAATCCCCCAGGGTGATCGCCCCGCTGACCTGGCACAGCACCGCAAAAACCATGATGCCGCCCAGCACCAGCGCCGCCAGCGCCGCCATCCCCGCAATGCCCGCATTGGCGACAAGCCAGGGCGACAGCAGGACCGCGCCCGCCCACAGGGCGACAGAAAACCCGGCGCAACTCAGCGCGATGCGCGGCAGCCGCACCGACGATTGCGCATCCAGTTTGATGTGTCCCTGACGCAACAGCGAAAACCACAGCAGCCCCGCATTCAGCCAGGCGGCAATCGAAGTCGCGATCGCGATCGCAACAAAGCCGATCCAGAAATACAGCCCAACCGACAGGACGATGTTCAGCATCACACCGGCGGCGGCGAATTTAAGCGGCGTCATTGTGTCTTCGCGGGAATAAAATGCCGGCGAGAAAATCTTGATCAGCACATAGGCGGGAAGCCCAATGGCAAACCCCGCCGCCGCCATTGCGGTTGCGTCTGCGTCCGCCTGGGTAAATGCGCCGCGCGTGAACATCACATCGACAATCTGCCCCGGAATAATCAGCAATGCGAGGGCCGCTGGCACCGTCAGCAGCAACCCGAACTCCAGCGCCCGGTTCAGACTCCATAACGCGCCCGCAACATTCCCCTCACGCAAACGGCGCGACAAATCCGGCAGCAGCACGACGCCGATCGCCGTACCAATCGCGCTGAGCGGAACCTGGTACAGCCGGTCGGCATAATACAGATACGACACCGCGCCCGCATGTAATGACGCGATAATCGTGCCGATAAACAGGTTGATCTGCGCGATGCCGCCGGAAATGGCCCCCGGTCCGGTCAGGGCCAGAAGGCGTTTGACATCCGGGGTCAGGCGCGGCCAGGGCAGATGCAGGCGCATGCCCGCCCGGCTGGCGGCTACCACCAGCATCAGAAATTGCGCCACGCCCGCCACCGCCACCGCCCAGGATAAAGTTTCACCGGGCCAGCCGAACATGGGTATGACCCCCGCCAGCGCAATGATCAAAATGCAGTTGAACAGCACCGGCGTCAGGGCGGCGACGGCGAACTGCATCATCGAATTCAGAATGCCGCCATACAGCGCCACCAGCGACACAAACAGTAAATAGGGAAACATGATGCGCCCGAACAGCACCACATTGGCGAATTGTTCCGCATCGCCTGCAAAGCCCGGCGCCAGCAGGAACATCAGCGTGGGCATAAAAATTTCCGCCAGAATCGTCAGTATAAAGAGAATGGCCAGCAATACCGACAGGGATTGTTCGGCAAATTTTCGCGCCGCAGCTTCGCCCTCGCTGGCCAGCTTGCCCGCAAACAGCGGCACAAAGGCCGAATTAAACGCGCCTTCCGCGAACAGGCGGCGAAACAGATTGGGCAGCCGGAAACTGACAAAAAACGCATCCGCCAGCGGCCCCGCCCCCAGCATGGCGGCAATCAGGATATCGCGCACGAAGCCCAGGATGCGGCTAAGAAGCGTGCCACTGCCGACGGTTACCGCCGATCGAATGAATGACATTGTGCTATGGGTTCCTGAAAAACTCGCGGCATGAATCGGATGATGGGCCACCCTATTCGAAAACGGCCATAGTGCAAAATGCCTATTCATTGAGCGTTTTTCGGGCTATGACTACGTCTCTGTGCGAATTGAATCGCAACTGTCTCCACGTCATTGCGAGGAGCGAAGCGACGCGGCAATCCACCAGCCTTCGCCAGAAGGCTTCGTTCCGGCAAGGGCGCCACAAACGAGAGCCCTACCGCGTGACTCCCGGATTGCCACGCGGCTACGCCGCTCGCAATGACACGGGAGGAGCTGGACAAACAGGAAATTTTAGGGCAGGGGACGCTTATGGACACGGCACAAACCAGCGCATCAATTGGTGCGGACATTTTCTTCATTCTGATGGGGGCAATCCTCGTATTCGCCATGCATGGGGGCTTTGCCTTTCTCGAAGCGGGCACGGTGCGCTACAAGAACCAGGTCAATGCGCTGGTGAAAATTCTCGTCGATTTTGCGGTATCGACGGTGGTGTATTTCTTTATTGGTTATTCGGTCGCCTATGGCATTGATTTTCTGACCAGTGCGCAGGTGCTGACCGGCGCTGCCGAGGCGGAAGGCTATAAGTTCGCGGCCAGCGGCTATGACCTGGTGAAGTTTTTCTTCCTGCTGACCTTTGCCGCCGCCATCCCGGCGATCATTTCCGGCGGCATTGCGGAGCGCATGAAATTCTGGCCGCAGGTGCTGGCCAGCGCCATCATTGTCGCGCTGGTGTATCCGCTGTTCGAAGGCATGGTGTGGGGTACGCGCTTTGGCTTTCAGGACTGGTTACAGGCCAGCTTCGGCTATCGCTTCAATGATTTTGCGGGTTCCGTGGTGGTGCACGCGGTGGGCGGCTGGCTCGCGCTGGGCGCGGTCATCACGCTGGGTGTGCGGCGCGGGCGCTATAATGCGGCGGGCAAGCCGGTGGGTATTGCGCCGTCGAACATTCCCTATCTGGCGCTGGGGTCGTGGATGCTGTGCATCGGCTGGTTCGGCTTTAATGTGATGAGCGCACAGACGCTGGCCAGCGTCAACGGGTTGGTCGCGGTGAATTCGTTGCTGGCCATGGTGGGCGGCATACTTTCGGCGCTGATCGCGGGCAGGAATGATCCGGGCTTTGTGCATAATGGCGCGCTGGCCGGGCTGGTGGCCGTATGCGCGGGTTCCAATGTGTTTCATCCCATCGGCGCGCTGGCCACCGGGGCCATTGCCGGGGTGATTTTTGTGGTGGTATTTCAGCTTTGCCATAACCGCTGGAAGATCGACGATGTGCTGGGCGTGTGGCCGCTGCATGGTCTGTGCGGGTTATGGGGCGGCATTGCCTGCGGCATTTTCGGCGTCGAGGCCATGGGCGGAATGGGCGGCGTGGGCTTCATGTCGCAACTGGTCGGATCGCTGGCGGGGGCGGCCTATGCCGGGATCGCCGGTTTCATTGTCTACGGAGTCCTGAAGGCGGTAATGGGCATCCGGCTGGACGAGGAAGACGAATTCAACGGCGCCGATCTGGCCATTCACCACATCAGCGCCAACCCGGAAAGTGATATTACAGGGCGGTAAGCGGGAAATGATTTTTGGGTTGCCGGTGCCACAACCCCGGGGATAATTGGGGACAGTATATAGTTTGCTTGGTAAAAACTATATACTGTCCCCAATTACCCGCCGGATGAATGGTCGTCGTTACAGCACTCAGGTACATAAGACTGCTAACAAATTATCCGGCATGTTTGGATAGGAATTGGAGAACATAGAAAGAACACATTGATTGATAAGAGAAAAATCTTATAAATGGGCCTAATTCCCATCATTTATCCATTGAACTCCGTATAAAATCCATCTATACCCATACATGCCCTTTTTGAGGCGAGTATGGGTACGTTGTGCGCGGTTTGCGAGGTCGGCTTTGCTGACTTCCTTACGGTTCCGAACTGAACTGATCCGCTTACATACCCTTTGCGCGCCTCGATCTGGTTAACGCCACTGCGAGGTTTGGGCGGCATGAATGGGTTTCTGTCTTATTCGTTACATCGGGTGGACAAAAAGGGACGGGTCTCTGTTCCCTCGCAGTACCGCGCCTATCTCATGTCGAAAGAGATGAATAGCTTTGTGTGTTTTCCCTCAATGCTGGGGCCGTGGTTGCAGGCCGTCACGCCAAAGCAGATGCAGGCGTTCATGGGGCAACAAAATCCACTTGGTGCGTTTGGCGGGGAAGTCGAAGCCTATCCCACATTGATCTGTTCCCAGGCAGTGGAAATGATCCCCGATACGGATGGACGGATCGTTCTGCCGCCAGAGTTTTTGACCCATGCAAAAATAGATGAAGACATCGCCTTTGTCGGGCAGGGCACCTATTTCAGTCTGTGGTCGCCGTCGGTGTTCGAGGCCGAAAAAATCAAATTGCGTGAGCGCGCGATGGCTGAGCGTACCGATTGGGTGCCGCCGGTTGCAAATGCGGGTCATGTTGTGGCCACAAATATGCGTTCGGATGGCGGCCATGACTAGACAGCGCAAAAAACGGATCGTGCGTACTGAAGGTGGCCCGCATATCGCCGTGATGGCGCAAGAGGTGGTTGACGCACTGGCAGTGCATGACGGCGGGATTTACGTGGACGGCACTTTTGGCGCGGGCGGGTATAGCCGTTTGCTGTTGCAGGTCGCCAATTGCACGGTTGTCGCGATGGATCGTGACCCGGCCGTTGCCCCGATCGCGCAGGCGCTGGCGCAGGAATTTCCCGACCGGCTGCACCTGATCACCGCCTGTTTTGGTGATATGGCCGAACTGTTGCCGCAGGCAGGCTTTGCCTCGGCGGATGGCGTTACCTTTGATCTGGGCGTTTCGTCCATGCAGATTGATCAGGCCGAGCGCGGTTTTTCTTTTCAGAAAGACGGGCCGCTGGATATGCGCATGGGCGGCGATGGGCCGTCCGCTGCGGATGTGGTGAATAATCTGTCGGCTGAAGATCTGGCCGCCATCTTTTTTTATTATGGCGAGGAGCGCCGTTCACGCGCCGTTGCAAAGGCCATCGTGGCGGCGCGCAGCGATGCCCCGATTACCCGCACACTGCAACTGGCGCGCATTGTTGCGGGCGCACTGGGCGCGCGCGCGGCGGCGGGCGGTAAAAATCCCGCGACCCGCACGTTTCAGGCGTTGCGCATATATGTGAATGACGAACTGCACGAACTGGCGCGCGGGCTTCAGGCGGCAGAGAAATTTCTGAAACCATCGGGAAGACTGGCGGTGGTCTCATTCCACAGTCTGGAAGACCGCCTTATCAAACAATTTTTTGCCGTGCGTTCGGGCGTTCGTCCGGGTACGTCACGTCATCAGCCGCCTGATGATTCGGTTCAGCCTGCGCCCAGTTTCAAAATGTTATGGAACGGCGCGCGCAAACCAGGGGATGCGGAAATAAATGATAACCCGCGTGCGCGTTCGGCGCATCTGCGGGCGGGAGAACGCACTGCGGCCGATGTCTGGCCGGTCAATGATTTGACAATGTTTGCTGGTGTGCCTGCGTCTATTGCAGATGCATTCGGAGGAGGAAACTAGATGCTGCGATTTGTGACCCTGTTTGTGTTCATTCTGCTGTTCGGCGTGTCTGCCGGTCTGTACCACGTGAAATATTCCGTTGACCGCATGGAACGCCTGGGCTTGAGCCTCAAGGCGAAGATTGCCGAGGAGCAGGCGGCGATCCGCATACTTGACGCGGAATGGAGCAGTCTCAATCGTCCCGACAGGCTACAGAAACTGAGCAGCCGTTATCTTGAACTTGCGCCTCTGGAAGTCGTGCAGGTGGTGAGCTTTGCCACGATCCCTGAAAAACCGTCCGCGCCTTCCGAACCCGCTGATCCAATCGGTGAATTGATAGCCCGCTCGCCAGAGGTGACGCCCGCAAAATTACAGGGCAAGACATTTGCCGCAACCCCAACTGCTTCGATGGTAGAAATCCGCTGATGGTAACAACCCAGCACCGTAAACAGCGTGTGCATGTGCCAAGTGACATGGTTGGCATAGAGGGGCAGCCCTGGCTTTCGGGTCGAAATAATCGCGCTATTGATCTTGGCCGTAACAGGCTGATGATGGTGGGCGCCATTTTTCTGTTTGGATTTTCTGCGATTGCAGTGCGACTGGTCGATTTGGCGCTGCCCTTCGGACAAAATCAGGACATGATGCAGCTTTCCACCGGGGCGATGGCCCCTGTGGAGCGGGCGGATATTGTGGACCGCAATGGTATTGTCATTGCCACCAATCTGAAAACCGCGTCGCTGGAAGCCGATACGACGGAGGTGCCGAACCATGCTACTGCAATCCGGCGTCTGTCGCAGGAATTGCCAACGCTCGATGTCAGACGCGCGGGCAAGCAGTTGGCCAGCGGCAAGCGTTATGTGGTGCTGCACAATGATCTTAGCCCGCGTCAGCAGCATGCGATAAATGCGCTTGGCATTCCGGGGCTTCGCTTTACCAGTGATGAACGCCGGATTTACCCGCAGGATAATCTGACGGCGCATGCGGTTGGGTATGTCGATGTTGACAATCACGGCCTGTCAGGGATTGAGCGCGCGATGGATGCGCGTTTGAATCAGGGCGGTGCGCCGCTGCAATTGGCGCTTGATCTGCGTGTGCAACATGCGCTGCGTGATGAAATGATGCGGGCAGTTGCCAAATTCAGCGCCATTGGGGCGGCGGGCCTGATCATGGATGTCAATAATGGCGAAGTGCTGGCGCTGGCCTCACTGCCGGATTTTGATCCCAATGGCAAACAGCAGAACAAGGACGAAGCGCAATTCAACCGCGTGACGCTTGGCACTTATGAAATGGGGTCGACCTTCAAGGTGTTTAATACCGCCATGACCCTGGATTCGGGGGTTGCGGGTATGGAAGATATCTATGATGCGACGGATCCCATTCGCATTTCCCGGTTTACCATCAGTGATTTTCACGCCAAGCGCCGCCCCCTGTCGGTGACGGAAATATTTCTGTACTCATCCAATATTGGTTCAGCAAAAATGGCGCTGCATGTTGGCGGCAAAGGCCAGAAGGAATTTCTGGGCAAACTTGGCATGATGCGCCAGCCGGATTTTGAATTGCGGGAACTGGGTGATCCCAGTTGGCCGCGTCCCTGGCCAGATGTCAGCACCATGACGGTTGCTTTTGGTCATGGCATGGCGGTCAGCCCGTTGCAGCTTGGCGTTGGCGTGGCGTCTCTGGTCAATGGGGGCCGGTTGGTGCGCCCGACGTTGTTGCGTTATGCCGATGACGTTACACCCGTGCCGGGACCACAAATTGTTTCGGAAAAAACCAGTAAACAGATACGCTATCTCATGCGCCTGGTCGTGGGCACAGAAGAAGGCACCGGCAAACAGGCCGATGTGCCTGGCTATGAAGTGGCGGGAAAAACCGGTACTGCGGACAAGCAGCAGGCTGGACGCTATCGCAAGGATTCGCGCATCTCATCCTTCGTGGGCATGTTTCCAGCGTCAAAGCCGCGCTATCTGGTTTTTGTCATGCTGGATGAACCCAAAGGCATCAAGGAGACATTCAATTTCGCAACAGCGGGCTGGACTGCGGCGCCAACCGCTGGTTCCGTGATACGCCGTATTGCGCCGATGCTGGGCGTCGCGCCAATTCCTGTGGAAGTGGATGGTGCGCGGCTGGCTGCGTTTGGAGGTGCGAATTAAATCATGCGGCTTGCCGATCTCATAGGTTCTACCATGCCAGTCGTTTGCGATCCGACGCTGGAAATTACAGGTTTGACCGCAGACAGCCGCGACGTGCGACCGGGATTTTTGTTTGCCGCGCTACCGGGCGTTCGTGACGATGGCGCCAGTTATATTGCCGATGCGCTGGAGCGCGGCGCGGTGGCGATACTGGTCACGCCACAGATCGCCGCCAAATGTGGCCGCAGCGCACAGGGTGGCAAGGTCCAGCTTCTGACCGACAATAATCCGCGTCGCCAGTACGCACAGCTTGTATCGCGTTATTATGGCGCGCAGCCGGAAACCATTATTGCGGTAACCGGCACAAATGGAAAAACCTCGGTCGCGGATTTCTGTCGTCAGATCTGGGAGCGGCTTGGGCGGCGTGCTGCCAGTATTGGCACCCTGGGGGTTATCGGAAAAAATCTCGGCGAGATGACTATCGGTGGCGGGCATGTACATACAACGCCGCCGCCGGAAATTCTGTATCCGGTATTGACCCGTCTGCACGATAGCGGCGTTTCCCATGTGGCCATAGAAGCATCCAGTCATGGTCTGGCGCAGTATCGCCTTGATGGTGTGCGGGTTGGCGCGGCGGCGCTCACAAATATTACGCGTGACCATATGGATTATCACGATAGCGAGAGCAGCTATCGATACGCCAAGCTGCGTCTGTTCGGTGAGGTTCTGGCACCCGGTGGCGTGGCTGTGCTCAACCGTGAAGACGCAAGTTATAGTGAAGCAGAGGCGTTGAGCTGGGCGCGTGGGCATCGCATCATTTCTGTGGGTGGGCGCTTTGGCGATCTGCGCATTGTCAGCGCGGATACCCATTCACGTGGACAACGCCTGCGCATTGCGTATGAGGCGCGGGAATGGGAAGTTGAACTTCCACTGATTGGCCGCTTCCAGGCGATGAATGTATTGGTTGCCAGCGCGCTGGTGATCGGGTGTGGCGAGGATCCCGACGATGTGTTTGGCGCCCTGCCGGAACTGGTTGGCGCACCCGGCCGTCTCGAAGTGGCGGGCGAATTACCGAATGGCGCCAGTGTTCTGGTTGATTATGCGCACACGCCGGAAGCGCTGCGTACGGTGCTTGAGGCGGTACGGCCTTTCTGCAAGGGCAGGCTGCATCTGGTGTTTGGCTGTGGCGGCGACAGGGATCGCGGCAAGCGCCCGCTGATGGGTGCGGTGGCGCGTGAACTTGCGGATCAGGTGACGGTCACGGACGATAACCCACGCACGGAAGATGCCGCAGCGATTCGCGCTGCAATTCTGTCTGCATGTTCGGGCGCAACCGAAATTGCAGATCGCGCCGCCGCCATTCGCTTTGCAGTAGCGAATCTTTCTAGCGACGATATGTTGATTGTTGCCGGAAAGGGGCATGAGCAGGGACAAGAGATTGCAGGCGTAATCATCCCTTTCAATGACCGGCACGAGGTCATCCGCGCGATTGAGGAAGTGTCGCTAAAAGGAAATGGTCATGGCTGATACCGGGGGCGCATCAGAACCGTTGTGGACTGCATCAGATGCGGCTGCGGCGACTTCTGCCCGCAGCACCGGCGCATGGCAGGCATCAGGTGTTTCCATAGATAGCCGCAGTGTCACAAAAGGCGATCTGTTTATCGCCTTGCGTGGCCCTGCCAACGATGGGCATGCTTTCGCCTCGGCTGCACTGGCCAGTGGCGCGGCGGCGGCGATGGTTGATCATGTTCCCGACGGTGTTGCTGCGGATGCGCCGCTACTGCTGGTAACAGATACGCAGGCCGGGCTGGAGGCATTAGGGGCAGCGGCGCGCGCGCGTACATCTGCAAAGATCATTGCGGTAACCGGAAGTGCTGGCAAAACCGGCAGCAAGGAAATGTTGCGTCTGGCGCTGGAGCGGCAGGCGCGCACCCATGCCTCGGCTGAATCCTATAATAATATGTGGGGGGTTCCGCTCAGCCTTGCGCGCATGCCACGCGCGACAGAATATGGTGTCTTTGAAATCGGCATGAATCATTCCGGAGAAATTACACCATTGACCAGGCTGGCGCGGCCACATGCGGCAATCATCACCACGATTGCGCCAGCACATGTCGGACATTTCAATTCATTGACCGAAATTGCCGAAGCCAAATCGGAAATTTTTCTTGGGGTGGAACCCGGGGGCGTTGCAATCATCAATCAGGACAGCGCGTTCTTTGATCTGATGTCCCGCCGCGCCAAAGAAGCGGGCATCAGGCAGGTGCTGGGCTTTGGCTCGGCGCCAGATGCTGCGGCGCGGCTTATCAAGGCGGTGCATCATGCCGATTGTTCCTGCGTGTATGCAGAAATTTGTGGGCAGCCGCTGACCTACAAGATCGGATTTTCTGGCGCGCACTGGGTAATGAACAGTCTGGCTGTGCTGACCGCCGTGCAGGCGCTGGGCGGTGATCTTGCGCTGGCGGCCATTGCGCTGGCGGGGATGCGCCCGCTTGCCGGTCGTGGGCGACGCCATACGTTGCCGATCGCCGACGGGGTGTTTACGCTGATTGATGAAAGTTATAACGCCAATCCTGGTTCGATGCAGGCGGCGCTGCTCAGTCTTTCGGGGCAAATGACGCAAGGGCGGGGCCGCAGGATCGCTGTTCTTGGCGATATGGGCGAGCTTGGGCAGGATGCCGCGCGCTATCATCGTGAACTGGCACAGGTGATCATCGACGGTCGTATTCAACAGACATTTACAGCGGGCGAGCACATGCAGGTTCTGCACGATGCGTTGCCGCTCAATTTACGCGCGAGGCATGAGAGCGACGCCGATTCACTGATCGCGCCGCTTCGTGACGCGTTGCGCCCTGGCGATGTGGTGATGGTAAAGGGATCCAATTCCACCGGTATGGGGAAAATCGTGAAAGCATTGCTGGCGCTGGAACAAAATCAGAAGCCATCAAAATTTGGGGGTGGCAGGGATGCTGTATAATTTATTTTTTCCGTTAGCGGGCGATATTGGCCTGTTTAATCTATTCCGCTATCTGACGTTCCGCACGGGCGGGGCGCTGATGACGGCGCTGTTTCTCAGCTTTCTGTTCGGCCCCGCGATTATCCGCTTGTTAAAGCGGCTTCAGCCAGGCGGGCAGCCAATTCGTGAAGATGGCCCTCAAAGCCATATCATCACCAAGGCGGGCACCCCGACAATGGGGGGCTTTCTGATCCTGTTTGGCATCATGTCGGGGACATTATTGTGGGCGGATTTATCCAATCGCTATGTCTGGGCGGTGCTGCTGGTGACGCTTGGGTTTGGTGCGGTGGGTTTTGCTGATGATTATCTGAAAGTCACCAAGCGAAACAGCAAGGGCTTACCCGGCAAGATCAAACTCGCATGCGAAATTGTTATCGCGGCTATCGCAGTATGGTGGATTGGTACGATAGCGGCGCCAGTGCACGCCGATATGCTGGCGATCCCGTTTTTGAAAAATGTTCTGATTGATCTGGGCTGGTTGTTTTTGCCGATGGCGGTATTTGTGATTGTAGGTTCATCCAATGCGGTAAATTTGACAGATGGGCTGGATGGTCTTGCCATAATGCCGATCATGATTGCCGCTGCCAGCTTCGCGTTTATCTCTTATCTGGTTGGCCACGCGGCCTATGCTGACTATTTGCAGATATTAGCCATTCCGGGCGCGGGGGAACTGGCGGTGTTTGGTGGTGCCGTTGTGGGCGCGGGACTCGGCTTTTTGTGGTTCAACGCGCCACCCGCAAAGGTGATGATGGGCGATACCGGTTCGCTATCCCTGGGGGGGGCGCTGGGTGCGATTGCTGTCGTGACCAAGCATGAAATCGTGCTGGCCATTATCGGTGGTCTGTTCGTGCTGGAGGCGGTATCGGTGATCATTCAGGTTGCGTCGTTCAAAATGACCGGTAAGCGGGTATTCGCGATGGCGCCGATCCATCATCATTTTGAAAAGCGCGGCTGGGCGGAACCAACAATTGTCATTCGTTTCTGGATCATTGCGCTGGTGCTGGCAATAATTGGTCTATCATCCCTGAAGCTGAGATAAAGCATGATTGCTGCATACGCCTTTTCGGGAAAGAAGACCGCTGTTTTCGGGCTTGCCCGAACCGGGATATCTGCTGCACGGGCTTTGTTGCAAGGTGGCGCTGAAGTTGCGGCGTGGGACGATGCGCTGGTAAAACGCAATGACGCCAGCGCGGCCCTGGATGCAAAACTGGCGCTTGCCGATCCTGCCGTGATGGACTGGAAAAAAATTGCCGCATTGGTATTGAGCCCCGGGGTGCCATTGCATTTCCCAACGCCGCATCCGGTGGTGCGCGCCGCCCGCGATGCGGGCTGTGAAGTGATCGGCGATGTGGAGCTGTTTTTCCGGGCGCGGCGCGCTGATTTTCCATCAACAAAGCTGGTGCTGGTGACAGGCACCAATGGCAAATCAACCACAACCGCGCTGATCGGCCATCTGGTGCGTGAAGCAGGGCTTGCAGTACAGGTCGGCGGCAATATCGGCACTGCGGCGCTGGATCTGGAAATACTTGGTCCCGGCGGCGTGTACGTCCTGGAAATGTCGTCCTATCAGCTTGATCTGACCGGACCAACCGGCGCGAATGTGGCGGTGTGGCTGAATATCACGCCCGATCATATTGACCGTCATGGCAGCCTTGCGGGTTATGTTGCGGCGAAGCAGCGGATTTTTAACGGCCTGGCCCGGGATGGCGTGGCGGTGGTCGGCGTGGACGATCCCCACAGTGAAAAAACATGTGATGCGTTACGGGCCAGTGGTGTGCGGGTCAACCCAGTCGCTGTTGAACACAGTCCGATCAAACCTGGCGTTTATGTACAGGACGGAATTTTATATGACGCGCTGTCCGGCGCGGCGCAACAGGTGACGGATTTACGCCGACTTGCCCGGTTGCCCGGCGCACATAATTGGCAGAACGCGGCGGCGGCCTATGCGGCGGCGCTGGCGCTGGGAATATCGCGCGACCAGATTGTGCGGGGGCTGGATAGCTTTGCCGGGCTGGCTCACCGCATGGAAGAAGTCGGCCGCGTGAAGAGCGTTCGCTTCATCAATGATTCAAAAGCGACAAATGCGGACGCTACAGCGCGGGCATTGGCTTGCTATGATGGCGTCTATGTGATTCTTGGTGGGGTTCCGAAAGAAGGTGGAATTGATTCGCTGGCGCAGTTCTTTGGGCGAATCCGTAAGGCCTATCTGATTGGGCAGGCAGCGGATGCATTCGCCGAAACGCTGGAAGGTCGGGTGCCGTATCAGAAATGCGGTGATCTGGCGAACGCGGTTTCGGCGGCGGCTAAAGACGCAGCGAAAGAGGATGCAGCGAAAAAGGATGAGGCGATTGTGCTGCTGTCACCGGCCTGCGCGTCGTTTGATCAGTTCGAGAATTTTGAAGCGCGTGGTGAAGTATTCCGCAAGCTGGTGTCAGAGCATGCGGCCAAATCGATGAGCGGGAGCGCAATATGAGCAGTTTTGCCCGTACAGATACGAGCATACTAGGCCAGTGGTGGTGGACCGTGGATCGCTGGATCCTGGGCGCTATTGGCGTGCTTATTATTATTGGCACCCTGCTGACCCTTGCCGCCAGCCCGCCAGTGGCTGAACGCATTAATATGGACAGCTATTTTTTCGTCAAAAAACATCTGATGATGTTGCCCCTTGGGTTGATCATTCTGTTTGGCATGTCGATGGCCACTCCAAACATTGTCAAACGCCTGTCGGTTGGCCTGTTTATCGGCGCCGTGATTTTGATGGTGCTGACGCTGACCATTGGCGAAGAACGCAATGGGGCGCAGCGCTGGCTGTCGCTGGGCGGCTTGTCATTACAGCCATCTGAATTTCTGAAACCTGCGCTGATCGTGTTTGCGGCCTGGATGTTTTCCGAACAGAATCGTGACTCTGGTGTGCCGGGAAATCTGATAGCGCTTTGCGCTTGGGCCGGATCGGTCGGTATGCTCGCCATGCAGCCGGATTTTGGTCAGGCGTTTTTGCTGACTGTGGTGATTGGCGGAATGTTTTTTGTGGCCGGGATGCCGATGGTGCTGGTCGGTGGACTGCTTGCGGTTGGCGCGGTCGGTGGGGTTTTTGCCTATATGTATGTGCCGCACGTCACCAGTCGTATTGATCGTTTCCTTGATCCGGCGTCGGGCGATACGTTTCAGGTGAATACAGCCATTAATGCTTTTTTACAGGGCGGTCTGTTTGGACGCGGTCCCGGCGAAGGCACCGTCAAGCGAATCCTGCCGGACGCGCATACGGATTATATTTTCGCTGTCGTCGGTGAAGAATTTGGAACGATTGCCTGCCTGCTGCTGGTTGGGTTGTTTGGGTTTATTGTGTTGCGCGGTCTGGCCCGGGCATTTGCGGCGGAAGATCATTTTGTGCAGCTTGCGGCGTCGGGGCTGATATTTCTGTTCGGGTTGCAGGCGGCCATCAACATGGCGGTCAATCTGAACCTGCTTCCGTCAAAGGGGATGACTTTGCCATTTATCAGTTATGGCGGTTCATCCCTGTTGGCGCTGTCATTGACGGCTGGTATGATCCTGGCGTTGTTGCGTAAACGGCCGGGTGTTGCCATTGGCGGCGCATCTGTGGGGCGCGCGCCATGATAGAAAGCAGCGACGCACCCATCATCCTGACAGCGGGCGGTACGGGTGGCCACATGTTTCCCGCCGAGGCGCTGGCCCAGGAATTACGCGCGCGCGGTCGCACTGTGGCGTTAATAACCGATGCGCGCGGCGCGGCATTTGCCTCCTCTTTCGGGCGCATTGATGTGCACGAAGTCTCCGCTAGAAATCCGGCGGGCAATGCGCTGGCTAAAATCCGTGCGGCGCTGTCGATTGGCGTTGGCACCGTGCAGGCGTTGCGCATATTGCGCCAGCAGCCCCCGGCACTGGTGATTGGTTTTGGCGGGTATCCCGCGCTTCCTGCGATGGTGGCGGCAATATGGCTGGGTGTGCCAACCGCGCTGCATGAACAGAATGCGGTGCTCGGCCGGGTCAATCGTCTGATTGCGCATCGGGTCAGCGGTCTTGCTGCATCCGTTGAAGGCATGCGGGGGTTGCGCGCCATTGATCAGGTCAAGGTTACGGTAACCGGAAATCCGGTGCGCGCCGATATCGCCGCCTGTTTTGGCCGTCCCTATGACGCGCCCACGCTGGACTCGCCTTTTAACCTGGTGGTGTTCGGCGGCAGTCAG
Organism: uncultured Alphaproteobacteria bacterium; assembly: GCA_947085295.1. Taxonomy (GTDB): domain Bacteria; phylum Pseudomonadota; class Alphaproteobacteria; order UBA11222; family UBA11222; genus UBA11222. The sequence continues at coordinate 3,559 of CAMTVX010000016.1, read as the reverse complement.
GGCGCGCGCGTATTAAGTGAGGCGGTGCCAGCCGCCATCGCCATGCTGCCGCCCGGCGTCAGCGCCCGGTTGCGCATCGTGCAGCAATGCCGCACAGCCGATCTGGAGCAGACCCGCAAGGCTTATGCGCGCACAGGCTTACAGGTGGAATTGACAGATTTTATTCGTGATATGCCCGCAAAGCTTGCGTCGGCGCATCTGGTGATTGCCCGATCGGGCGCAACGACGGTCAGCGAATTGACGGCAGCGGGCGTGCCGTCCATCCTGATTCCCTATCCGCATCACGCGGATCAGCAGCAACTGGCCAACGCGCAGGCGCTGGCGGATGCGGGTGCCGCATGGGTAATGCCAGAAGCGGAAATGACAGCGTCAGCGCTTGCCAAACGCTTGCAGAATTTACTGCGTAATCCGCAGCAACTTAGTATTGCGGCCGCAGCGGCCCACGGCCTTGGCCGCCCGGACGCCGCAAAGTCGCTTGCGGATATGGTCGAGCGTCTGGCCCCACGAAAAACCGAGTATCCCAAAAGGGGCGGTGGCGGCGGTGGCAAGGTGATCCCGTTTTTCAGGAGGGTTGCGGCATGATGACGCGGCTTCCCCTTGATATTGGCTGGATACATTTTTCGGGCATCGGCGGCATCGGCATGAGCGGCATTGCCGAAGTGATGCACAATCTTGGCTATCAGGTGCAGGGATCCGACAGTTCCGATGGCGGCAATGTGGCGCGGTTGCGCAGCCTGGGCATTCCTGTGGCGATTGGACAGTCCGGGGAAAATCTGCGCGAGGCGCGGGTGATGGTCGTATCCAGTGCGATCAGGGCGGATAATCCTGAACTGATCGCGGCGCGCGAACGCGCCTTGCCGGTGGTGCGCCGCGCTGAAATGCTGGCGGAACTGATGCGCCTGAAATGGTGCGTGGCGGTTGCAGGTACGCACGGCAAAACCACGACGACTTCGCTGGTTGCGTGTTTGCTGGATGCGGCAAAGTTTGATCCCACCGTGATCAATGGCGGCATTGTGAATGCCTATGGCACCAATGCGCGGCTGGGCGCGGGCGACTGGATGGTGGTAGAGGCCGATGAATCCGATGGCACCTTCATCAAGCTGCCGCCGACCATAGCGGTTGTGACCAATATCGATCCAGAGCATCTGGATTTCTATCATGATTTTGATGCGCTGCGCCGCGCCTTTGATACATTTGTCGAGAATGTGCCGTTCTATGGTTGCGCCGTCGTGTGCATTGATCACCCCGAAGTGCAGGCACTGGTCGGGCGCGTCCGGGACCGGCGTTGTATCACCTATGGCACATCGCCACAGGCCGAGGTGCGCGCGGTAAACATTCAGGTCGATGGCGACACCTGGACATTCGATGTGCAGTTCTTTGACCGGATCACCGGAAAAACCAGCCGCATGGAAGGCATGAAGCTGCCAATGCCGGGCATACATAATGTGCGCAACAGTCTGGCGGCCATCGCCGTGGCGCGGGAATTAAAGATCGACCGCAAGGTGCAGCGCCGCGCGCTGGCGGCGTTCGCGGGCGTCAAGCGCCGCTTTACCCGCACGGGTGAATGGGACGGTATCGGTGTGGTGGATGATTACGGTCACCATCCGGTGGAAATCGCCGCCGTGCTGCGCGCGGCCCGTGAAAGCTGCAAGGGCGGCAAGGTGATCGCTGTGGTGCAGCCGCATCGCTATTCACGACTGGCCAATCTGTTCGCGGATTTCTGCACCTGTTTCAATGACGCGGATATTGTCATCGTGGCGCCCGTCTATGCAGCGGGAGAGCAGCCAATCGAAGGGGCGGATCGTGACAGTCTGATCGAAGGGTTGCGTGCGCACGGTCATCGTAAGGCCATTGCACTGGACGGGCCGGAACAACTGTGTTCGCTGGTTTTGTCCGAAGCAGTATCCGGTGATCTGGTGGTGTGCCTGGGGGCGGGAAATATTACCCAGTGGGCGAATGCGCTGCCCGATGAAATGGCCAGAAATGGTCCCGTGTCTAAACTTGGGACAGGTGCGGCATGATGGCCCGGCGCACCAGATCATCTTCTCTGCCTGATCACATGCCAACAGTGCGCGGCCGGCTGCGGGCAGATGTTGATCTGGCGCCATTGGCGTGGTTCCGGGTTGGCGGTCTGGCGGATATTTTGTTTCAGCCAGCGGATGCGCAGGATCTTGCGGATTTACTGGCGGTCTTGCCTGGCGATGTTTCAGTCACGGTCATTGGGGCGGGTTCGAATTTGCTGATCCGGGATGGCGGCATTCGTGGCGTCGTGGTGCAACTGGGTGCGGGCTTCAGCGATATTCAGATTGACGATGACGGTGTTATCCATGCTGGCGCTGCGGTCATGGATGTCAAGCTGGCGTCGGCGGCGCGTGATGCGGGCCTGATGGGCCTTGAGTTCTTGCGCGGCATTCCCGGTACGATGGGTGGCGCCGCGCGGATGAATGCAGGCGCGTTCGGTGGCGAGATCAGCGACATATTTGTCAGCGCCCAAGGCGTGGATCGGCAAGGGCGATTGCTGGCGTTTTCATCGGCGCAGGCGGGCCTTGGCTATCGCAAGAGCGCATTCCCCCCGGATGTCATTCTGACCCGTGTAAGCGTGCGTGGACGGCCTGGAGATCGCACCGCGATTTCCGCGCGCATGGCCGAGATCGCAAGTGAGCGCAGTGCAAACCAGCCGGTTGGCGCGCGTACCGGTGGCAGTACCTTCGCCAACCCGCTTGACCCAAAGGCAGCAGGCCGCAAGGCCTGGGAATTAATTGACGCGGCGGGTTGCCGTGGCCTGCGTATCGGCGACGCGATGGTGTCTGAAAAACACTGCAACTTCCTGATTAATTGCGGCGCGGCTACGGCGGGCGATCTGGAACGCCTGGGTGAACAGGTGCGCGCCCGCGTTTTGGAAGTTACGGGTGTGGAACTGCATTGGGAAATTCAGCGTCTAGGCGATGAAGGGGCGCGCACATGAACACGCCCCGTCATGTCGCCGTGCTGAAAGGCGGCTGGTCCGCCGAACGCGATGTCAGTCTTGTGTCCGGGGCCAAATGCGCCGAAGCATTGCGCGCAGAAGGCTATCAGGTCAGCGAAGTGGATGTGGATGACACGCTTGCCAGCGTGCTGTCGGCATTGAAACCCGATGTGGTGTTCAATGCCCTGCATGGCCGCTGGGGCGAAGATGGCTGTGTGCAGGGCTTGCTGGAACTGCTGCGTATTCCCTACACCCATTCCGGTGTGCGGGCGTCAGCAGCGGCGATGGACAAGCCAATGGCCAAGCGCCTGTTTCATGATGCCGGAATTGTCTGCCCGCAAGGCATGGTGATGGATCGTCATGCGCTGGGTGACAAACATCCAATGCCACCGCCTTATGTGGTGAAGCCGGTTACCGAAGGTTCCAGCGTCGGAGTATTCATTGTCCGGCAGGGCGACAACGCGCCGCCGATACAGATCGCAGCCGATGACTGGGCGTTCGGCGAACATGTCCTGGTGGAACGCTATATTCCGGGGCATGAACTGACTGTCGCGGTAATGGGCGATCGTGCGCTGGCCGTAACCGAAATCGTAT
>CAMTVX010000015.1:0-25386 GCA_947085295.1 uncultured Alphaproteobacteria bacterium | reverse complement strand
CTGGCTGCTGGGCGTTGCCTCAAACACATTCGCCGCATGACCATGATCATAGGGGCTGTTGCCAATATTGCTGCCAAACAAAGCACCAATCAGCGTGCCGCCAATAATGGCTGCGGTGCGCCCGCTGCCATCGCCGATCTGCGAACCGGCAATGCCGCCAACGGCACCGCCAAACAGTCCGCCCAGAAGATTGCTATCCTGCCTGCCATAATACACAGGCGGTGGCGGATATCTGTGCGGGCGATAGACGGGCCCATAGCCATAGCCATAGCCCGGTCCATAGCTTTGACCGATAAACACCTGAACATTTGAACGGCGATCATGGTGGCGGTCATGGCCGCGATAATGTCCACGCTCATGCCGGTCATGCCGGTCGCCATTCCAGTTGCGATCATGCCGGTCGCGCCCATATCCACGATCATCATCGTTTCGCCATGCCTGTGCAGGCACGACCGATTGCGCCGAGAATATAGCGACCAACGCGGTTGCAAAGAAAAACTTCCGAAAGCCCAAAAGGCGCATGACACTCTCCACTAAGAAAGGGACCATTCCTGACCTTATCAGATACAAGCGCATTCAGGCATTTTCATGGCCAAAATAAGGTATTATGAACTTCCCAGGCGCCTAATCCCGCCAGGTTTTGCGCAGCAGCGCAATTATCCCAGGGGCCGCTTCTGCTGGAATTGTATGTTGCCAATAATCTTCCCATTGCTGGCGGGTCATGCCGGGTTCAAGCTGGTGTATTTTCTGTATCTGCGCCTGCGCCTCGGCGTCACGCCGCAAAGCCCTCAGCGTCAGAGCCAGCACCAGATACCCCCCCATCACGCCGGGCAAATGCTTAACGCAATTCCGCGCCGCCTGCTCCGCCCGCTCGAGATCGACAAGCCCCAAATAACTGAATGCAAGCTGGCTGTAGACCAAACCAAGATAAGGGTCTTTGGGTGAGCGGCGGATGAAAAGCTGCAATTGGGCAACGGCCTCCGTATATCTTGCACTGTACAAAAACGCGGAGCCGTAACCAAGCTGGGAGAAGCCGCTGTTGGGATTGATGGCCAGACTGCGCTCCAGATAGTCAATACCCTGCGCGCCCTGGCCTGCCCAGGCGGCGGCGGCGCCACAATAGCCCAGCACTACCGGATCATTCGGCGCCAGGCGCAGCGCCCTATTGACCAGCGACAGCGCCTGTTCAGAGTCTTTAACCACATTGCCGCTGGGCCAATAGACTATCCGCATACTGGCGATACACGCGAGCAAAGCCCAACTGGCGGCATAGCCCGGTTCAATTTCGGTTGCCCGGCGCGCCAGCTTTTCCGCCTCCAGCAGCGTTTTGGTGTCGAATTGCGAAAAAAACAGAACCTCCGCCTGCACACACAGCGCCCAGGCCTGCAGGTCTTCGGGCCGCTGCCGCTGGGCGCGGCTGGCCTCGGCCACCCCAAGGTTGGCGCACAGTGTAGTCACCAGGCTGTCCACCACCTCATCCATGACGTCGAATATTTCCGCCGTTGGGCGGTCGATCTTGTCGGCCCAGATATGCATGCCGCCAGCGGTGTCGATCAATTGCACATTGATGCGCAGGCGCTCTCCCATGGGGCGGATGCTGCCCTCCAGCACATAGCGCACGCCAAGCTCTTTGCCCACGGTGCGGATATCCGGCGACTGGCCCTTATAGGCCGAAGGTGGAATTTCTGGCGGCCACATACAGGCGGCTATCGCAGGACAGGCCGGTGATAATGTCCTCGGTCATGCCGTCGGCGAAATATTCCTGGCTCTTGTCCTCGGACATATTGACAAACGGCAACACCGCGATCGAGGGCTTGGCGTCCATCTCACCCGGCGCATCGTCAAATGCCGGGACCGATGCCATAATCGGTCCAGCAACTGGCGCCGCAGCGATGGCTGGGGCCTGCCTGTAGCGGTTGCGGACAACCACATCCACAATCAAAAATGTCACGCCGATGTATATCGCCAGAAACTGGTATTCAATAAATGCGCCGCGCAGGCTGTCCAGCTTCACCGCATGAAAAACATGCGCCACCAGATGATCCGGCGCAAAGCCGGTCAGCGTCACGATCGTCCCGGCAACTAACCAGTGCGTCAGATATTCACGCGCGGTATGCCAAACGCGATGGTGCGGGGATGAGGGTGGATCAGAACTCATTGGTCATTTTCCAGAATTTCATAGTGGGCGTCTTAAATACTATTTTGCGGTCGGCGCATAACAAATTCATTTATAATTGCCCCCTCCTTGTCGTTGCCCGGTTTATCTCGCCGCGCCAGCGCGCGATGATTTCAGGTTTGCCCATGCTCATCCCCAATTGTTGTCATTACCCGGCCCCTATATTGTCATTACCCGGCTTGTCCGGGTAATCCATGCCACACCCCTCTCATTGTCATTACCCGCTTTATGCGGGTAATCCATGCGACACCCGAAGGCCTGAGTTTGGGTCTGGGTGGGTTGCCCGGCTAAACCGGGCAATGACAGGGGGAGGGATGGGGCAATGACACTGAGAGGGTGAAGTGTGAACGAACCTAAAATCATCACGGTCTAAACCCCCAGCGCGATCTGTACGCCCTTGATGGCGCCGGTATAGATGTTCTGGGCGGCCTTGATGGCTTCGTCTTCTGTCGCCCCCTTGGGGTTGAAATTGCTGAACCAGTCAACCCGGCATGTCTTGTCGCCGGTCGGCGTTACGATCAGGGTGGCGACATAGGCGCTGAACGGCAGCGGGTGATCATCATTCTGTATGCTATAGGTCAGTGTGCGGCCACTCGCATCATGATTTTCGCATCGCTCCACCACGCGCGCGCCATTGGCCAGCGTTAGATCGCGCACACAACCGATACCCGAACCGGTGATTTTTTTCGATTTGATCATGGGGCCTTCGACGCCTGCGAAGTCCCCCAGTTTGGCAAATACCTGGTCGGCGCTGGCCTTGACATCTACGCTTACTTTGGCTGTGGTCATGGTGTTTCCCTTTCCCTGAGTTCGTTGTTGGTGTTAGCGCCTTAATACCTCTATGCCGTCAGTTGTTTCGTCATGCCCTGGATCAAGCCGGTGTAAAGGCCCTGTGCGAATTTGACTGCTTCGGCTTCGGTTCCGCTTTTGACATCGAAATTGCTGAACCAGTCGACGCGGCACGAATTGGCGCCGGTTGGCGTCACGACGAAGGTCGCGACATACGCCTTAAATGGCAGCGGATGATCGTCATTCTGAATGCTGTAGGTCTGTGTGCGGGTATTCATATCATGATTATCGAGCCGCTCCACCACCCGCGCGCCATTGGTAAGCGTCACTTCACGTGAACAGCCAATGCCCGAGCCGGTGAGCTTTACTGCCTCAATCAAGTCTAATTTAAGCCCGCCGAAATCCCCTAGTACTGCAAACACCTTATCGGCATTCGCATTCACGGTTTCACTTACTTTTGCAGTAGCCATTGTGTTCCCCTTTCCCTGTTTTAGTGGTTAGAGTTACCCCTGTGCGGTAACCAGAAATTGCGGCAGCACCATCATGTATGTGCCATCGCTAATGGACTGTTTGACCTCGGCCAGCATCGCATCGGCGCGTTTGGGGTCAATCCTGCCGCCGATTTTGGCATAGTTCACCATATTATGCAGCACCAGTTGCATATGCCCCCTGGTGTCGGCATTGGCCAGGATTTTGACCGACACACTGGCAAAACCGGCTTTTTTCATGCTGCTATACAGCAGGCGTCCGGCATGTGGCGTGTGATAGGCCAGTTTGGCGGCTTCGAACAGTTCGCCCAGCCGGGCAGCGCCAAGCGGTTCGACCACCAGCATGCCCCAGTCGCTGTCGATAATATGCGCGATGCCGCCCGGCTTCACCACCCGGCGAAATTCGGCCAGCGTGGCGGCGATATCCGGCACATATTCCATGACGTTCTTGCAGATCAGCCGGTCGAGCGAGGCGTTGGGCAGCGGAATTTTGTCGTCCATCACATGGTGCACCGTGCTGGCAGCGCCAAAACCCGCCTCTTTGAGGGCCTTGCGCGCCAGGCCGACAAATTCCTGATTCAGGTCAACCCCATGCACATGGCCCGTTGGCCCGGCGCGTCTCGCCAGTTCCAGCGCCAATCCGCCAGGGCCACAGCCATAATCCAGCACAGTCTGGCCGGGTTTCAGATCGGCGGGAGCCAGCAGGGGTTCCATCTCCGGCCGCCATTTGAACATTTCCGTATAGGCGCTAAGCCGTTCCGGCTCCACCTCGACCCAATGGTCGCGATAATAGGTTTTCTCATCCATGCTGGCGTCCTTTTCCCTTCCGGTGTATGTTTTGCGTCAGCTTACCTGCACGGCTGATGGGCGCAATCGGAAAGTACCCCGGCCCGGAATAAAAGGTAGGTATTGCTGACATAATTTGCTATACTAAAGGGCTGAATTACAGCATTCCAACCGCCCAGCACTTATCGGCAAGGTTAAGAAAGTCACATAATCGGACTATCGATTGCCTGGGTGTGCGGGTTAGGCTAGTTTCCCCGACCCAGCTTGCAGGTTAATGTGGCGGCGGGCAGTGAATTGAATGGGTGCCGAATGAACAAGAATGACCCAGATGCGCGGATCGGGTTGCCGGAACGCCAAGGTCTGTATGATCCCGGTAATGAGCATGATGCCTGTGGCATTGGCTTTGTGGCCAATATCAAGAACAAGAAAAGCCACAAGATCATCAGCCAGGGCCTGGAAATTCTGCGTAATCTGACGCATCGGGGCGCCGTGGGCGCGGACCCGCTGGCAGGTGACGGCGCGGGCATTCTGATTCAGATGCCAGACCAGTTTATGCGTGAAGAGGCGGCGGCGCTGGGCATTACACTGCCGGTGGAAGGTGAATATGCCGTCGGCTTCATGTTCCTGTCGCCGTTCCCGTCGGAACTTGCCACCAGCAAGGCGCTGATCGAAAAATGCATTCTGGCCGAGGGGCAATTGGTGCTGGGCTGGCGCGATGTGCCGGTGAACAATGCCGGTCTGGGCGAATCCGTCAAGCCGACCGAACCCAAAAGCTGCCAGATATTTATCGGGCGCGGCGAAAATTGCGCCGATCAGGATGCGTTTGAGCGCAAGCTGATGGTGATCCGCAAGCAATGCCGTATCGTTGCCGATGAACTGGGCGGCAATCTGGCGCGGTATTTTTATGTGCCGTCTTTTTCCACCCGCACCCTGTTGTACAAGGGCATGCTGCTGGCCGAACAGGTGGGCGAATATTATCTGGATTTGCAGGATGAACGCATGGTCTCAGGGATGGCGCTGATCCATCAGCGCTTCTCGACCAATACGTTTCCAACCTGGTCCCTGTCGCAACCGTTCCGCATGGTTTGCCACAATGGCGAAATCAATACGCTGCGTGGCAATATCAACTGGATGGCGGCGCGCCGTCATACCATGCGCTCCAAACTGCTGGGCAGCGACCTCGACAAGCTGTGGCCGCTGATCCCGGAAAACCAGTCGGATAGTGCGTGTTTCGACAATGCGCTGGAACTGCTGGTCGCGGGCGGCTATTCGCTGGCGCACGCCATGATGATGCTGATCCCCGAAGCCTGGGCCAGCAATCCGCTGATGGATGATAAACGCCGCGCATTTTACGAATATCACGCCGCCCTGATGGAACCGTGGGACGGTCCCGCCGCCATGGCGTTTACAGATGGCCGTCAGATCGGCGCGACGCTGGACCGTAACGGATTGCGGCCCGCACGTTATTTCGTCACCAAAGATGATATGGTGGTGATGGCGTCGGAAATGGGCGTGCTGCCGGTTCGCGAAGAAGACATTATCGAAAAATGGCGTCTGCAACCGGGCAAGATGCTGCTGATCGATCTGGAACAGGGCCGGATTATTTCCGATGCCGAAATAAAGGAAACTCTGGCAAGCGCGCATCCCTATCAGGATTGGCTGGATCAAACCCAGTGCCGGCTGGAAGATCTGCCGGCCGAATATGCGGCGATGCGGCCCAACCGCGATACGCTGCTGAACCGTCAGCAGGTGTTTGGCTATACCCAGGAAGATCTGAAATTCCTGATGGCGCCAATGGCGGAAACCGGCGAAGAAGCGATCGGTTCGATGGGAACAGACACGCCGATCTCGCCGCTGTCGTCGCAGCCAAAGCTGCTTTACACCTATTTCAAGCAACTATTCGCCCAGGTCACCAACCCACCGATCGATCCGATCCGCGAGGAACTGGTCATGTCGCTGGTATCAATGATCGGGCCGCTGCCCAATCTGCTGGATCTGGATTCCGGCGGCACGCATCGCCGGCTGGAAGTGCGTAATCCCATTCTGACCAATGAAGATCTGGAAAAAATCCGGCACATTGGCGATGTGGAAGAAAATGATTTCCGCTCGGTTACGCTGGACACGACTTTTGCCGCCAGCGCCGGTGCCGAAGGCATGACCCCCGCGCTGAACAGGCTTTGCGCCAGTGCCGAAGCGGCGGTGGTGAACGGCGAAAATATCATCATCCTGTCGGACCGCAAGGTGGATCAGGACAATATTCCAATCCCTGCATTGCTGGCCTGTGCAGCGGTGCATCATCATCTGATCCGTGCGGGACTTCGCACCTCGGTCGGCATTGTGGTGGAATCGGGCGAACCGCGCGAAGTGCATCATTTCTGTACGCTTGCAGGCTATGGCGCGCAGGCGATCAACCCCTATCTGGCGCTACAGACGGTTTCTGAAATACGCGCCGTCGGCTTTGATGGCGAGGCGGAAAAGAAAGCCCATGAATATTACATCAAGGCTATCGGCAAAGGCATTCTGAAGGTCATGTCGAAGATGGGCATCTCAACCTATCAGTCCTATTGTGGTGCGCAGATATTTGATGCGGTCGGCCTTTCCACCGCGTTCGTGGAAAAATATTTCACCCGCACGCACACGGCTATCGAAGGCGTCGGCATCAATGTCATCGCCAAGGAAACCGTGGCGCGCCATACGCTGGCCTACAGCAATTCGCCACTGTATCGCGACGCGCTGGATGTGGGTGGTGATTATGCGTTTCGTATTCGTGGCGAACAGCATGCCTGGACCCCGGAAACTGTGAGCAATTTGCAGCATGCGGTACGCGCCGGTTCGCAACCCAGCTATGAGGCGTTCGCCAAACAGATCAACGAGCAGAACGAACAGCTTTTGACGCCGCGCGGTATGTTTGAAATTCAGATGGCGGCGCAGCCGGTACCAATTGAAGAAGTTGAACCGGCGTCGGCGCTGGTGAAACGCTTTGCGACGGGCGCGATGTCTTATGGCTCGATCAGCCGCGAGGCGCATACCAATCTGGCCATCGCCATGAACCGCATCGGCGGGCGTTCCAACACCGGCGAGGGCGGCGAGGAACCGGATCGCTACGTGCCGCTGCCCAATGGCGACAGCATGCGTTCGGCGATCAAGCAGGTGGCAAGCGGGCGGTTCGGTGTCACCACCGAATATCTGGTCAATTCGGATATGATGCAGATCAAGATGGCGCAGGGCGCAAAGCCCGGCGAAGGCGGGCAATTGCCCGGTCACAAGGTCGACAAGATCATCGGCAAGGTGCGCCATTCCACACCGGGCGTTGGCCTGATTTCGCCGCCGCCGCACCATGATATTTATTCCATCGAGGATCTGGCGCAGCTTATTTACGATCTGAAAAACGTCAATCCGGCGGCAATGGTCAGTGTCAAGCTGGTGTCGGAAATTGGTGTTGGCACGATTGCGGCAGGCGTATCCAAGGCGCGCGCCGATCATGTGACGATTTCCGGTTTTGAAGGCGGCACCGGGGCCAGCCCGCTGACCTCGCTGAAACATGCGGGCAGCCCGTGGGAAATCGGTCTTGCTGAAACCCATCAGACTTTGGTGCTGAACCGGTTGCGCGGGCGCATCGCCGTGCAGGTTGATGGCGGCATTCGTACCGGGCGCGATGTGGTGATCGGCGCATTACTGGGGGCTGATGAATTTGGCTTTGCCACCGCGCCGCTGATTGCCAGTGGCTGTATTATGATGCGCAAATGCCATCTCAATACCTGCCCGGTTGGCGTGGCGACACAGGACCCGGAACTGCGCAAGCGCTTTACCGGCCAGCCCGAACATGTCATCAACTATTTCTTCTTTGTTGCCGAAGAAGTACGCACCCTGATGGCAAGTCTGGGTTTTCGCACCTTCAATGAAATGATCGGGCGCAGCGATTTATTGCGCAAGGACAAGGCAATCACCCATTGGAAGGCGCAGGGGCTGGATTTCTCGAAACTGTTCCACCGCCCGCCGGCCGTGCAGGGTGTGGCTATTCATCATTGCGAAACGCAAAACCACAATCTTGAAAATGTGATGGACCGCAAACTGATCGATTTGTGCAAGCCCGCGCTGGAAGACGGCAAGCAGGTTTCGATCGACATGACGATCCGCAATACGGATCGCACCACCGGCGCGATGCTGTCGGGCGCGCTTGCCAAACTGCATGGCCATGACGGATTGCCGGATGACGCCATCAGGATCAAACTGAAAGGCACAGCGGGGCAAAGCTTTGGCGCGTTTGCGGCGAAGGGCGTTACCCTGATGCTGGAAGGACAGGCCAATGATTATGTCGGCAAGGGCCTGTCGGGCGGACGTCTGATCATCTATCCGGCGCGCGAAAGCGCGATTGTGCCGGAGCGCAGCATTATTGTGGGCAACACGGTTCTGTACGGCGCGATCAGCGGCGAATGTTATTTCAGGGGTGTCGCAGGCGAGCGGTTTGCCGTGCGTAATTCCGGCGCACATGCGGTTATCGAAGGCGCTGGCGATCATTGCTGCGAATATATGACGGGCGGCGTTGTGCTGGTCATTGGCGAAACCGGGCGCAATTTTGCGGCGGGCATGAGCGGTGGCATTGCCTATGTGCTGAATGAAGACGGGCTGTTCGATCAGCGCTGCAACACGCAATTGGTGGAACTGACCGGAATTGATCTGGACACGGATGAAGTGGTGGATAAAGCCACGATCCTGGCAGATCCGCTGCGCCATGACGACCAGCGCATCAGGATGATGTTGCAGGCCCATGCGGATGAGACAAACAGCAATGTCGCGCAGAAAATTCTGGTCAACTGGGCGGATTATCGCGGCAAGTTTGTGAAGATTGTGCCGTATGATTATCGCCGCGCGCTGACCGATTTGCAGAAAGAGGCATCAGCCACACAACCCAATCTGCGGCTTGTTGGCTAAACGATCATTGAAGTGATGGAATATTCGCATGGGTAAAGTAACCGGCTTTAAGGAATTTGATCGCCAGGAGCGCCCCTATAAGGCGGTCGAGGAACGGCTGAAAGATTTCAGGGAATTTGTCATTCCGCTTGATGAACCGGAACTGGTGCGTCAGGGCGCGCGCTGTATGGATTGCGGCATTCCCTATTGTCACAATGGCTGCCCGGTGAACAATATTATTCCTGACTGGAATGATCTGGTGTACCGGAGCCGTTGGCGTGAGGCGCTTGAGGTGCTGCATTCCACCAATAATTTTCCCGAATTTACCGGTCGCATCTGCCCCGCGCCGTGCGAGGCATCGTGCACACTGAACATTGACGATGCGCCGGTTGCCATCAAGAGCATCGAATGCGCCATCATAGACAAGGGCTGGGAAGAAGGCTGGATCGTGCCGGAAATTCCCGAACGCCGCACCCGCAAGCATGTGGCCGTGGTGGGCTCCGGCCCGTCGGGCATGGCCTGCGCACAGCAACTGGCCCGCGCCGGGCATGATGTAACCGTGTTCGAAAAAAACGCGCGCATTGGCGGCCTGCTGCGCTATGGTATTCCTGATTTCAAGATGGAAAAACATCTGATCGACCGGCGCATTTCGCAGATGCAGGCCGAGGGCGTGACGTTTCGCCACAATACCGAAGTGGGCGTCGATGTGCCCGCGCGGCAATTGCTGAAAGAATATGATGCCGTGGTGCTGACCGGCGGATCGGAATTTCCACGTAATCTGGAAGTGCCGGGACGCGAACTGAACGGCGTGCATTACGCCATGCATTTCCTTTCACAGCAGAACCGCCGGATCGGACGCGAGGCGGTATGGCCGCTGCCGGAAATCAGCGCCAGGGGCAAGCATGTGATCGTGATTGGCGGCGGCGACACCGGGTCCGACTGCATCGGCACATCGCTGCGTCAGGATGCGGCCTCGGTTACCCAGCTCGAAATCATGCCGAAACCACCGGAAAAAGAAAACAAGTCCGTGACCTGGCCCAACTGGCCCAACAAGATGCGCACATCAAGCAGCCAGGCCGAAGGGTGCGCGCGCGACTGGGGCGTGGCGACCAAAAATATCGTGGGCAAAGACGGCAAGGCCGTGCAGATCGACTGCATCCGTCTGGACGAAAAAATGAAAGAAATTCCGGGTACGGAGTTTTCGTTACCCGCTGATCTGATTTTACTGGCCATGGGCTTTATGCACCCGTCGTACGAAGGCATGCTGAAAGAGCTTAGCGTGAACCTGGACCCGCGCGGCAATGTGCAGGCCAACATGATCAATTACAAAACATCCGTGGACAAATTATTTGCTGCGGGCGACATGCGGCGCGGCCAATCGCTGGTCGTATGGGCCATCCGCGAAGGCCGCCAGGCGGCGCGCGCCGTCGATGAATATCTGATGGGCGAAAGCCTGTTGCCGCGATAGGGGACGATGATTTTAAGTCGTTTTCTGAAGTGCCGTTCACCGGCCGTCATCGCGAGCGTAGCGTGGCGATCCAGGAGCCACGCACACCGGCCTTACCGTGAGACTCTGGATCGCCACGCTTCGCTCGCGATGACAGAGCAAGCGTGGTGATTCAAATAATAACGGAAAGACTTTACGCCGCCTTTTTCAGATATTTGGTGATCAGCATTTCTGCAATCTGCACCGCGTTGAGCGCCGCGCCCTTGCGCAGATTGTCGGACACCACCCACAGGTTAAGCCCGTTCTCCACCGTGGCGTCTTCGCGGATGCGCGAAATATAGGTGGCGAATTCGCCCACGCATTCCACCGGCGTGATATAGCCGCCATCCTCGCGTTTATCGATCACCATGCAGCCGGGCGCCTCGCGCAGAATATCGCGCGCTTCATCGGCGCTGATCGGGCGTTCGAACTCGATATTCACCGCCTCGGAATGACCCACAAACACCGGCACCCGCACACAGGTCACCGTTAGCTTGATTTTTGGATCAAGCATTTTTTTGGTCTCGGCCATCACCTTCCATTCTTCCTTGGTGTAGCCGTCTTCCATGAAATCGTCGCAATGCGGAATGACGTTGAAAGCAATCTGTTTCGTGAACGCCGCTTTTTCAATGGGGTCAGACACAAACACGGCGCGGGTCTGGCGGAACAGTTCATCCGCCCCCGCATTGCCTTTGCCCGACACCGATTGATAGGTCGCCACCACCACGCGCTTGATCTTTGCCACATCGTGCAGCGGCTTTAACGCCACCACCAACTGCGCGGTGGTGCAGTTTGGATTGGCGATAATGCCGCGCTTGGTATACCCGGCCAACGCCGCCGGGTTTACTTCCGGCACGATCAGCGGCACATCGGCATGCATGCGGAAATGGCTGGAATTATCGATCACCACCGCGCCCGCCGCCACGACCTTGGGGGCCCATTCCGCAGACACGGCTGAACCCGCCGAGAACAGCGCAATGTCGGTGCCCTTGAAATCAAAATTTTCCAGCGCCTGGGTTTTCAGCGTGCGCTGGCCATAGGAAACTTCCTTGCCGATGCTGCGCCGTGACGCCAGCGCCACCACCTCGTCGATCGGAAATTCGCGTTCCGCTAAAATGGCCAGCATTTCGCGCCCGACCATACCGGTGGCGCCTACGACTGCTACTTTATAACCCATGGTTTTCTGCTCCCGTTTCACCGGGCGCATATGAACCCCCGGCGGTTAAAATTCAAGTGGTGAGTTTGTCCAGTTCGCGCACAATGGCGTCACCCATCACGCCTGTCGATACCTTGGCCATGCCGGGCTGCATGATATCCGCCGTGCGCAGGCCACCTGCCAGCACATTTTCAACGGCCTTATCAACGAGATCGGCATCGCCTGGCAGATCAAACGAATAGCGCAGCGCCATGCCAAAGCTCAAAACCGTCGCGATGGGATTGGCCAGCCCCTTGCCGGCAATATCCGGGGCCGAGCCGTGCACCGGCTCATACAGCGCCTTGCTTTTACCGCTGGCGTCTTTTGCGCCCAGTGACGCCGATGGCAACATGCCCAGCGATCCGGTCAGCATCGCCGCCACATCGGACAGCAGATCACCAAACAGATTATCGGTGACGATCACATCAAACTGTTTGGGTTCGCGCACCAACTGCATGGCGCAATTATCGGCCAGAATATGCTGTAGCTGCACATCGCTATATTCGGTCTTGTGCAGCTTGGTCACTTCCTCGCGCCATAACAGGCCGGATTCCATGACATTGGCCTTTTCCGATGAATGCAGCAGATTGCGCCGTTTGCGCGCCAGCTCAAACGCCACGCGCGCGACGCGGTGAATTTCCGATGTCGTATAGACCTGCGTGTTGACGCCGCGCCGCTGGCCATCGGGCAGGGTTTCAATGCCGCGTGGTTCGCCAAAATATACGCCGCCGGTCAGCTCACGCACGATCAGAATATCCAGTCCCGTCACCAGTTCGGGTTTCAGCGAAGACGCCCCGGCCAATGCCGGGAAACATATCGCCGGACGCAGATTGGCAAACAGATCCAGTTCCTTGCGAAGCGTCAGCAGGCCGCCTTCGGGGCGCATATCGAACCCCAGATTGTCCCATTTCGGGCCGCCAACGGAACCAAACAGCACCGCATCGGCCTGCATCGCCTTTTCCAGCGCCTTGTCGGTCAGTGGCGTTTTGTGCGCATCAATCGACGCGCCGCCCACAATGTCTTCGTCAATCTCAAAACTGATGGCGCGACGCCGCCCAAACCAGTCGATCACACGGCGCACTTCGCGCATGACCTCGGGGCCAATGCCATCGCCGGGCAGGATTAATAATGATCGGTTGCTGGACATGTTCGCTCGTGTCTTTCTATAACCAGGGCTGCTGCGCGGCGCGTTTTTGTTCGAACTGATCGATTTTGGCGTCCTGTTTCATAGTCAGGCCGATATCGTCCAGCCCTTCGATCAGGCATTGCTTTCTGTACGGATCAATTTCGAATTTGACCACGCCGCCATCGGGGCCGCGAATTTCCTGGGCCGCCAGATCAATGCTGACCACGGCATTGGCGCCGCGTTCTGCGTCGTGCATCAATTTGTCCACATCGGCCTGCGGCAGGATGATTGGCAAAATGCCGTTCTTGAAACAATTATTATAAAAAATATCCGCATAGCTGGTGGCGATGATGCAGCGGATGCCGAAATCCAGCAGCGCCCAGGGCGCATGTTCGCGGCTCGACCCGCAGCCAAAATTTTCACCCGTCACCAGAATCTGCGCATTGCGGTATGCGGGTTTGTTCAGCACGAAATCCGGCTTTTCCTTGCCCTCAACCGTAAAGCGCATTTCATCAAACAGGTTCTTGCCCAGTCCCGAACGCTTGATGGTTTTCAGGAACTGCTTGGGAATGATCATGTCGGTATCGACATTGATCTGCGGCAGGGGGGCCGCAACGCCGGTGAGTTTGTCAAATTTCTGCATTGTATTTTATCCTTAACCGAGCACGCCCATCAGCAGTCCATCAACACTCAAATCTTCATCAATTTTTGGCCAGTGAATTCCATAGCCGCCTGCGCAAATCTCCCAAACCTCCCGTTGCGCCGATGTCGCGGCTTGCAAGCGCGGAAACCAGGTAAGCGGCGCACTGATCCGCCGTCCATCGCGTAACATCACCTCAAGACGCTCCTCACTGATCCTTACATCATCGACACGCGGATCACGATTTACTGCTGAAATGCTCATGCCACACCTCTAGCTGTCATTGCGAGCGAAGCGTGGCAATCCAGAGCCACAAACGAAGGCCGTGCCGTGTGGCTCTGGATTGCCACGTCGCTCACGCTCCTCGCAATGACGCCGTAAATGTATCATCTCGCTTCACTACTCCAAATCCCGCACATCCGCCAAATGCCCGGTAACGGCGGCGGCAACGGCCATCGCGGGCGATACCAGATGCGTTCTGCCACCCCGGCCCTGACGGCCCTCAAAGTTGCGGTTGGAGGTGGAGGCGCAACGCTCCCCCGGTTCCAGCTTGTCGGCGTTCATTGCCAGACACATGGAACAGCCCGGCTCGCGCCACTCAAAGCCTGCCGCGATAAATATTTTGTCGAGGCCTTCATGTTCGGCCTGCTCTTTCACCAGACCAGAACCCGGCACCACCATCGCGCCCACATGGGATGCGACCTTGCGGCCTTTTGCAACCTTGGCGGCGGCGCGCAAATCCTCGATGCGGCCATTGGTGCACGAGCCGATAAACACACGGTCGATTTTAACCTGCGTCAACGGCGTGCCCGCCGTCAGCCCCATATAATCCAGCGCGCGCAGCATGGAGGCGCGGCGCGCGGCGTCCGGCTCAGCGGCAGGATCGGGCACTTTTCCGGTGATCGGCAGCACATCTTCCGGGCTGGTGCCCCAGGTGACTTGCGGTGCAATGTCAGCGGCGTTCAGCGTGACTTCACGGTCAAACTGCGCGCCCGCATCGCTGACCAAAGTGCGCCAGTATTTGACCGCCAGTTCCCATTGCCCGGCCTTGGGCGCACGCGGCTTGCCCATCACATAGGCGAAAGTGGTTTCATCCGGCGCGATCAGGCCGGCGCGCGCGCCCGCCTCAATGGTCATGTTGCAAACCGTCATGCGGCCTTCCATGCTCAGTGTACGGATGGCTTCGCCTGCAAATTCGATGACATGTCCGGTGCCGCCTGCCGTGCCGATTTTTCCGATAATCGCCAGAACGATATCCTTGGCAGTGCAGCCTGCCGATAATTTTCCATCCACGGTGACGCGCATGTTTTTCGCGGGCGCCTGGATCAGGGTTTGCGTCGCCAGCACATGTTCCACTTCCGATGTGCCGATGCCGAACGCCAGCGATCCGAATGCGCCATGCGTTGCGGTATGGCTGTCGCCGCAGACAATGGTCATGCCAGGCTGCGTCAGTCCCTGTTCCGGCCCGACAATATGCACGATGCCCTGGCGGATGTCGGACATGGGCAGATATTCCACGCCAAATTCCGCGCAGTTTTCTTCCAGTGTTTCGACCTGAATGCGTGACTCTTCGTCTTCGATACCCTTGGCGCGATCCGTGGTCGGAACATTATGATCGGCAACGGCCAGCGTCGCCTGCGGGCGGCGCACCTTGCGCCCCGTCATGCGCAAGCCCTCAAAGGCCTGCGGGCTGGTAACTTCATGCACCAGATGCCGGTCGATATAGATCAGGCAGGTTCCGTCCGCCTGCTGACTTACCAGATGGGCCTGCCAGATTTTATCATACAGTGTGCTTGGGCCAGCCATCGCACCTTCCTCCAGCGTAAACTAACTGCGAACCACTTTCTTTTCCAGAATACGCGCAGATTTGCCGGTGCGGCCACGCAGATAATATAGTTTCGCGCGGCGTACCTGACCACGGCGCAGCACGACAACCTGATCGACCAGCGGGCTGTACAGCGAGAACACCCGTTCCACGCCTTCGCCATAGGAAATTTTGCGCACAGTGAAATTCGCATTCAGTGTCATGCCGCCGGAACGCGCAATGCACACGCCTTCAAATGGCTGCAGGCGCTCGCGCGTACCTTCCACAACCCGAACCATAACCTTCAGCGTATCGCCGGGGCCAAAATCGGGAATGGTTTTGCCTTCGGTGCGTTTGGCAATTTGTTCCTGTTCCAGTTCTTGCAGTAAATTCATCACTCACTCTCCTTCGTTCCCGCGCTGTAACGCCGCCATAAATCCGGGCGGCGCGTTCGCGTAATTTCTTCTGACCTGGCCTTGCGCCATGCCTTAATCTCTGCGTGATTACCGGATAACAGCACCGGCGGTATCGCCACACCTTCCCATTCACTGGGCTTTGTATAATGGGGATATTCTAACAATCCCTGCTCAAAACTTTCTTCTGCCAACGTGTCGGGATTTCCCGCCACACCCGGCAACAACCGCACCACCGCATCCAGTAGCGCAATGGCCGCTGGTTCGCCGCCAGACAGGACGAAATCGCCCAGACTGACTTCCTCAATCTCTCGCGACTGCAACAGCCGCTCATCGACGCCTTCAAAGCGCCCACAGATCAGCACCACACCCGGTTCCGCACGCAAGGCCTGCACCCGCTTCTGGGTCAGTGGCGCACCACGCGGGCTCAAATATATCAACGGCCGCTGGACACGCTCGCGCGCCCGAATATCGTCAATCGCGGCCGCCAGCACATCGGGGCGCAGCACCATACCCGCGCCACCGCCAGCCGGACTGTCATCCACGGAGCGGTGTTTATCGCGCGCATAGCCGCGAAAGTCCACCGTTTCCAGCCGCCAAATACCCGATTCTAACGCTTTTCCCGCCAGACTATGCCCCAGCGGCCCCGGAAACATGTCCGGGAACAGGCTCAGCACTGTTGCGGTCCAGGCTTTTGCAGCCCCGGCGTCTTCAGGCACGTCTATTTCTCCTCTTTCTCCTCACTCACTTCATGCGGCAAAAGCACGCTAATATAGCCCTCGCCCACATTCACCTGCGTCACTATTTCGCGTTCAAACGGCACCAGCAGGGTTTGCGATTTTGTCCCTGAAACCGCTGCCAACGCCACTTCTACCAGATCGCCCGCGCCAAAATTATGCACCGCGACTACTTTACCCTCTGCTTCTGGCCCATCGGCCCAGCGCACCGCCAGACCGATCAGATCGGCCAGATAATATTCGTCCGCCTCGGCTGGCAGCACCGGCAGCGCCGAACGGGGCACATAGAGCCGCAACCCCTTTAACGCCTCTGCCGCATCGCGATCGGTAATGCCCGACAGCACCGCCGCCACCCCTTCTTTCACGCTGCGGGTGACTTTTACCGTAAAGCGCCGCTTGCCATCTTCTGTCTCGACCGGACCGAACGCGTCCACATCTTTGGGCCGTTCGGTAAAACATTTGATGCGCACCTCGCCGCGCACCCCATGAGCCCCCATAATGGCGCCCACACAGACCCGGCTTTCGGGCGGTGCCAAAACTTCCTACGCTTCGGCGGGCGCTGGCTCGGGAGCTGGCGCGGCGGCGGCAGCAGCGGCCTTGCTGGCGGCCTCGGCCTTTTGCGCGATACGCTCCAGCGCCTTGGCTTTTGGCTTGCCCTGATCGGGATTGTTGCCGCGTTCGGGTTTTGCCATCAATCCGGCGTCGCCCAGCATGCGCGCAACCCGGTCGGTCGGCAATGCGCCCACGCTCATCCAATGCTTGATGCGTTCGCCTTCCAGTTTCATGCGTTCGGCATGATCCTTGGGCAGCAGCGGATTGAAAAAGCCCAGCTTTTCAATAAAGCGGCCATCGCGCGGGGCCTGAACATCGGCCACGACAATACGGTAAAACGGGCGTTTCTTGGTGCCGAAACGGGCAAGGCGAATTTTAAGGGCCATCGTGATTCCTTCGTTATTTTAAGTGCGTTAGCGTTTGAAGCCTGGAAATCCAGGCGGTAATTGCGGCATGCCGCCATCTTTTAGTCCACCTAATCCCGGCGGTAGTTGCGGCATACCGCCGCCCATTCCGGTCAGGCCACCCAGCAGGCCTTTCATGCCTTTTTTGCCGACCTGTTTCATCATGTCGGCCATCTGGCGATGGGTTTTCAGCAGTTTGTTGACTTCGGGAACCGATGTGCCGGAACCCATCGCAATGCGGCGCTTGCGCGATCCGTTGAGGATTTTCGGCTTGCGGCGTTCTTCGCGCGTCATGGAATGCACAATGGCTTCCTGGCGCTTGATCAGTTTGTCGTCCAGTCCAGCGGCGGCAATCTGGCTTTTCATTTTGCCAACGCCGGGCAACATGCCCATCAGGCCCTGCATCCCGCCCATCTTGCGCATCTGGGCCAACTGTTCCGCCAGATCATCCAGATCAAACTCGCCCTTCTGCATTTTTTTGGCGAGCTTTTCGGCCTTTTCGACTTCAAAGCTTTCGGCGGCCCGCTCCACCAGGCTGACCACGTCACCCTGGCCCAGAATACGTCCGGCAATGCGTTCGGGATGAAAATCTTCGAGCGCATCCAGCTTTTCGCCGGTGCCAATGGCCTTGATCGGGCAGCCGGTAACGGCGCGCATCGAAAGCGCAGCACCACCGCGCCCATCGCCATCGACACGGGTCAGAATAATGCCGGTCAGCGGCGTGCGGGCATGAAAACTGCTGGCGACATTCACCGCATCCTGCCCGGTCAGGCTATCGGCGACCAGCAGGGTTTCGTGCGGGTTAACCGCAGCGCGCACAGCCGCAACTTCCGCCATCAGCGCTTCGTCCACATGGGTGCGTCCAGCGGTATCCAGCAGCACCACGTCAAAGCCGCCCAGACGGCCTGCCTCCATCGCGCGTTTGGCGATATCGACCGGCATCTGCCCGGCGAGTATCGGCAAAGTGGCAACCTTTGCCTGTTCGCCCAGCACCTTTAACTGCTGTTGTGCGGCGGGCCGCGCCACATCGAGCGAGGCCATCAATACTTTTTTGCGCTCGCGGGTTTGCAGGCGCAGCGCCAGTTTCGCCGTTGTCGTGGTTTTGCCCGAACCCTGTAGACCAACCATCAGGATCGGCACCGGCGAGGGAGCATTCAGATCAATGCCCTGCGACGTGGAACCCAGCATTTCCACCAGATTGTCATGCACAATTTTGATGACCATCTGGCCCGGCGTGATCGATTTGACCACTTCCTGCCCGATGGCGCGGGTGCGCACCCTGGCGATGAAATCACGCGCCACCGGCAGCGCCACGTCGGCTTCCAGCAGCGCCCGGCGCACTTCGCGCATGGCCGCATCGACATCAGACTCGCTCAGTGACGCCTGCTTGCGCAGGCCATCAAAGATGCCGGTCAACCGATCAGAAAGCGTTTCAAACATCGTGGCTTGGCTCAAATTCTAACGTAACGTACAAAGCAAAAAACACCAGTGGGCGAAACCTCGCTGACTGGTGGGACGGCTTTTCGACCCTCAATGTACTGGATCGCCCGGGAAACTAGGCGCGCTTTAGTGTAGAGTCAAGCAAATGTAAGGGATTCGCAGTCCAATTCTAAAGGAAATAAGCCATGACCCAGCCAAGTCTTGCCGCCCTGTCCAGTGCCGCCGCCGGTTTGCTGGTCGCTAACGGACAAACTGTTTCGGTAGCGGAATCATCGTGCGGTGGGCTGATCTCGGCGGCGCTGGTGGCAGTGCCGGGGGCGTCGGCGTTTTATGTTGGCGGGGGTATCATCTATACCGCGCAGGGCGGCAAGGCGTTATTGTCGGCACGCCCGAAAGGCATGCAATCCGCCACACAGGAATTTGCCCTGTTCGAGGCGCGCAGCATTCGCGAAAAGATGGGAACCACATGGGGCATTGGTGAAACCGGGGCCAGCGGCCCATTGGGTAACCCCTATGGCAACCCGGCTGGCCATGCCTGTATTGCCGTCAGCGGGCCATGTGAACGGGCGATTATCCTTTCCACAGGCATTTCAGAGCGTGAGGCCAATATGTGGGCATTCGCCAAAGCCGCGCTGGACCTGCTTGCCGAGTTAGCGGCACAAACCGGTAAATAAAACCGCACTTGATTTTGCCTGCATTGAAGATTAACCCTTATTTACTACTTATTAACCTCAATAGTTAAGACATAGGACTGTTTAATTAATATCTGCCCCTGAAAATAAACAGGGCTTCAAGAGTATGGTCCGTATGGCTGCCACCTATTGTTCTGCCCACCTCCGTACCGGATTTGCAAAAACCATGGTGCGGCGCGGGGCGCTTATCGCCCTTCTGCTGATGGGGGCCTGCAACAGCGCGTCGCAGCCAAATTTTGACAAATCGGATCGTGGCGCCGGGCTGAGCCGGGACGATTATCGCGACGCTCTTAAACCGCGCGCGCCGGAAAATGACGGATCTTCCACACCACCGCCAATACCCCAGGCGCAAACCCTGGTACCCATGCCGAACCTTGCGCTACCGGCAAATGCGCGTTTGGTGACAATTTCCGTCAATGAAGATGTGCCTATTCGCGACGTACTGGTCGAGCTGGCGCAGCAGGCCAATATCGGGCTGGAACTTGATCCGCATATTTCGGGCAGTCTGATATTTTCCGTGCGCCAGCGCCCATTCGAGGAAGTCGTCGAGCGCATCGCGGACATGGCCGATCTGCGATACAATCTGAATGGCAATGTATTGCGCATTGAACGCGATTTACCCTATCTGCAAAATTACCGCGTCGATTATCTGAATGTCATTCGTGACACCAACAGTTCCATATCCACCACTGTTGACGTGGTAGGGGGCGAGGCCGTTGGCGGTGAAGGCAGTGGTGGCCAGGGCAACAGTTCCGCAAGCGAGGTCAACAGCGAATCAAATAATAATTTCTGGAGTGAGCTGGAATCCAATATCGGCATGCTGATGAACCGCAGCGGGCAGCGCGAAAGCCTGCTGATGGCAGATCCCGTTGCGGTACCCGGCGGGGACGCGAATGAAATTATTTCCGGGGTGCCCAACCCCTTGCCGCTTACCCCCGTTGCACCGGGCACGCAGCCCGCCTCACCTGATCTTGCGCAGCAATTAGGCAATGTTGCAGGCCTTGGCGCAGCACTGGGTAATGTGGCACAGGCGGCGTCAGCGGCCGGTGCTGCCGGAACGACCGTTCCCACAGACGGAGTCGCACCAACGCCAGCGCCCGCAGCGGCGGCCACTGTGACAAATCCAAATGAGCGCCCCTATAGCATTAATCGGGTTGCCGGCCTGATCAATATCTATGGCACACAGCGCCAGCATAAAATGATCGAGGCTTACTTACGCAAATTGCGCCGCGCTATCGCAGGTCAGGTTCTGATCGAGGCGAAAGTACTGGAAGTTCAGTTATCGGATAATTTTGAAAGCGGCATCAACTGGGCGGGCGTATTGGGTGCAGCAACAGGTGCGGCGCGTTTCGGAAATACTGTCGCCGTACCGCAATCGGGGCCTTTTGATGGTCTGAACGCGGCGACCTCTGGTGTGGTGACACTGGCGCTGGATCGCAATGATATTGATGCCGTTGCCAGCCTGGCGCAACAATTCGGAACCGTGCGCACCCTGTCCAGCCCCCGCCTGACCGTTCAGCATAATCAAAGCGCCGTTCTTAAGGTTGTTTCGAACCGCGTATTTTTCGAACTGGATTTTGAACGAACCACAAATGCGGATACCAACACCGATCGGGTGACGGTAGACAGTAATATTCGCACGGTTCCCGAAGGCGTCATTATCACCGTGCAGCCATCCATTCATGCGGATACGGATGAAATTAGCATGACGCTGCGGCCAACGATCACGCGTATTACCGGCACGATCAATGATCCCGGTGTTTCGATTGCGTCAAACAACACGGTGCAGTCGCCGGTGCCGATCATTGCCGTACAGGAAATTGACAGTATGGTGACAGTGCGTTCCGGCCGTGTGCTGGTGATGGGCGGCCTGATGCAGGATAGCGGCACTTCGCTGGATACCGGCCTGCCGGGCGCTTCCGACCTGCCGATTATTGGCAGTCTGTTCAAGTCGCGCAGTGATTCAAACCAGCAGACCGAGCTGGTTATTTTTCTGCGCGCAACGATCATAGAAGATAGCGGCGTCACCCCGGCAGATGTTGATCTGTACAAAACATTCGGTCGGGATCGCCGCCCGCTGCCTTTCTGATGCCATGCGCGCGGATCAACTCGCCATCAGTATGACCTTATTACGTTACATCCTTATCACAGCGTTGCGCGACCGCCTGTTTCTGGCGCTGCCTGTCATGCTGGCTGTTGGCGCGGCGCTGGTGATTTTTCTGAGTGGCAGCGCGATCATCGAGCAGCGCGAAATGATAGCCGCACTGTTTGGCGCAGGCAGCCGTGTCGTGATAATTGCAGGCATGGTTTTATTTGTATCTTTTCACATTCGTCAGGCCATGACAGGTGGTGAAATCGCGCTGATTTTATCGCGACCGGTTTCGCGGGGATCTTTTGTGCTGGTTTATAGCGCGGGCCTTGTCATTGTTGGTTTTATCTGCGTTGCGGCGTGTATTGCACTGGTGTGGCTGTGCGCCAGACCGCCGCTGGACGGGCTGCTGGTGTGGGGGCTAAGCCTTGCGCTGGAAAGCATGCTGATGGTTCTGACAGCGGTATTCTTTGGCCTGATCCTGAACAGCGCGATAGCCTGCGCGCTGGCGTGTCTGGGTTTTTATGTGCTGGCGCGAATGAGCGGATTACTTGGCGCGCTTGCGGACAAGGCCGGAGAAATTGGGCAGCTTGAGCTATTACTGGGCTATGGCTTCAAACTTGTTTCGATTATCATTCCACGTCTGGATTTTTTTACCCGCAGTGAATGGTTGGTATACGGATGGAATGGCGATGAGCCTGATATTTACTGGATGATTTTGCAAAGTCTTCTGTTCATACCGCTGATCCTGGCCGCGACCATGATCGATTTCAGCCGCAAGCGATTATAGGATGGGCACACAGGGAAAATTCAGACATGTGCCGCGCATTTATATCATCGCGCTGCTGGTCGCGCTGACAGGGCAGACGTTGTTCTGGTCGCAGGCGCGCGGGCTTCGTATACCCTGGGCAGGGGTCAGTCTTGCCCCAACACCCGCCACAGCCCGCGCCATCGGGCTTGGCGATACACAATTATACTATCGCGCGGCCGGGCTGGGTCTGCAAAATATCGGGGATTGGGCGGGAGAGCTTACCCCGCTGGCCCGATATGATTATGCGCGGCTGGCCGGATGGTTCACACTCTTATCGCAGATGGACCCCAGGGGTCAGTATGTACCCTCACTCGCAGCCTATTATTTTGGGGCAAGCCAGGATCCTGCGCAGGTTCGCCACGTCATTGGGTATTTGCAAAATCTTGGGGCCGGCAGCCCGGAACGGCATTGGCGGTGGCTGGCCTATAGTGTGTATCTGGCGCGCTTTCGGGTTAAGGACACCGGGCTGGGGCTGGAACTGGCAAAACAGTTGGCGGCGCTGCCGGTCAGGGATATGCCGATCTGGACACGGCAATTACCGGCTTTTGTTCTGAGCGACGTGGGAGAGCGTGAAGCGGCGCGCGATATACTTGAGGCGATACTGGCGGAAACCCCGGATTTACACCCGGCAGAGCAGTTTTTTATTCGCAACTATATCGACACGAGGCTGGGATTTTCTTCCAAAGGTAAATAAATGGATGGATATTCCACGAATCAGTTAGGATTAACCATAATTTAACACTAATTATGCTGTGATGCGCGTCACATAGCCGCCTGATTATGGGTTTTATCGTTAAAAAAGGCTAGTTATTTGTACCTAGCTTGCGTATCTGTTAAGGGTTATTATCGTATCTGGCAAAGGTACGCGCCGTGGTACTTGCGATAGAAAAAAGCGTGAAGTTTTTTTAGTTTTCTAACGAAATGGAAACATACACATGAAGAAACAGGCAAATAGCAAGGTTTCGGTTAAGGCTGTGACGCCCGCTGATTTACCTTCGCAAAAGGGTTTCACGCTGGTGGAACTCTCCATCGTGCTGGTCATTATTGGCCTGATCATTGGCGGCATTCTGAAAGGCCAGGAATTGATCGGCAATGCCCAGATTAAAAATGTCGTGTCACAGTCACAAAGCTATCAGGCCGCTTATGTATCGTTCCGGGATAAATACAATGGCCTGCCCGGCGATCTGGTTAACGCGCAACTTCTCATTCCAAATTGTACCCAGGCCAACACATGCTCCCCAGGCGCCACCGGGGGTGACGGCAATGGCAATATTGGTGTGGATGTAACCGCTGCTTTCAATGGCAATGTCAGTACAGGTGCGGAAAATCTGGCTTTCTGGCAACAATTGGCGGCTGCCCGTTTCATTGGCGGCGTGGTGCTGGCTCCGACAGGGGCGCTGGCCTATGGCAACCAATTACCGGACGCAGAAACGGGCGGTGGATTTCAGATCGTTTATGAAGCTGTAAGTGGTCGTCATGCTCTTCGTATGGCGGGCGCGACCGCCGTACCCGCTGATACAACAGGCGCCTTGCGCGCGGATCAGGCGTTGCAAGTCGATACGGTGCTCGATGATGGCCGGCCCGCAACGGGAAGCATTTTCACTAATGCGACCATTTCAAGCAATACGACCTGCTTTTCAGGCACGCCCGCAATTTATACTGCGGCACAAGATGCGCGCTCATGCAACCTGTTAATCAATATCCCGTAAACGGGATAGTTACGGGTTGATATTAGTGTGAACAAAAGGCCGGTTTTGCCGGCCTTTTGTGTTTAACGGACAGCGGCATGAATATATTTGGCATGTGGAGAGAAAAGCATTTCAGATCCGGCTTTACGCTGATCGAACTGGCCATTGTGCTGGCTATCCTTGGCCTGTTGCTGGGCGGCGGCAGCATGCTGCTGCAACCCCTTCTGGACAATAACAAACGCAACGAAACCAGGGCCAGGCTAAAAATCATTGAAGATGCGCTGACGATTTTTGCCGCCACCTATTATTTGCCATGCCCGTCTGACCCGGCATTGGGGCCGGGATCAGCTTCAAATGGCGTGGCGGCAACACCCGACGGCGGATTTTGCACCTCAACTTTTACCTCAGGCGGTGTTCCCTGGCGTACGCTTGGACTTTCTGAATCAGATGTTGTCGATGGCTGGGGCCGCCGCATCAGTTATGCAGTGACCAACACCCTAACGGTAGATGTCCCGCCCCCGCCAGGACCGGCAACCCCGCCGCTGAACTGCGCCAGCAAGGGGTTTAGTGGAATTTCAAAAGGCAAACTGGAAAATCGCGGGGCCAATAATGCCGCCATCCCGCCATCGGGCGGCGCAGCAGGCGCTGCAAAAGCCGCCTATATCCTGGTCAGCCATGGTGAGAATAGCTGGGGTGGGTATCTGCCCAGCGGGGCGTTAACGCCTGTTACCGGCGCTTCCACCACTGAATTGGCGAACATAAAAACCCCCGGTGGGAATGGCGTGGCGAATGTCATCTATTATTATGAAAAGCAGGCTACCGGCGACACCATTGTGGGGTTTGATGACATTGTACGGGCGCGAACCAGCAGTCAAATCGCCATAGCGCTGGGATGCACCAAACCATGATGCGGTGGAAACATCTGATCAGGTCGCAAAGCGGCATCATCCCCATGTTGCTGGCGCTGTTGCTGGCGGCTGGCGCCTTTATTGGTCTCGGCACGCTCATGTTGAGGGGCAACGGCGCCGCGCTGCAAAATGTTAAATCAAATAGCGCACAACTGCTTGAACTCGAAAAAACCATTCGCGCGCATGTCTTTCTGACGCGGCACCTGCCCTGTCCCGCCAATGGGGATGGAGATGGCGCATCACGGGCAGGG
>CAMTVX010000014.1:0-14370 GCA_947085295.1 uncultured Alphaproteobacteria bacterium | reverse complement strand
CCCAGGGTGTCATCCCGGACTTGTTCCGGGATCCAGGGCCTCAAACACAGGCTTTCCCGTGTGACTCCTGGACCCCGGCACAAGGCCGGGGTGACAGCCCGTGTGTTGGTCCTGGTTCAACCTAAACGTGATGCGCTCTAATCCGCGCCTTTCAGCGTTTTCCAGAAGCGTGACACCAGATCCTGCACGGGTTGCACAACGCGCCTTCCACTAAGCACGGAAGGCGCGGCCTGTGGCGCCATCGCCTCATCCATAAAAACTTTCCAGGTGCGCGCCGGCAGCCCGCCACCGGTGACCGCCTTCATGGCGGCCCCATCATCATTGCCGAACCAGATGCCCGTGGTCAGTTGTTGGGAATATCCAATGAACCAGCCATCGCGATAATCCTGACTGGTGCCGGTTTTTCCCGCCGCAGGAAAGCGCGACAGTCGCGCGGCCTTGCCCGTGCCATTTGCCAGCGCATTGGAAAGCATATCGTTCATTTGCGCATAGGCGCGGTTGCTGATGACCAATTGTTCCGGTTTGTGATGGCGTTGATACAGAACCTCGCCCTGCGCTGTGCGCACTTCCAGAATGCCATAAGGCGTGACCGCATATCCGCCATTTGCAAATGGCGTATATGCGGCGGTTAATTCCAGCAGGGTAACTTCAGAAACGCCAAGCGCTATGGCCGGTGTCGGGGTCATCTCTGAAGCAATGCCCAGACGATGCGCGGTTTCGATCACCCTGTTGCGCCCCGACATTTCGGACAGTTTTACGGCGACGGTATTGATGGATTCCGCCAAAGCATGACGCAGCGTCACCTCACCACGATATTCCTTGGTAAAGTTTTTAGGACTCCATTTTTTCAGCACGATGGGGGAATCGCGCATCACGCTATCTGGTGACATGCCCTGTTCCAGCGCGGTCAGATAGACAAAGGGTTTGAAAGCCGAACCGGGTTGACGTCTGGCCTGGGTCGCGCGGTTAAACTGGCTTTTCCCATAGGCCCGCCCGCCTGCCATCGCACGCACCGCGCCGTCGGGCGCAAGCGCCAGCAGCGCACCCTGCTGTACGGCCAGACGTTGCCCGTCCCGCGCAATCGCGGCGCTGATGGCTTTTCCGGCGGCGGCCTGCATGCGCACATTCAAACTGGTCGTAATGACCAGATCGCCTTCGGGTCTGCCAATAAAATCGGGCAACTGATCCAGCACCCAATCAATAAAATACTGGCTGTCCTGAGAGTTGCCGATACTGCCAAAGTTCAGCGGTTGAGATAACGCCGCGAGCTGACCCTGCGGCGATAAAAATCCCGCCTCAACCATATTGCGCAAGACCTGTTCCTGACGCTGACGGGCGAGTTTTGGATCATTGACCGGGCTATACCGGCTTGGCGCTTTCAACAGGCCGGCCAGCATCGCGCTTTCGTGCAGGTTCAACAGCGCCACCTCCTTGCCGAAATATTTCTGCGCGGCGGCGGAAATGCCATAGCTGCCACTGCCCAGATAAACCCGGTTCAGATACATTTCCAGAATTTCGTCTTTGGTGAATTTCCGTTCCAGCCACAGGGCCAGTAAAAATTCCTGTGCCTTGCGGCGCAGATTGCGCGCTGGCGTCAGGAAAATGTTTTTTGCTGCCTGCTGGGTAATGGTGCTGCCGCCCTGCACCATGCGGCCTGCCCATATATTGGCCGCCATGGCGCGGGCAATGCCATAGGGGTCTATGCCGCCATGTTCATAAAAACGCCGATCCTCGGTTGCGATAACCGCCTGCACCAGATGGCGCGGCATGTCCCGGATACGTACACTGGCGCCCACCGTATCGCCGCGACTGCCGATAAGTTCCCCGTTCACCCCAAGCAGCGTAATGCCCGAAGTGGCCCGGGTCTTGTTCAGCGCATCCGTATCCGGCAGATCATAGGCATACCAGGCCAGCAGGCCTGCAAGACCGATCACCCCCCACAGGCCACATACCAGCATCCAGTAAAGGCCGCGCCGGACAAGAGAGGTCGGGTTATCACCAGCAGTCATGTATCATTCCGAGTGTAAAAATATCATACGGATAAAGGCGATGAATTTGTCAAAACCGTGGCGCACGGCAATAGCCATGAAATTTGGACACCTATACTACATAATCAATTTTGTGATTCGCTGTTATGCCGCTTTCGGGAAGGACAATCCATGCTGACCACAACAACAAACACCATCGAGGGCAAGCGCATTAGCCAGTATTTCGGGATTGTCAGTGGCGAGGCGATCTATGGCGCAAATATTTTCCGCGATGTGTTTGCCAGTATTCGCGACATTGTCGGCGGCCGCGCCAGCGCCTATGAGCGTGTGCTGAAAGACGGACGCGACAAGGCGATGGAGGATATGATTACCGAAGCGGAAAAGCTTGGCGCCAATGCCGTGATCGGGGTGGACATAGACTACGAATCCCTGGGCACGAAAGGCAGCATGCTGATGGTAAGTATAACGGGGACTGCCGTACGTCTGGAATAGGCGGCGATCCAGCGGGGCGTTTTTATGGTTGTCATCCTGAGCAGAGCGAAGGATCCCTGCCCGCAGAGAGAGATCCTTCGCTGTGCTCAGGATGACAAATCGTAAATCTTGCGCGATGTTATCAACAAGCATCGCGTCAATACATTGCGTCAGTACATAATCACCGAGCGCGCGCCTTCGCCACGGCCCATTTCATCGAACGCCTGATTGACATCTTCCAGCCGGATACGCTTGGTGATCATCTCATCCAGCTTCAATTCGCCACTCAGATACCAATCGACAAAACGCGGAATATCCGTTTTTGGCGACGAGGAACCATAGCCCGAGCCCTTGATGCGTTTTTCACCGAAAACGCCGGTCATGCTCAGTTTGATTTTCGATTTCTGATCCGGCATGCCCACGATAATGGCGCGGCCAGCCGAGCGGATCATGCTCCAGGTTTGCTCAATCGTGTCAACACGGCCCAGCGCTTCAAACGCATAATGCACGCCATAACCGCCGGTCAGCGCCTTTACCTGTTTGATCGGGCCTTCCGGCGCGAACGGGTCAACACCATGGGTGGCGCCCATCGACATGGCCAGCGCGCGCTTTTCCGGCATCGGATCTACGGCAATGATTGTTGTTGCGCCATTGATGCGCGCGCCCTGGATGATGGAAAGGCCAACGCCGCCGCAGCCAATGACCGCGACCGTTGAACCCTTATGCACCTTGGCCGTATTGACGGCAGCACCTACGCCCGTGGTGACGCCACAGCCGATCAGGCACACGGTTTCCAGCGGTGCATTTTCGCCAACCTTGATGGCCGAGCCTTCCGGGATAATCGAATATTCCGAAAAGGTACCCAGACCCGCCATATGATAAACGGGCGTGCCATTCTTGCTGAAGCGGGTTTCGCCGCTTAGCGTTCTGGCGGTGGCCATCAGCTTGCCCATCTGGCCGCACATATAGGGCTTGTTTTCCTTGCACATCCAGCAGGTGCCGCAACTGGGCGTCAGCACCGCGATGACATGATCGCCTGCCTTCAGGCTGGTGACGCCGGGGCCAACCTCCGCGATGATGCCGGCGCCTTCATGCCCCAGCACCATCGGGGAACGCCCGCCCAATACGCCATGAACAACCGAATAATCGGAATGACAGATGCCGCTGGCGGTGTATTTGATCAGAACTTCGCCCGCCTTTGGACCTTCAAGATCCAGCATTTCGACGACCAGAGGCTTGTTCGCCTCATACATTACTGCTGCTTTGGTTTTCATTTCTTAATCCTCCCAATCAATCGAACATGATGACGGAACGTGCGCCTTCGCCACGTCCCATTTCTTCAAACGCCTGATTGACGTCTTCCAGACGGATACGCTTGGTGATCATTTCATCGAGTTTCAGATCGCCCTTCATGTACCAGTCAACAAACAGCGGCAGGTCGCGTTTTGGCCGTGACGAACCGTAAATGGATCCACGAAATTCTTTTTCCGCGAACAATTGCGCAACCGGCAGTTCGTACACTTCTTTCAGATTCGGAACGCCCACAATAATCGCTTCGCCGGTGGGGCGTAAAATCGAATAGGCGTCATTGATTGTGCGCATGGTGCCCAGCGCCTCGAAAGCAAAATGCACACCCTTGCCGGTGATTTCCTTGATGCGTTGTTCCAGATTTTCTGTGAACGGATCAATCGCGTGGGTGGCGCCAAGCGACATGGCCAGATCGCGCTTTTCCTGAACCGGGTCAACCGCGATAATCGGATTGGCGCCCTTGATGCGCGCGCCCTGAATGATCGACAGGCCAACGCCGCCACAACCAATAACGGCAACCCCGTCGCCAGGATGAATGTCGGCGGTGTTAACGGCCGCACCCGTGCCCGTGGTAACGCCACAGCCGATCAGACATACGGTTTTCAGGGGCGCATCATCGCGCACCTTTATGGCGGAGCCAGCCGGTATCACCATTTTCTCCGCAAAGGATGCAATGCCGCAAAGCTGACGGATTTCTTCCGCGCCGTTGCGCAGTCGCGTGGTGCCGTCCAGCATGCAGGCATAGGACGAAACCTTGGTCATTTCCTGACAAAGATATTCGCGGCTATCCAGACACATATAACATTTGCCGCAACTGGGCGACAGCGAGCATACCACATGGTCGCCAACCTTGAGACCCGTTACGCCAGGCCCAAGCGCCTCGATAATCCCGGCGCCCTCGTGACCCAGCACGATGGGCAGGGGTGAGCGCAGTTTGCCATGCAACATGGAATAATCGCTGTGGCAGATGCCGCTGGCGACGGTCCTGATCAGGACCTCGTTTTCCTTTGGCGGCATGATTTCGATATCCTCGATGGTCAGCGGTTTGCCAACCTCGCGCAGCACGGCTGCCTTCATGTGATGTCTCCCCTGTTGCATTTAAGAAAGCACGGTTGCGCCGCGCTATTATTAGAGCATGTTAGTTACATGTAGCTCGCCACACACTGTCACCCCGCACTTGTTGCGGGGTCCAGAGCCACAAACTCAGGCCTTACCGAGTGTCTCTGGACCCTGGAATAAATCCGGGGTGACAGGTGAGAGATTAGGACAGGTGTTTACTTAAAACAACCCTGCTTTGTATTACGCCGCTGCCCCGTTACGCAGCAGGCGGCCGGGCAGTTTGCCGTTGACCACATCCAGCGCATTGACATTGTTTTCACGCAGAAGCGCGCCGTTAACGATGACCGCATCAATGCCGGTTGCATCCGAGATCAGACGATCTTCGCCTGCGGGCAGATCATTGACGCGCTTTAGCGGGCTGGCGCCAACGGTGGCCATGTCGATGACGACCACATCGGCGGGACGGCCCACAGCCAGCAGACCACGATCGGTCAGGCCAAACACTTCGGCCGGACGTGAAGCCAGCATGCGAATGGCGGCTTCGATAGTGATCGCCTTTTTCTCACGCACCCAGCGGCCCAGCAGATAGGTGGAATAACACGCATCGCACAATTGGCTGGCATGCGCGCCGGCATCCGATAGGCCGAGCACAGTGTCCTTGTGTTTCAGCAGTTCTTCGACCGCATCCTCATCGGCGTTGGCGACCGGCATGCGGAAGCGCACCGCCAACTCATTGGCCAGCGACAGATCAATCGCCAGATCGGCGGGGTGTACGCCACGTTCTGCTGCGACATCGCCAACGGTGCGTTCTTCAATTGAGGGGTCACTTGGGCAATGCGAAATGACGGCGATCTTGAAGGTGCGCGCCAGATTAATGTCCGGGCGGTCTATCATATCGCGGAACGTCGCGCGGAACGCAGGATCGGCATAGACCTTCTTGCGGCCTTCAAAATCAGCAGCCGAAACCGGCGCAAAAACCTTCGAGGCTTCAAATGGGAACGGCGCCTTGAAATTGAATTCGAAATTCAGCGGACGGCAGGTCACCTGCGGCACCACGTCATGGCCAGAGGCAATCAGTTCTTCGGATTTGCGCAGTTGATCCTTGTGCGATCCGGGACCGGAAATGTTTGCACCCGAAAGTAACGCGGTCCAGCTGATGCGTCGTCCGGTGGCTTCGGAGATTTCAGCAAACTCCTTATAGGACAGGCCCTTGCCGATGGTGATCTGGATCATGCCCTGTTTCAGATCGCCGAGCGCGCCCATCAGGGACATCATTTCTTCATTGCTGGCGGCGCGGCTTGGCACCGGCTTGCCGCGATAGCCGACATGGGTCGCCGCTTTTGAGGTGGCAAAGCCAATGGCCCCGGCCGTGATGCCTTCAGAAACGAGCGCGCGCATTTTGACGATCTCGTTCGGGGTGGCCTCGCGTTCGGTCGCGTCTTCGCCCATGACATACATGCGCACCGGCGTGTGCCCGATCAGCACGCCCATATTGATGGCGATGCCCTTGCGCTCAATGGCGTCGAGATATTGCGGGAAGGTCTCAAAGCCCCAGTCCGCGCCAAGCCCGGCCTTTAGCGCATTGACGCTCATGCCCTCAACATTTTCCAGCGTTTCGGCAATCAGCATCCGATGTTCAGGGCGCGTTGGCGCAATGCCGAAACCGCAATTGCCGACAACCACCGTCGTGACGCCATGCCAGGGCGAGATCGTCATCATGCGATCCCACATCACTTGCGCATCATAATGCGTATGAATATCAACAAAGCCTGGCGAAACCACCTTGCCCTTGGCGTCGATGGTTTTTGTCGCACTGCCCGGCGCCGCGCCCAGCGCTACAACCTTGCCGTCCTTGATGCCGACATCGCCCAGATAGCCGGGGTTTCCGGTTCCATCCACGATGGTGCCGCCGGTGATTTTAATATCGTAATCCATGTTTCTCTCCCATTGTTGGGTTCTCAGCTCCCCGAACGGTCACCCCGGATTTATTCCGGGGTCCACCAGCCTTCGCAAGAAGGCTGTGGCTTGGCAAGGGGGCCACACACGAAGGCTCGAATCTATAATTCTGGCCCCCGGAATAAATCCGGGGGCGACAC
The DNA here is from genome assembly GCA_947085295.1 of uncultured Alphaproteobacteria bacterium. Classification (GTDB taxonomy): domain Bacteria; phylum Pseudomonadota; class Alphaproteobacteria; order UBA11222; family UBA11222; genus UBA11222. Next base: position 7,448 of record CAMTVX010000014.1, on the reverse strand, counting down.
GGCGTATTACTGTGCGGCCATCGCCATCAGCGGCTGCGCTTCGACCGGTAGATTGTATAGCGCCTTGACATTGTCAAAGCAGATCCTGTTGCGCTCATCCTCAGTCAGGCCCTTGGTGTGTTCGGCCAGAATATCCTGCGACCACGGCCAGGTGCTGTCGCTATGCGGGAAATCATTGGCCCACATCAGACGGTCAATATTGACCATATGCTTCATCTTGAACGCCACCCAGTCATCCTGGAAGGTCAGATAGATATGATCCTTGAAGCAATCGCTGGGCAGCTTTTTCAGTTCCTGACCCTTCATCCAGAAACGGTGCCGCTTATAGGCGTGATCGGCGCGGTACATGAAGTGCGGCGCCCAACCGGCATCGGCCTCAACGCAGACGATTTTCAGATTTGGATTGCGGTCAAACACGCCCGAGAAAATCATCATGCCAAGAATGTCCTGGTTACCACGGATGATCGACAGGAAGCTGTTGATCGCGGGGCCACGGCCTTCGCCAACGCCTGCGGCTTTTGCTGTAAGAATGTGGAACGATAGCGGCATTTTCAGATCGACGGCGGCCTGCCAGAACGGATCATAGATATGGCTGTCATAATCCTCGACCTGCGGATTGCCCGGCATCATCACGCCGACAAAACCCATCGCCTTGACCTGCTCCAGTTCCTTGATGCCCTCTTCGACCGAGCGCATGGCGATTTGACCAAGGCCAAAAATGCGCTTTGGCGCGGGCGCGACAAAGGTTTGCAGCCAGCGGTTATAAGCGTCAAAGCAGGCTTTCTTGTAATCAAAATCATCATGGTTACAGAGCATCATGCCAACGGTCGGATAGATAATTTCTGCGCATACACCGTCACGATCCTGATCGGCGCAACGCACAGAACCATCCCAGCCGCCACGCCACAGGTCGCTGAATTTCTGGCCGCGTCCACGCAGATCTTTCGGATCCCGGCCCGCCGCAGCAGCGAGGGAGATGTTAATCGGCCGCTTGATACCTTCTACCAGAAACGCATCTCCGCCCTTGCCATCATCGACGATGCGCGGCGCGCGATCGCGAAACTTTGGATCGATGAAATCAACATAGCAATTAGGCGGCTCGGTGATGTGGCTGTCTGATGAGATGGGTTTTTTGATCATGTGTCGCTCCCGATGTTGGTTGCCTTATGCAGATATCCTGACGGCAAATTCTATAATCATAGATTCAAGCGCGAACCGCGCCTGGACGCAAGTGGAAAATGCGACCCATTGAGATGGTTGAACATATTGGTTTATCCACAACGCGAATAGCCGCAATTCATGCAGGAATCGCAGCCCTCCTTTCTGGTTAATGCAGGGGCATGACATTTCGGGCAGGGGCGCAGATGCAGGCTTTCCGGCTCACCAGACAGATGCGCAAGGCCCGCAGCGCCCGCTGTGCCGGAAAGGACGCGGGCACCCGATGGGTCGATGGGATGCGTGCCAGCGGCCATAAACCCGATGGCAATCAAATGCTGTTCGATCACTTCGCCAATTGCTGCCAGCAATGAGGGTACGTAACGCCCATCCATCCAGTGACCGCCGCGCGGATCGAACACCGCCTTGAGTTCTTCGACGACAAAGGACACATCGCCGCCGCGCCGGAATACCGCGCTGATCATCCGCGTCAAAGCGACGGTCCAGGCGAAATGCTCCATATTTTTGGAATTGATGAAAATCTCGAACGGCCGCCTGCGCCCGTCCTGAATAATATCGTTCAGGGTGATGTAAATTGCATGATCCGATTCCGGCCAGCGCACCTTGTAGGTGTTACCTGGCAGACTGCCGGGACGATCCAGCGGCTGGGTCATATACACGACGCTGCCGCCTTGTGCAGGGACCGGCACAGAAACAGTTTCTGGCGCAGACAATATGGCGCCGGTAATGGGGTTTGGGCGATAGGTGGTACATCCCTTGCAGCCAAGCGCATAGGCGTCGAGATAGATATTGCGGAACGCTTCAAAGGAAATATCTTCCGGGCAATTGATGGTTTTGGAAATCGAGCTGTCGATAAAATTCTGCGCCGCCGCCTGAATGCGCAGATGATCAGCGGGGGCCAATTGCTGCGCCGTCACGAAATAATCGGGCAGTTCTGACGTTTCGCCAAACAGTGTGCGATACAGACGCCAGGCGGGGTCGCTAACCATTTGCTGCTGCATCGTTCCATCGGGCAACAAAACCTTGCGCGTATAGGAATGGCTGAATATTGGTTCAAGCCCGCTGGATACATTATCTGCCAGCAGTGAAATCGTGCCGGTGGGCGCAATCGAGGTCAGCAGCGCATTGCGAATGCCTTTTGCCGCAATGGCATGGCGCACTTCTTCGGGTAGCGCGCGCACAGTTTCGCCTGCCAGATATTTTTCCGCATCATACAATGGGAAGCTGCCCTTTTGCGCCGCCAGATCGCAGGACGCCAGATAGGCGGCGCGCTGAATTGCGCCAAGCCAGGCCTGCGTGAGTGCAACCGAGGCGTCGCTGCCATAGCGCGTCTTGCACATGACCAGCGCATCGGCAAGGCCTGTTACGCCCAGCCCGATGCGCCGTTTGGACAGCGCCTCTTCGCGCTGTTGGGGCAGCGGAAAATGCGCAATATCAATCACATTATCCAGGGCGCGCACCGCCAACCGGACAAGCTTATCCAGTTCATCCAGATCAATCAGCGGGGCCGCGCCAAATGGATCGCGCACCAGCGCAGCGAGATTAATCGATCCCAGCAGACACGCGCCATAGGGTGGCAGCGGCTGTTCGCCACAGGGATTTGTGGCCGTGATGGTTTCGCAATAAGATAAATTGTTACGCGCATTGATGCGGTCGATGAAAATCACGCCGGGTTCGGCATAGGCGTAAGTGGCGCGCATGATTTTGTCCCACAGCGCGCGCGCCGGTAGCGTTTTGTAAAGTGCGCCGTTAAAGCGCAATTCCCACGGGGCATCCATTTTGACCGCCGCCATAAAAGCGTCACTGACCAGAACCGACAGATTGAACATGCGCAGCCGGCCAGGTTCCTGCTTGGCGTCAATGAAACGTTCAATGTCGGGATGATCGCAGGCCAGTACCGCCATCATCGCACCGCGCCGTGAACCGGCCGACATAATGGTGCGGCACATGGCGTCCCACACATCCATAAAACTGACGGGGCCGGACGCATCCGCCCCAACGCCATGCACGGGCGCGCCGGATGGCCGCAGGGTTGAAAAATCATAGCCGATGCCGCCGCCCTGTTGCAGCGTCAGCGCGGCCTGTTTCAGATGCTCAAAAATACTGCCCATATCGTCCTGGATCGTACCCATGACGAAACAGTTGAACAGGGTAACCGCGCGATCCGTGCCCGCCCCGGCCAGAATCCGTCCGGCAGGCAGAAACTGTGTGGCCTGCATGGCCTGCTGAAACCGCGCGGCCCATTGCGCGCGATCGGCCTCAAGCTCCGGCACGGCGACGGCGTTGGCGACGCGGTGCCAGGTATCGTCCAGTGTATCTTCAACAGGCACGCCGTCCGCCGTTTTCAGGCGGTATTTCATGTCCCAGATTTGCCGGGAAAAGGGTGCCGTTGGTTCGGTCATCAGGTGTGCCTTTTAGCAACATCGAACCACATTCTAGGCACCACCATCTTGAAAATCAAGAAAAAATGTTCATGTTATGTTTCCAGCCGGATTTCGCGACAGAACAGCCTATGGCGTAACGGCCTGCGCCAGGATTTTATCGGTTGCTGCCTCAATGCGTTCTTCCAGGGTGGCCATGAAATCGCGGCGGTTCAGGCCGGGCGCGATGGGGGATAAAAATTCCAGCACGATCGTGCCCGGCGGGCGCAAAAATTGACGCCTTGGCCAGAACAGCCCGGAATTGAGCGCGGCGGGCACACAGCCCACCCCTAGCTGATGATATAGTGCGGCGATGCCGGGCTTGTATTCCAGCTTTTCGCCTACGGGGGCGCGGGTGCCTTCGGGGAAAATCACAAGGGTTTTACCCTCGGTGATACAGCGTTTTGAGTCGGCGATCATTTTCTTTAGCGCGCTGGCGTGACCATCACGGTCAACACGCACCATGCCGGTTCGGATCGTGTACCAGCCGAAAAACGGGATCAGCCCAAGTTCTTTTTTCAAAATATAAACCGGCTTTGGCAACAGGCTGAGAAAAATAATCGTATCCCACATGGATTGATGTTTGCATGCGATCAGCGCGGGGCGGTCAGCGGGCAAGTGTTCGCGCCCGCGAATTTCAATGTGGATATTACAGATACAGCGCAGCCCGATACTCACCAGTCGTGACCAGACATGCATGACGCGCAATGACGCGCGTTCAGAAATCAGCATGGCGGGCGCGCCCAGCACCGCCACCAGCGCAGTCATGCCATAAAGATAAATATTAAAACCGAGCGAGCGCAGCCACAGCATGATGGGCAAAACCTTTAATCCAGATCCGCCAGCGCGCGCAGCACCGTAAGCCGCGCCGTCAGCATGGTAATCAGCGCGGCGCTCAAGGGTGGCAATGTCGCAAGCATGTAATCGACCGGCCCCAGCGTCAACCGCCCCATCCAGGGGGCCGGGTCATCGCCCGTTAGATACAGAACGGCGCCAATCGTCAGGGCAACAGGCACAAGGCCGATCAATACGCCTATGACGCCAATTCCCAGAAAATGTTTCTGAAATTCTCCCGCGACAAAACTGTTATGCGCGCCGATCAGATGCATCAGCGCCACCAGTTCGTTCTGGCTTTCCAGACTGGCCCGCGTGGCAAAGATGATCACTGCAATGGCCGCCAGCGAGATCATGGCGACAAGCGACCAGCAGATCAGCCGCGCACTGGTCGCAACCGCCTGCATCTGTTCGCGCCACTGCCGGTGATCGTCAACTTCAACGCCTGGAAATTCAGCCTCCAGCCGTTTGCGCAAACTATCCAGATCGCCATCCAGGCGCAATTCAACATCAACCAATTGCGGCATTGGCAATTCCTTGATTGCGGCGCTCTGACCCAGCCAGGGTGCGAGCAATGCCTCCATCTCGGGCGCCTCCAGCGCGCGCGCCTGCGCGACGCTGGGGTGATCACGCAATACCCCCAGCACCGATTTCACCACCGCATCGCCACTAACGCCGGTTTCAGGTGGAACCTGAACCGTCACCAATTGGTCAAGCTCTGTTGCCCACTGACCAGTGGCCCCGATTAATGCCAACCCGCCAAGGATCGCCAGACTGGCAAGATACACATTGACCGCAATAACCAGCGGCAACAGGCGCGAACCCAGCATATTGCGGGGCAGAATTTTTGAATGAGGAATAATCATCAGATGGCTTTTGCCCTTACCGGGGGTAATTGGCGCAACCGGCCGCCATCTTCAAGATGCAATTCGCCCGCATGGTGGCGATGGCGTTCCAGCAGGCCCATGTCATGGGTTGCGATCAGCAGGGTCGCGCCCTGACGGTTAAGTTCCATGAGCAGCCCTAGCAGGCGTTCGCCAATTTCCGCATCCACACTTCCAGTCGGTTCATCGGCCAGCAGTAATTGCGGGCTGGCGACCACGGCGCGGGCAATGGCTACCTGCTGTTGCTCTCCGCCGGACAAAAGCTCGGGATAGTGATGCAGTTTATCCCCCAGCCCAACCCAGTTGAGTAATTCTTCCACATCCCTTGTATAATCCTGCGCCGCACGTCCCTCAATAGCCAGGGGCAGAGCGACATTTTCAAACACCGTCAAATGACTGACCAGACGAAAGTCCTGAAACACCACGCCCACACGGCGGCGAATTTCGGGCAGCTCGGGCGCTTCAAGCTGGGAAATATCCCTGCCAAACATTTCCATATAGCCACGCGAAGGACGATGGCCGAGATACAGCATGCGCAAAAGGCTGCTTTTACCGGCACCGCAGCGGCCTGTCAGGAAATGGAAGCTGCCCGCCGCCAGGGTGAAGCTGATATTACTTAGAATTTCTGGCCCTTCTGCATATTGCAGACCAACATTTTTTACCCGAATCATCAGGCGCCCTCCTACCTCGAACAATTCCACGATAGTCCATTTTGGGCTTATTGCGAACTGTCTGCTGTATATTCAGCCCTGTAAAATTAACCAGTGGGCAGCTATGCTTGCGTAATCCAGCCTGCGGGGCCTATACAGGATTTTCAAATTGATACGTGGAATCGGATGATTCTTACCTGTTCTTCTTGCGCCACGCGCTTTCTGGTTGACGCGGCCGCCATCGGGCCGACGGGACGCCAGGTGCGTTGCGCGCGCTGCCAACACGGCTGGTTTCAGGAACCAGCCGTCGATTTGCCGCGTTCTGTGCAATCAGAAACCGGCATGGCACAAACAATTCCGCGTGACATGCCAGAACCACCGCCCGCACGGCCAACGCCCCTGCGTCGCGGGGCCAATCTTCCGGCAATCCCGCGCAAGCCCAATCGAATGGTGGGATTGCTGTCATGGGGGGCATTGGTGCTGTTTGTTGTCGCGCTGCTGGGGGGCGGTTATGCGTTTCGCGATCAGATCATGCGTGCCTGGCCACAGTCCGCCAAACTCTACACACTACTGGGGCTTGAACTGCCCATCAGTCAATTGCGGCTTACAGATGTTTCATTTGCAAATAGCACACTGCAAGGCCGCCCGGCGCTTACTGTAAAAGGCACGATAAGTAATGGCGGTTTAAGGGCGGTGACAACGCCGCTGGTGCTGGTAAAATTACGCAACGCCGCTGGCAGGGACATTTTCCAATGGACCTATCAATTGCCTGACCCCATGCTGGACCCGGGCGCCAAAGTACAATTTGAAACCAGCCTGGCGGATCCGCCCGCCGAAGCACGCAATCTGGAAGTTACTTTCGCGCCCTGAAGTTAACAGAAAGATTGTATGTTTTTTTACCTGTGTTAACGCGCTGTTAAGGTTTGCCCCTTTAAAAGGTTAGTGTTGGTGCTGCGAATCGCGGGCCAACAGTGCTTACACCTAACAGGTAGCGATTTCCATTATGGCAAAAATTCTTGTAGCAGAAGATGAACAGTCCGTTCGGGAGTTGCTGACCATTGCCCTGCGCCGCAAAGGGCATGAGGTGATGGCTGTTGCGGATGGCTCCGAGGCGCTTGGGGCACTCTCGACCGCGCGTTATGATCTGTTGCTGACGGATATTGTGATGCCGGTTGTGGATGGCATTGCCTTGTCGCTAAAGGCGGCGCGCGATAACCCGGACATGCGTATTCTGATGATGACCGGCTATTCGGCGGAACGTCAGCGCGCCTATAATCTGGATGAGCTGATCCATGATGTGGTTTTGAAACCCTTTACGATGGATGAAATCGGCAAGGCCGTTGACTCGGCGCTTGCGGCCTAGACCGTTTCATTATTTGACGGAAGCATCCCCCAGGGTGTCATCCCGGACTTGTTCCGGGATCCAGGGCCTCAAACACAGGCTTTCCCGTGTGACTCCTGGACCCCGGCACAAGGCCGGGGTG
>CAMTVX010000013.1:0-2708 GCA_947085295.1 uncultured Alphaproteobacteria bacterium | reverse complement strand
GTTCGTTGTCTTGCTCATAGTGGCTCCTTCTATTCATGTTTTACTCATGAGTTGGAGCCTCCGGCAATCCCGGGGCGGTTCACTAACACCATTACTGCCTCTTCTAATCATCCTCGGCAAAAGGGCCGCTCATCCAGCGGCCTCAACAGACGGGGACGAGCGTGGCGGTTTCTCATCGGCAATCCGAGGCGGTTTCACGCGGCGCGCGCATGTTGCGCACCGCGCTTGGCCCGGCCATCGCCGGGTTTCTGGAAGACCCGGAAATCGTCGAGGTGATGCTCAACCCGGACGGGCGGCTCTGGATCGACCGGCTGTCTGAAGGCCTGTCCGATACGGGGGAACGGCTATCACCGGCCGATGGCGAGCGCATCATCCGCCTCGTCGCCCATCATGTCGGGGCCGAGGTCCATGCTGGCGCACCGCGCGTCTCGGCGGAACTGCCCGAGACCGGAGAGCGGTTCGAGGGGCTTCTGCCGCCGGTCGTGACGGCGCCAGCCTTTGCGATCCGCAAGCCCGCCGTCGCCGTGTTCACACTCGATGACTATGTCGCGGCTGGCATCATGACAGCTGGCCAGGCCGTGGTGCTGCGGTCTGCTGTCGTGTCGCGCCGCAATATCCTCATCGCCGGCGGCACCTCCACCGGCAAGACCACGCTCACCAATGCGCTACTGGCCGAGGTCGCCAGGACCGCCGACCGCGTGGTGCTGATCGAGGATACGCGCGAGCTGCAATGCACAGCAGCAAACCTCGTGGCGCTGCGCACCAGGGACGGTGTCGCCTCGCTATCCGATCTTGTCCGCTCCTCACTGCGCCTTCGTCCTGATCGCATTCCCATTGGCGAGGTGCGCGGCGCCGAGGCGCTCGACCTCATCAAAGCCTGGGGCACCGGCCATCCGGGCGGCGTCGGCACCATCCATGCCGGCAGCGCTATCGGCGCATTGCGGCGGCTTGAACAGCTGATCCAGGAAGCCGTCGTCACCGTCCCGCGCGCCCTGATTGCCGAGACCATCAACCTCGTCGCGGTGCTTGACGGGCGCGGTTCTGCGCGCCGTCTCACTGAGCTTGCCAGCGTCAACGGGCTCGGCCCGGCGGGCGACTATTCCCTTTCCCCAGCAATACCAGACCATCAAGGAGACCAGCCATGATCCGCCACGCCTCACGCATCCACCGTCACATCGCCACGGCCGTTACGGCTGGCTTCGTGATGCTATCGCTTTCGTCCGCCGCCTATGCTGCGGGTTCTTCCATGCCCTGGGAAGCGCCGTTGCAATCGATCCTGCAATCCATCGAAGGCCCCGTCGCCAAGATCATCGCCGTGATGATCATCATTGTCACCGGCCTGACCCTGGCCTTTGGAGACACCTCCGGCGGCGGCCGCAAAATGGTCCAGATCGTCTTTGGCCTCTCCATCGCGTTTGCCGCATCGAGTTTCTTCCTGTCGTTCTTTTCCTTCGGCGGCGGAGTCCTCGTCTGATGGAGACGGGCATTTACGTTCCGGGCTTTGCCGCCCCCGTCCACCGCGCACTGATCGAGCCGATCCTGCTTGGCGGCGCGCCGCGTGCGGTCGCCATCGTCAATGGCACATTGGCGGCGGCGGTCGGGCTCGGCCTGCGGCTCTGGCTGGTAGGCATCGTTATCTGGGGCATCGGGCATTTCGCGGCGGTCTGGGCCGCCAAACGCGATCCGCTGTTCGTCGACGTGGTGCGCCGCCATCTGCGCATTCCCGGCCATCTGTCCGTCTGAGGCCGTACGATGATGAACCTCACCGAATATCGCCGTCCGGCAAATCGTCTCGCTGATTTTTTGCCCTGGGCCGCTCTGGTTGGCCAAGGCGTCGTTCTCAACAAGGATGGCGCGTTCCAGCGCACCGCGCGCTTTCGCGGACCGGACCTCGACAGCGCCGTGCCCGCTGAACTGGTGGCGGTCGCTGGCCGCATCAACAATGCGTTGCGCCGTCTCGGCTCCGGATGGGCGGTGTTTGTCGAAGCGCAGCGCCATCCGGTCGGCTCCTATCCGGCGAGCAACTTTCCGGATGCGGCGTCGGCGCTGGTTGATGCCGAGCGCAAAGCCGAATTCGAGGAAGAAGGCGTCCACTTCGAGTCAAGCTACTTCCTCACGTTTCTCTATCTGCCGCCAGCCGAAGATGCGGCGCGAACCGAGCGCTTCCTCTATGAAGGCCGTGAGCGCGCCGATGGCGCCGACGCGCGCGAGGCGTTGCGCGGTTTCATCGACCGCACGGCGCGCGTTTTGCAGTTGATCGAAGGCTTCATGCCCGAAAGCGCCTGGCTCGATGACGCCGGGACGCTGAGCTATCTGCACGCCACCATCTCGACCAAACGCCACCGCGTCCGCGTCCCCGAAGTGCCGATGCACCTTGATGCGCTGCTGGCGGATCAGCCGCTGACCGGCGGCTTTGAGCCGCGCCTCGGCAACGCACATCTGCGCATTCTGACGATCATCGGTTTCCCGACCGCAACCACGCCCGGCATTCTCGACGAGATGAACCGGCTCGCCTTTGCCTATCGCTGGGCGACGCGCGCGGTGATGCTCGACAAGACGGACGCCACCAGGCTGCTGACGAAGATCCGGCGGCAATGGTTCGCCAAGCGCAAGTCGATCGCCGCCATCCTCAAGGAGGTGATGACCAATGAGGCCTCGGTTCTTCTCGATAGTGACGCCCACAACAAGGCGATGGATGCCGACGCCGC
>CAMTVX010000012.1:0-14401 GCA_947085295.1 uncultured Alphaproteobacteria bacterium | reverse complement strand
CGCAGCGCCAGCCACTGTTCGTCATCATCCTGCAACGCGAATACACCCGCATTGGGGCGATCCGCATCGGGCAGAAACTTGCCCAGCGCATCGGCATATTCAAACGCCGAGGTTTCCAGCGGCTCAAAGCCATAGGATTCATAAACCCCCCGGATCACTTCCAGGGCATTGTGGCGCGCCAGCACATCGCCTGCGAACTGATCACGCAGGCCGCGCGGTTTACGTGCTTTGGGACGGAATTCTGTGTCTTTGCTCATTTGCGGCTGAGTACTATCCTATTGGGGGGAATCGGGCAAGTTAACGCGCTTGATTTCCATGCGATAAAACCGCTTTATCACGCCAATAAGCAGTTTGGGCCTAAGAGGAATAGAAAATGTCAGATGAAGTTCTTGCCGTAACGGGCTTTTTCCATGAGCCGAGCAAGACGGTCAGCTATGTGGTGTCTGATCACAAGGCCAAACGCGCAGCGGTGATTGATCCGGTGCTGGATTTTGACGCTGGCGGGTGCCTGACCGATACCGGCCCGGTGGACGCCATTATCGAATATGTCAAACAGGAACGGCTGGTGATTGACTGGATCCTGGAAACCCATCTGCACGAGGACCATTTGTCCGCCGCACGCCATGTTCGCGAGGCGCTGGGCGGCCAGATCGCCATCGGGGCAGGGGTGTGCGGGGTGCAAACAGAACTGGCACGGCTGTTCAATCTGCCGGACTTCGCCTGTGATGGCAGCCAGTTTGACCGCCTGTTCGAAAATGGGGCGGGGTTCAACATCGGTGATATTCCTGCCCGCGCCTATGCCATGCCGGGGCATAGCGGGGCCTGTATGAGCTTTCTGGTCGGCGACACCGCCTTTGTGGGCGACACCTTGCTGATGCCGGACAATGGCACGTCGCGGGCTGATCTGCCCGGTGGGGATGCCGGGGAGATGTACCGCTCAATCCGGGCGATCTATGGATTGGCGCCGGAAACCCGCATCTTTCCGGGGCATGACCCGGAACATAAGGGCCGTTCGCCCGCCTGGGAAACCACCATTGCGCTTCAGATGGAGAAAAACGTGCATATCAAGCACGATGTGGCGGAGGCGGATTTTGTCGCCTATCGCACCCGGCGCGATCGGGGTCTTTCCAAGCCAGATCATTATTTTCAGGCGCTGCAATTCAATATGGCAGGGGGGGCCGCACCTGCGCCGGACAATAATGGTGTTTCCTATTTTCGTATTCCATTCAATGCGTTAACGGGTGCGGCCAAACCCTTTAAGCTGCGTCTGGTGCATTAGTTTGCGGGCATATTTAGCTGAAATATTATTTGTTATAAAAAAAATGGCATGAAATATATACGCACCTTTTGGGGAGGGCTGATTCGCCCGTGGATTATTTCCATTGTTATTGTATTGACGGCAATTGTAATTGTTACTAGCCTGTTTTATGGGCCTCAAGCCCGCCCACAAGCCAGCGATGAGAAATTCGTGACAATTCCCGTGAATAAATCTGTTCCAAATACAGACGCTGGGCGAGCAGGGGCATATGAGCTTGCCAATGCCTATCGTCGGCAGCAGGTCATTGACGCCACCTGGCGCGTGATTGCCAGGGACGGTATAACCCATGCCAGCCTGCGAGACATCGCCAGCGAAATGAACCTCACCACAGGCTTTGTCACGCGCTATTTTCCTGAAAAACAGGCCTTGCTGCTGGCGTCGCTGGAGGCAGCCGGGACGGTCCTGGGCAATGAAATTGTTGCTGCTACCGCAGGTCGCACGGGCATGGCCCGTGTTGAGGCCGCCGTCATGGCGGCGCTTCCGATAACAAAAGAAGGCCTTGCCGCGTGGCAGGTCTGGGTGGCGTTTTTGGGGGTATTACCGGGAGAACCAGCGCTTGCACAGGCGCATGCGGTATTTCCAGACCAGTTGCGCCAGATGCTGGTACAGGGCATCCGCGAGGCCCAACTGGCGGGCGACATCGTACCGCAAGCCCATCCGCCACAGCTCGCGGATATGTTGTTGAACCAGATTATCGGCCTGGGGATACGCGCAGTTAGTGAACCGGGGCGCTACTCACCGGAAAAGTTGCAGGGGTTGATCGCCCCACTTTTTACCCGGCTACTGCAATAGCGCCAGGGGCGTGAGCCCTGTTTAGTCGCAGGCCCAAACGGGTCGCCGCGCGAATTTTTTAAATAAACTCCAAAATATATCTTTAACAACCGTATTTTAAGTTATATTTGATACCATAATTAATATTACTACAATATCCACATATTAATCAATTTTGTCTGGAGCAAATGCATAACGCCACGATTCGCGCACAATGCAAAAAGCCAGGCGCCAACAGAAAGACGAAAAAAAAACCAAAGGAAGGAAGGGCGACATGATCATGAAGAAAATACTGTTTGCATCTGCGTTAGGAGTGCTGGTGTCTTCAGCGGCATTAGCGGGTGTTCCGGCAGAGGTGGCAGACCGCCTTGGCAAGGACCTGACGCCAATGGGGTCACAGAAGTCCGGCAATAAGGACGGCACGATTCCAGCATGGGACGGTGGCCTGCAATCGCCGCCCTCAAACGTCACCTATAAGGTTGGCGACCGTCACCCTGATCCGTATGCAGATGATAAAATCCTGTTGACTATCACTGGCGCAAACAAGGCGCAGTACGAAAAGAATTTGAGCGAAATGTCGCAGTCCTTGCTTGCGGCCTATCCGGAAACCTATAAACTGAATGTGTATCCGGGACACCGTTCTTGTGCACAGCCAGCGGCGGTGTACGAAGTATTGAAGAACAACGCGCTGAACAGCGCCATCTCGACGGATGGTTCGGGCTTTAGCGGTGCGATCCGCTCGACGGTGTTCCCGATCCCCAGCGTTTCGCAGGAAATCATGTGGAACCACAAGCTGAAGTTTCGTAATTTCAAGTTCACACGGCAACTGGTGTTTGCGGCGCCAACCCGCACCGGCGATTTTACGACCTATGTGGATCAAAACGAAGGGTATGTAAGCTTTTCGAATCCCGCACTGAAAGACGTCGCTGAGCTTGATAACATCTCGTTCAAATACATCTCCAACACCATCGCGCCAGCACGCAGCGCAGGCAATGTGATTCTGGTGCATGACACCATCAACCTTACTCAGGGCCTGCGTAAGGCATGGGTCTACAGTCCCGGCACCCGCCGTGTGCGCCGTGCGCCAAATATCGCCTATGACAATCCGGGTTCCAACAGCGACGGCTTGCAGACCACAGACGCGTTTGGCGGCTTTAACGGCGCCACAGACCGGTATGACTGGACCTATATCGGCCGTCAGGAAACCTATATGCCCGCTAACAACTACAAACTGGCGCAGAAAGAACTTCCGTATAAGGATATTTTTATCGCTGGTGGCCACATGAATCAGGATTATCCGCGTTACGAATTGCAGCGCGCGCATGTTTTCGAGGCGAATGTCCGCTCTGAAACCCGGCACATCTATCCAAAGCGCAAGTTCTGGGTGGAGGAAGATAGCTGGTTTGTGGTGCAGGCAACACAATATGACGCGCGCGGTAAATTATGGCGTGCGCAGGAGCAGTTCGCGATGACCTATTACGAAATTCCGGTGTGCGACCGCAGTGGCGCTGTATCCCACGATCTGAACGCCAGCCGTTATCTGGTCGACAGCTTCTACAATCAGGAGCCACAGCTTAGCTGGAATGCCGAAGAATTGACGGAAGAACGCTATACCCCGGACGCCATCCGCCGGTTGGGCGTGCGGTAGACCGTCTAATATACAAAATAAAAAGGCCGCGCTGAATGCGTGGCCTTTTTTTTGGGGTCGGGACACCGACGCAAAGGTGCATCGTCAACAGGGCATTCAGGGACTGTGAATAGCCCTGTATTGTCTGGTGGGCCGACGGGCCGAATTAAAGCCCGAAATTACCAAATTTCTTGTTGAAACGCCCAACCCGGCCGCCTGAATCCACCAGACGTGACGTGCCGCCAGTCCATGCGGGATGGGTCGTGGGGTCAATATCCAGCTTCAATTCGTCGCCAGCCTTGCCCCATGTTGTCCGCGTCTGATAGCGGGTGCCGTCGGTCATCACAATTGTTATGGGGTGATAATCGGGGTGAATGTCCTTTTTCATGGGCTTGCTACTTTCATGGGCTAGGTCTGGCAGCGCAGTCTGGGCCTGTGGCCGCAGATCAGGCTGTAATGATGGGTCAGGAACGGGGTTATACATGGACATGCCCCGGTGCGCAAGCCAGGATCGGCCTTAAAACAGGTTAGCGCGAAAGCCATCCCCGCAAAATTTCGTTTACCTTTTCCGGCGCTTCCTGCTGCACCCAGTGCGACACCCCCGGAAGATAGTGAATAGTGAAATCTTCGACCAGATTTTCGGTGCCATAGGTCAGTTCCTTGCCCAGTGCGGTGTCCTGTTCGCCCCAGATCATCAGGGTCGGGACATCCAGCTTTCCCCGAATTCGGGGCTGTTCGGGTTGGGCCCCGCCCCTGAATATCGCCCTGTAATAATTGATCATAGCTGTCAATGCGCCGGGCTGTGAGGCGTTGCGCCTGTACACGTCCAGCACCGCGTCGGGAAACCGCGATTTGTCCACCGCCATGCCGCGAAACGCCTCGCCGATGCCTTTTGCGCCATCGCGTCCCAGCGCCCATTCCGGTAGCCAGGGCAGTTGAAAGAAAAAAATGTACCAGGACCGCTTCAGTTGCGCCCATGTGCGTATTTCGCGCGCAAACATTTTGGGATGCGGAATATTCATCACCACCAGTCGCTTCAGCGGGCGGATGTTGCGCAACGCGAATTCCCAGGCAATCACACCGCCCCAATCATGGGCGATGAGCACGACTTCTTCTGCGCCAGATGCGTCTATGATTCCCGCCACATCCGCCAGCAGATGCGGCATGGCGTAATTCGCCACGCCAACGGGCCGGGATGTGTTGCCATAGCCGCGCAAATTCGGCGCCCATGCCAGATAGCCCATTTCCGCCAGCATCGGCAATTGATGCCGCCAGGAATAAGCATGCTCCGGGAAGCCGTGCAGACACAGTGCCAACTTCTTGCCGCTACCGCACATATCCACCTCAAAACGCAGGCCATTGGCGGTGACATATTCGGTAATCGGGGTTAGCATGGTGTATTCTCCGGCATAAGATTAGTTGCGGCGCTTGATCCCGATCATATCCTGACTTTCAAAAGTAAGGGACTATAATCACATGGAAAACCAAAGCAGTAATATCGAAAAGCGTATCGGGGCCTTGCGAGCCGGGGAGTTGCGCCGCACCTGCGAAAGCGGCAGCCTCGGCTTTTCCAGCACAGCAGAGCTTGCCGCGCCCGGCCAGGTGTTTGGGCAGGACCGCGCCATCAACGCCGTCTCGTTTGGCGCCGATATTTCCCGTGAGGGCTATAATCTGTTTGTGCTTGGTGAACCGGGTAGCGGCAAACGCGCGCTGGTGCGTCAATTGCTGGAACAGCGTGCCGCAACCGAGCCGCCCCCCAGCGACTGGGTCTATGTGTATAATTTTGCGAGCCCCTATAAACCTAACGCTATCGAATTGCCAGCGGGGCAGGGCGTGCGCCTTCGTGACGCGCTATCGCAAATGGTCGAGGAATTGCACACTGCGCTTCCGGCAATTTTTGAAGGCGAGGAATATCGTGTGCGTCGGCACACCGTTGATGAAAAAATTCAGGGCCGCCAGCAGGAGGCTTTTGCCGCTCTGGAAAAACAGGCATTGGAGAAATCCATTCGGGTCGTACGCACACCCGCCGGAATTACCCTTGTGCCGGTGCGCAATAATGAATTGGTGAAACCGGAAACATTCGAGGCCATGCCGGAGGCCGAACGCAAAAAAATCGAAAGCGATATTCAGGAACTGCAACGCGGCATGTTGCATACGTTCGAGCAGATGCCAGGCTTTGAAAAGGAACGGCGTCAAAACCTGCGTGAGCTTAACCGTGAATTCGCCAATTTCGCTGTGCGCGAAATCATGGATGAAGCGCGCGCAACCTTTTCAGAAATATCCGAAGTGCGCGAATATCTGGATCTGGTGCAGGCGGATATCATTAATAATGTGCAGATGTTTGTGCAGTCGCAGGAAATGCAGGAAGCATCGGAACTGCCAGGCGGCGCACTACAGGCTGGCGATGGCATGGCGCAAAATCTGCCGGGAAATCCGTTTCACCGTTACGAAGCCAATTTGATCGTTGATAATTCCAAAACCAAAGGTGCGCCGGTGGTCGATGAGGGTAAACCCACCGTACAGCAACTGGTCGGGCGGGTAGAGCATATTTCGCAGATGGGTGCGCTTGTTACCAATTTTATGCTGATCAAACCGGGCGCGCTGCATCGGGCCAATGGCGGTTATCTGTTGCTCGATTCCCGCGCATTGTTGATGCAGCCTTTTGCCTGGGATACGTTAAAACGTGCATTGTGGAACCGTGAGACACGTATTGAATCGCCCGCCGACATGTTCTCTCTGGTCAGCACAATTTCGCTGGAGCCGGAACCCATACCTTTGCGCACCAAAGTGGTGCTGTTTGGCGAGGCACAGACTTATTATCTGCTGTCTGCGCATGATCCGGAATTTCAGGGCCTGTTCAAAACAGTTGTGGAAATGGAAGACAATGTCGACTGGACACCGGAATCCGAACATGCGTTTGCGGCGCAGTTGGCGGCCATCTGCCGCGCTGAGTCTGTGCGCCATCTGGATCCGGATGGAGCCGCACGGATGATTGAGCAGGCGGCACGCCATGCGTCGGATGCAGAAAAACTTTCCATTCACATGGGGCACATCACCGATTTGCTGCGCGAGGCGGATTACTGGGCGGGCAAGGCAGGGACGGAATTAATCAGTGCGGCCCATGTGCAGCAGGCGGTGGATATGCGTGAAGAACGCATCGGGCGCATCCGCGAAAAAAGCCAGGAATTTATTACCCGCAATATTGTGCTGATAGATACAGCCGGTGCACGCATCGGCCAGATCAATGGTCTTAGCGTATTGTCCATCGGCGATTTGAGTTTTGGCCGACCCACGCGCATTTCCGCGCGCATCGGGATTGGCGTGGGTCGCGTGCTGGACATTGAACGCGAGGTGGAACTGGGTGGCCCGCTGCATTCCAAAGGCGTGTTGATCCTGTCCGGCTTTCTGCGCGAACGCTTTGGTGTGGACAGTCCATTGGCGCTGACCGCCAGTCTGGTGTTCGAACAATCCTATGGCGGTGTGGATGGCGACAGTGCTTCTTCGGCTGAATTATACTGTCTGCTGTCTGCAATTGCAGAAGCGCCGATTCAACAATGCTTCGCCGTTACCGGATCGGTTAATCAGCATGGCGATGTGCAGGCCATTGGCGGCGTGAATGAAAAAATCGAAGGCTTTTTTGATATTTGCGTGGCGCGTGGGCTAACCGGCATTCAGGGTGTTCTGATCCCCAGCGCTAATGTAAAGCATCTGATGTTGCGCCAGGACGTGGTGGATGCGGTGCGCGATGGGCGCTTTCACATTCACGCCATTGATAGCATTGATCAGGGCATCGAAGTGTTGACAGGCATTCCGGCTGGCGCGCGTCAGGACGATGGACATTATCCTGACGGCAGCATCAATGCCCGTGTGGCCGCGCGCCTTGCCGCCTTCGCCAAGTCACGAAAATCTGCGGATGGCGATACAGGTGAACGCCCGTGAGCCGCACGACGCAAACACCTGCCAAACCGCCTTATCACCGGCTGCTGATCGGCTTTAATCATTATGTGGAATGTCGTAGTGCACTCAATATTGCGGCGCAAGTCGCGCAGGTGGCCGGGGTGGAGCTTGCCGGTGTGTTTGTTGAGGATCAGGAATTGCTGGATCTGGCGCGGTTGCCATTCTCAACCGAAATATTGTCGTCCAGCCGTCAGACCCGCAATCTTGATTCCGCCAGCATGGAGGGCGAATTACGCGCCATTGCCACGCAGATGCACGCCGCCCTGCGCAAACTGGCCGAACATACGAAATGCCAATATAGCTTTCGTACCATTCGTGGACATTTGATACACGCGCTGATTGCGCAGGCTGAGGCGGGGGATTTGCTTTTGCTGCGCACCGCCGATTTCCCCTGGCGTGGTGCAAGACCCGTCCGCAAGATTATTGGCGGGCCAGTCGTGCTGCTGGAACCGCCCGGTAGTGGAAACGGAAATCTTGTTCACCTGGCGCAGGAAATCGCCCGCACCATGAAACAGGAAATTGTTATTGAACGTAATTATACAGGGCCGCAAAATCTGCGCGGCATGAATGTGGGCCTGATTATCGCACCGGCCACGCTATTCAATGCGGACAGGGCCTTAGAAGACATCGTGCGCTTCGTCACGGCGGCCCCTTGTTCGGTATTGATTGTCCCAACGTCCGGGGCAGGGCTGACCGTACAGCAGTAACCTCTTTCAAAATGGTCAAATCCCGGTGTCGTAAATTAGCACTGGACGGGGTGGCCTGCCACGATGCTAGACTATCCGGGTCGGTTGCGGTTGTTTGATCGGCTTGAATGGCCTGAAATTTTTATGGAGGTGCCCATGCCTGCTTTAGAGACCATGCGTGTGCTTGATTTTACACAGTGGGAAGCTGGCCCCAGTTGTTCCATGATGCTGGCATGGCTAGGCGCCGATGTGGTGAAGCTGGAACCGCCAGGCGGCGAAATCGCCCGCAGGGTATTGGGCGTAGGGCCGGGGGACAGCCAGTATTTTCTCAACTACAACGCCAACAAGCGCGGTATTGCGATTAATCTTAAAACCGAAAAAGGCCGCCAGTTACTTCTGGATATGATCCCGAAATTTGATGTGTTTGTTGAAAATCAGGGGCCTGGCGTAGTCGAAAATCTCAATCTGCATCCAGAAATACTCCGGGCGCTTAACCCAAGGCTGATTTATGCGCGGATCAAGGGCTATGGTCTGAGCGGGCCTTATAGCGAGTATAAAAGTTTCGATCCGCTGGCCCAGGCGGCAAGCGGCGTGTTTTCGATGACCGGTCCGGAAGGTGGGCCGCCGATGCCGCCGGGCGCGTCCTTCGCTGACACCGGTACCGGTATTCATGCAGCACTTGGAATTGTGGCCGCGTATGTACAGCAGCAGCGCACCGGCAAGGGACAGGTGATTGAGCTGTCCATGCATGAAGTCATGACCATGTTCATCCGTACCATGACGGCTCAGTACTGGGGCCCCGATGCCGCACCAGCGCCCCGGCGCAACCATGATGGCTTTCCGCCTTCGGGTATCTACCGCTGCAAGGGCGGCGGGCAGAATGATTATGCCGTCATCCTGATCGTGCTGCCGCGCATGTGGCATGCGCTGTGTGATGCGATCGGCCACCCGGAACTGAAGGATGATCCGCGTTATGCCAATCCAGCAGAGCGCCTTAAAAACGATGTGGCGCTGAAAGCCATTATCAGCGCATGGATGGCGCAGCGTGATAATCGTGAAGTCATGAAAATTCTGGGCGAGGCGGGCGTGCCGTGCAGCGCCACTTTTGATACAGCGCAAATGTTCAATGATCCGCACCTCATTGCGCGCGACTTTTTCAAAAAAGTGCCGCATCCGGAAAAGGGTGAAATTATGATGATGCGCTCTCCGATCCGCCTCTCGGAATCCGATGTGCCAATCGTCGCTGCCCCGTTGGCAGGCCAGCACACGGCGCAAGTGCTGCGCACTGAACTGGGACTTAAAGAAGAAGAAATTGCCGCGTTATTGAGCGACGGCGTGATAGCAGGGGAAAACTAGGATGGCAAAAGTATCCGGTGCAACAATAATGGCGCGTGCGCTGAAGCAGCAGGGCGTGCAATATATGTTCGGCATTGTCGGATTTCCGGTGTTTGCGATAGCCATCGCCGCGCAGCGCGAAGGCATTACCTATATCGGCATGCGCAACGAACAATCAGCCAGCTATGCGG
Source organism: uncultured Alphaproteobacteria bacterium (assembly GCA_947085295.1). Classification (GTDB taxonomy): domain Bacteria; phylum Pseudomonadota; class Alphaproteobacteria; order UBA11222; family UBA11222; genus UBA11222. The sequence goes on along the minus strand of CAMTVX010000012.1, from coordinate 4,516 downwards.
CGCAGGCGGCGGGCTATATGACCGGGCGGCCGCAGGCCTGTCTGGTGGTTTCCGGCCCCGGCGTAATCCATGCATTGTCCGGGCTTGCCAATGCGCAATCAAATTGTTGGCCGATGATCCTGATCGGCGGCGCCTCTGGTGTGCATCAAAATGGCATGGGCGCGTTTCAGGAAGAACGTCAGGTGATGCTGGCGTCGCCGCTGTGCAAATATGCGCATGCGGTTGAGCGCCCGGAACGAATTCCGTTTTATGTCGAACAGGCCATTCGCCAGTCGCTGTATGGACGGCCCGGCGCGGTGTATCTGGATATGCCCGATGATGTGATTTCGGGCGAAATAGATGAAGCCGACGTGCCGTCTGCCTCTACCGTTGCCGAACCGCCGCGCAGCCTTGCGCCGCAGGACCGCATCGAAGCGGCGCTGGATGTGTTGCAGAGCGCCAAGAATCCGCTGATCATTGTTGGCAAAGGCATGGCCTGGTCACGCGCCGAGGACGAAGTGCGCCAGTTTATCGAGCGCACCCAGGTGCCGTTCCTCGCCACCCCGATGGGCAAGGGCGTGGTGCCGGACGATCATCCGCTGTCGGTGGGCGGCGCGCGTTCGCATGCGCTGAAAGAAGCCGATGTGGTGTTTTTGCTGGGTGCGCGGTTTAACTGGATTTTGCATTTCGGCCTGCCGCCGCGCTTTGCCAAAGATGTGCGTGTGGTGCAGCTCGATATCAGCGCCGAGGAAATCAGTAATAACCGGCAGGCGGAAGTAGCCCTGGTTGGCGACGGCAAAGCCATTGTCGGGCAAATCAACCAGACCCTGAAATCACGGCAATGGTTTTATCCGGCGGCAACGCCGTGGCGCGCCGCCATTGCCGAAAAAATCGCCGGAAATCAAAAGGCGGTGGCGCCGATGATTGCCGATAACAGCTCACCAATGAATTATTACCGGGTGTACAAGGATATCAGCGCCCGCATTCCGCGCGACGCCATCATTATCGGCGAAGGCGCCAATACGATGGATATTGGCCGCACCCAAATGCCGAATTTCGAGGCCCGCACCCGGCTCGACGCCGGAAGTTATGGCACGATGGGGATCGGTCTTGGCTTTGCCATCGCGGCGGCGGCCGTTCATCCAAACCGTCCGATCATTGCGGTACAGGGCGATTCGGCGTTCGGATTTTCCGGCATGGAGCTGGAAACTGCTGCGCGCTATGGCATGCCAATCAAGGTCATTATTATCAATAATGGCGGCATTGGCGGCGGCGTGACGGATCCAAAACCGGACAAGCCGTTGCCGCCGCATTCGCTGATGTACAACGCGCGCTATGAAAAAATTGCCGAAGCATTCGGCGGCGCGGGATTTTATGTTTCGGATGCCGCCGAGCTAGGCCCTGCGCTGGACGCGGCGATGGCGTTCAAGGGGTTCGCAATCGTGAATATAAAGATTGCCCCCACGGCTGATCGCAAACCACAACAATTCAATTGGCATGGTTAGGATGGGCTGCGCGCCGCCTGTAACGTGGCGCGCACTTCTGAAGGCGTGGCCAGCGTGCCGCCTGCGGCGTGAATGGCTTTTACAGCCGCCTCGGTGATCTGAACATTGGTTTTCGTACTGCCATGGGACGCATCTTCCAGCCCCACGCGCACATGCCCGCCCAATGCCACCGCCTGCGTCAGTATCGGCGTCAGATCGACATCCAGCCCGGCGATCATCCACGGCGCGTTCGGCGCTTCTTCTTTCAGCAGTTCATGGAACGCAGTCAGCGCATAACCGCGCGGTGGATAGCTGAAAGTGAAATGATCACTAAACATCAGCCGGTAAATCGGCTGTCCGGCTTTGGGTTGTTCTGCGGCAAGGCGCGCGCCCATGCGGATAAAGCCCGGTTCATAACAGGCATAGGCCATCGGCACGCCATGTTCGGCAGAAATGCGCAAACCCGCGCGCACATGGGCGGCAGTGTTGGTGTACAGAAATCCCTCGCGGCCCGCCTTCAAATCCTGCTCATGCGTAAAATTCATCGAGCCGGGATCAAGTGCGCCCCATTCGCACAGGCCCCGGTCCGCCAGCTCTTTTAGCGCCGCAAATCTGTCAGGCGCGCCCTTCGTACCTGCAATATCAGATTTTTCATCGGCGGGCAGGGTCGGATACACAATGGCGTCGCTATGTTCGCGGATACCCCCGACGACGGCGGCATAAAGTTCGAGGTCGTCTTTCTGCCTGCCCGTGGTTTCATCATAGGAATGAAAATGAATGATCGCAGCGCCTGCCTTGATACAGGCCAGCGCGTCAGCCACGATTTCCTTAACGGTTACCGGCAGATGCGGCTGCACCCGTTTGCCCCACGGGCCATTTACAGCAACTTCCAGCCAGGTTTTGTGCGCCATGATATTCTCGGCTCCCGTTAATAAGGGGGGAGTCTAACGCGGTTTGGTTATTACCGCCAGTATCCAGCCGCGCAACCAGTGCAATGATGGATGGCGGCGCAGGAAAAGCTCATATTTTGAACCTAACAAAAAGGCATACCGGTTGAACATGAAATAGTTCGGATATTGTCCAAGATAAGAGAAATGTTCAATTTCCAGACCGGAATCCTGACATAGCTGTGCAATCTTTTTGCGGCTATTAGTGCGATAGCGGGTTGGGAATGTGTCTTCCAACTCACGACCTTCCGTGCGATTGACGATGATAGGGTGCAAGGCGTTGGGAACAATCATGGCAATGATTGACGCATAGTCCCAGATATTCGCCGTCAGAAATACAAATCGTCCGCCGGGTTTCAGCACACGGTACATTTCCTGATAGCATGCAAGTGGTTGATCAATATGTTCCATAACAGCGCGGCAGTAAGCCAGATCGATGCTGTCATCAGCGATGTTTTTGAGATTCGCCATGTCATTGTTGTACAGCTCGAGATCAGGCATGGATTTGGTCTCCGGGGTGAACTCCACCAACTCTATGCCAATGAGTCGCGCCACCTTTCCCCGCAGCCGCTTAAGGTTAGGCGCGGTGCGACCGCAGCCAATGTCCAAAACTGTATCTGATTGGACAAGATGTTTTAGAACGGTATCTTCAAAAATGCTGTTGGGATGTGGATCAGCACCAAAATACTTTTCCTTTAGCTCCGCCACTGTGCCGACCATAATATCCTCAAAAATTAACCTTGCGCCCCCGCTCTGGAGCATCGCACTTTCCTGACATGCTTGACAACCCTAACCCACACCTATGAAATGAGCCTTAATAAAAATAGCAGATGGGAGAGATGCGCCATGCGTGATGGATACAAAATCGTCGATACCGATTGCCACCAGATGGAAAATCAGGCCGTCTGGTCGGACTATATTGATACGCCGTTCAAGGGGCGCGAGCCGAAACCCGGCGAATATAAGGGCAAGAAATATTTCTGCGTGGAAGGCGAACCGGTGCAACCGCCTGAGGAAGAAGGCCATTATCCCATGCACGCGCCGGAATTTCTGGAGGCTGTGGACAAGGCCATGCGCCGTTTCAAGCGCGCCCGCGATACCAAATTCAGCCCGGAAAGCCGCCTGATGGATATGGACGAGGAGGGCGTCGATATTCAGATCATGTATCCAACAATTGGCGGGCAAATACTGGGCCGGGAATTCAAGGATCCCGAACTGCTGGCCGCCATTTGCCGCGCCTATAATGACTGGAGCCGGGAATATTGCGCCAAAGACCCCAAACGCCTGCGCTGGGCGGCGATGCTGCCACTACAGGCAACCGATCTGGCGATTGAAGAAGCCAAACGCGCCGCAAGCAATGGCGCAGTGTCATTTTATGTGCGGCCCAATCCGATATGCGGACGCGGCCTGCACCATCAGGATAATTGGCCGCTATGGGACGTGGTGGAAAAGCTGAACATGCCCCTTAGCCTGCATGATAGCGGATCGCCACGTATTCCATCGTTCGGTGACCGTATGGAAAGCCATACTGCGGGGCATATTCTGTCACATCCGTTTGAGGCAATGTCGGCGATGGCCGGGCTGATCTGGTTTGGCGTGGCCGAGCATTTTCCCAAACTGCGCATTGTGCATGTCGAGGCGGATGCGGGCTGGACGCCCTATTGGCTGCAACGCATGGAACAGCATTATGATTTTTCCGGCAAGGCGGAACATCCGCACATGCACAGGACGCCGACGGAATATTTCAAACAGAATTTCTTCGTCGCGGCGCGTGGCGACGAACGCACCCTGGGCGCGGCCATAGATCTGGTGGGCGAGGATTATTTCCTGTTCAACACCGATTATCCGCACCCGGACGGAACTTTTCCCTGGGGCATGAAAAGCCTTACTGATCAGCCGATTTCCACAGACGCAAAGCGCAAAATTCTGTGGGACAATGCGGTGCGCGCCTTTAATCTTGTGGCCTGATCGCGCAAAGGAAATAAACAGATGGCGAATAACAGCAATTCCAAGAAAGTCGTGCTCATCCCCGGTGAAGACGCCGCGCCAGAGGCGTTTCATCCCACTGTGGCGCTGATCGACCGGCTGGAGCTTCCCATCGAATGG
>CAMTVX010000011.1:0-47235 GCA_947085295.1 uncultured Alphaproteobacteria bacterium | reverse complement strand
TCAATCACCGGCGGCTGCTGGAACCCATCGGCAACATCCCGCCCGCTGAGGCTGAAAAAAATTATTACGCCATGCTGGACGAAATCCCCATGGCCGCGTAACTTAAACCAAATAGCCTCCGGCAATCCCGGGGCGGTTCAGTATCGCTTCTCTTTAGGGTCGTAACCTAGGAAATAATGGGCGAGTAAATCCTCTTCACCGCAGTAAGAGAGATAATCGTAGCGTTTTATCGCATCTTCTTTTTCTATCAGATATCGCGTGAAATCGTAGAATGTATCGAGCTCACCAAGAATGATCTCAAGATTGTGGCTATCAAAAACATGTACTGGGTTGTTGCGATCTAAGCGTACAAGAAATGGCATATCGACCCCAGATGGGGTGTCGGAGTAAGTGATTGCTAGACTTCCATAAATGTTGTCTTCGGAAAAATTCTTACATGCTTCTTCAGCTCCATGGGCAACAACGATTTTATGAATGCTGATATTTCCTGAGGGGATTGGAATGGGGAATGCGGTCGTTTTACTCTGATCCAGAAATAGTTTGTCTGGATATTCCGCAATGTAGCGTGCAGCTCCATGTGCGGTGGTAATCTGTTTTTGAATCACCTCTTTTTCCCATCGCGTCCATTGCAACTGTATATCCTTTTCAGGATTATCAAATTTGCGGCTTTCTCTATCAAAAAAGAGGAATACATGGTTTTCAAAAACTGCGATTAAATCGCATAATTCCTTACCATCCGATTTGAAGGGGTTTGGATACGACCATAGCCTGAGAAAAGTCCTATCGCACACTCGCGACAAGAATTGTTCGGTTTTGGTCTGTCCATCTGATTTCTTAATTACCACTTTTCGCCATCTTTTGTTTCCAAGTGGACCACCAGTGGACCAAACCGCATTTTGAGGGTCCGATTTAGGGGGTTGGCGGATGGGGTGAGATTCGAACTCACGGAGGCCGTGAAGCCTCGCCGGTTTTCAAGACCGGTGCCTTAAACCACTCGGCCACCCATCCATAGGCGATTTGCACGATAATTTGCTGGTTTAACTGCCTTCATACATGGCTAGCGCCGGGGCATCAAGTCATGAACCTGGCGTTGGCTTCGGGCGCATCCACTTGCGTCCGGCCCCGGCCCGTGGCACAAGCGATTCATAGGAAAATATGGAAGATTCGGGTATTACAGGAGCGCGCATGCAGCGCATTGTTGGGCTAATTTCGCTGGTGATGCTGGTGCTGGCGGCATGTGCGGATGAGCGTTCTGTACAGGCCGGGGCATCTGTTGCGTCTGATCGGCCTGATCAGATGACAAAACCTGCTGCTGCCCCAGGCAATCCGGGCTTTGCCAAATGGCTCGCGGAATTCAAAAAAGAAGCGGCCGGGCAGGGTATTCGATCGGCCATCATTGAAGCGGCCCTGCGCGATGTGCGGCCGGTGGAAAAAGTGGTTTCGCGTGACCGGAACCAGGCGGAATTCACGCTTGCATTTGCAACCTATCGGGACCGGGTATTGACCCCGGCGAATATTGCGGCGGGTCAGCGAAAGCTGGCGCAGCATGGCCCGCTGCTGGCGGCGGTTGCTGCGAAATATGGTGTTCAGCCCCGTTTTATCCTTGCCATCTGGGGGATTGAAACCCGCTATGGTGCGGTAAAACCCACGATGCCGGTTATGCCTGCGCTGGCGACACTGGCCTATGACGGGCGCAGATCGGCGTTCTTTCGCAACGAGATGATGCAGGCGCTACGCATGCTGGATGCGGGATATGCTGACGTGCCCGATCTGATGGGATCCTGGGCGGGGGCAATGGGGCAACCGCAATTCATGCCCTCCAGCTATATGAAATTTGCCCAGGACTGGGATGGGGATGGCAGGCGCGATATCTGGAATAATCATGGCGATGTGTTTGCCTCGATTGCACATTATCTTGCCAGCCACGGCTGGTCGGACGCGCAGACCTGGGGACGCGAAGTAAGGCTTTCTCCGGAAATGATTTCCGCTTTGCCACAGATGCAACGCACAGGAAAATCCGGCTGTCGCGCCATGGATCAATTAAGCGTGGTGCGTTCATTGCAGGAATGGCAGGCGCAGGGCGTGCGCCGGACCGACGGGAACAATTTGCCCGCGCAGAATTTACAGGCAGCATTGGCATTACCCGAAGCACCGGGCGGGCCCGCGTTCATCGTGTATGGTAATTACGAATCCATTCTGCGCTATAATTGCGCTCATTATTATGCGCTCACTGTAGGCGCCCTGTCTGATCGAATAGGAGGCGGATAATCCTGTGCGTGTTTTTCGCTTGTCAGCATGTTTTGCGACACTGGCGGTTTTGTCACTTGTACTGTCCGGCTGTGCAGGAAAACCGCCGCCGCCCGCGCCCAAGCCGGTCTATAAAGTGGGCCAACCCTATAAGGTGGCCGGGGTGTGGTACTATCCCCGCGAACAGCCCGATTATGACGAAACCGGCCTGGCATCCTGGTATGGACAGGATTTTCATGGCAAGCGAACGGCCAATGGCGAGGTGTATGAGATGAATGCGCTAACGGCGGCGCACAAGACGCTGCCGATGCCGGTAAGTGTGCGGGTGACCAATCTGGAAAATGGTCGTTCCATCGTGTTGAAGGTCAATGATCGTGGGCCGTTTGTGAATGGACGCATCATTGATGTGTCGCGACGTGGTGCACAATTACTGGGGTTCAGCGGGGCGGGTACGGCACCCGTGCGTGTGCAGATACTGGATGGCGGCGCCTCTGGTGCATTTGTTGCGGCGCGACCGCACACCAGCGCGGAAGAAAAAACCCTGGTTGCCGCAGCGCCTTCGTCTGGCGTCAGCAGTCAGGTATTACCCGGCAGCGTCGTGGATCCAAAAGCGAAATCTGCATCACCGGCAAAAGTTCAGTCGGCACCTATCGAGATAGGAAAGGAGCCTGTCGCCGTTGCGCAAAAGCAGGCGGAGCCGGAGATTGAGTTTCGTCCGGTTCCGGCAACCCGCAATATGTATGTGCAGGTGGGTTCCTTTCGGGATCGTGTGAATGCCGAAAGATTGCGCGGGCGGTTGTTGCGCGCGGACCCGGGCTTTCAGATTAGCCCGATCGTTATAGAGGGAAAGGCGTTCTATCGCGTGCGGACGGGGCCGCTGGCGACGGTTGAGATTGCCGATGCTACGCTGACGCGCATTATTGCTGCGGGTCAGCAGGGCGCGCAGATTGTTGTGGATTAACAGGTTTCATAGGATGGGTGGCGGCATGCGTAGATATCTTTTTCTGATCCTGTTAGTAGCGGTGGTTGGACCAGCGAGCCCGCTGTACGCGCAGCAGGCAATTGAAACGGCGGCGCGCGAGGCAATTTTGGTCGATGCCGAAACGGGCGCCGTGTTGTTTGAAAAAAATGCTGATACGCTGATGCCGCCCGCCTCCATGAGCAAGCTGATGACGATTGCCATGCTGTTTGACAAGCTGGCCGAGGGCAGCGTGAAAATGGAAGATAGCTTTCCGGTTTCTGAAAGTGCCTGGCGAATTCAGGGATCAAAAATGTTTGTTGAGCTGGGTGCGCGCATTCCTGTTGCGGATCTGTTGCGCGGCATTATCGTGCAGTCGGGAAATGACGCCTGCGTCGTTGTCGCAGAAGGAATTGGCGGCGATGAAAACAACTTCGCCCGCATGATGACCGAACGGGCGCGCGAAATCGGTATGACCCATTCTGAATTTCGTAATGCGTCGGGCTGGCCTGACCCTGAACATATGATGACAGCGCGCGATCTGGCGACACTGTCGGCCTATCTGATCAATACCCACAAGCAATATTACAGCATTTTTTCAGAAATGGATTTTACCTGGCATGGCATCAAGCAGGGTAATCGCAACCCCCTGTTATATTCATATCCCGGTGCGGATGGTTTGAAAACCGGGCACACAGAAGAAGCCGGCTATGGTCTTACGGGTTCGGCGGTGCGCAACGGACGGCGTTTGATTGTGGTTGTCACGGGCCTGGAAAGCGACAAGCGCCGGGGCATTGAGGCAGAGCGGCTGCTGACCATGGGCTTTAATGATTTTGAGACTTCTACGCTGCTGAGCGCCGGACAAAAACTGGAAGAGGCGGATGTCTGGCTGGGCGCGGCGGATAAAATTCCATTGCTTGCCGCCCGCGATATTCGCGTGACCCTGCCAAGGGGGGCGCGTAAATCCATGCAGGCCAAGCTGGTGTATCAGACCCCGCTGGCGGCGCCAGTGGTCAAAGGTGCGCAAGTGGGAACTGTGACATTCACCGCCACCGGAATGCAGCCGGTAACTGTACCCGTTGTGGCGGGAGAAGCCGTTGAAAAACTGGGATTTTTTGGAAAAATTCCGGCGGCGTTCAATTATCTTTTATGGGGGGCGTCCAGCGGTTAATCCGTAGACGGAATACTGGCATGGCCCCATCTCGCGGAAAATTTATTACCCTGGAGGGCGGTGAGGGGACCGGCAAATCTACTCAGTCGCGTTTGTTGCAGGCAACGTTACAGCAGCGTGGATTTGGGGTTGTGCTCACACGCGAACCAGGTGGCGCGCCCGGCGCAGAAAGCATTCGTACATTACTGGTAGAGGGCGATGGGGCGCGCTGGGATGCGATGAGCGAAGCCCTGCTGTTATTCGCGGCGCGGCGTGCGCATTTGCGTGAAACCATTATCCCCGCACTTAATCGTGGCGACTGGGTGATCTGTGATCGCTTTACCGATTCCACTTTTGCGTATCAGGGTGAGGCGGGCGGTCTTGGGCGCGCAACCATTGAACGGCTGGCGGCGATTGCGCTGGATGCGGATAGTCCGGTTCCTGATCTGACGCTGGTGCTGGATATTCCGGTTGAACAGGGGTTGGCGCGTGCGCATCTGCGCGGCGGTGCGGAAAATCGCTTTGAAAGTCTGGGAACGGCGTTTCATCAGCGGTTGCGCGACAGTTTTTTGCAGATTACCAAACGTGAACCGGCGCGCTGCGTATTGATTGATGCGGCGCCCGCGCCAGAAGTGGTGGCCGGCGCAATTTTTGCTGCGCTCACGTCGCGGCTTGGGATTTAACCGGGGGCATCATGGCCAGACGCCCCACCAGCGATAGCGCAGACATCATTGAATCTGATCGGCTGGAAGGTTTTCCACATCCGCGCGAAACATCAAATATCGTTGGCCATCACGAGGTTATGGCGCAAGCAGCCAGCGCGATAGCATCCGGCCGGATGCATCACGCCTGGCTTTTGTGTGGCCCCAAAGGCATTGGCAAGGCCACGCTGGCCTATCGCATGGCGCGTACATTGCTGAAGCATGGCGCGGGGGGGGCGGTGCCGCCAGATTTAGCGATTGCAACGGATGATCCAGTGTTTCGAAAAGTCATGGCATTGTCGCATCCTGATCTGTTGTTGTTGCGCCGTCCCGTTGACAAGACGGATCGCATTCAGGGCGTCATGCCGGTGGATGAAGTGCGCAAGGCATTTGATTTTTTCTCGTTGAGTGCAGGCGAGGGCGGTTGGCGCGTCTGTATTGTGGACAGCGCGGATGACATGAATATTGCCGCCGCCAACGCCTTGCTGAAAATTCTGGAAGAGCCGCCAAAGCAGTCGATATTTCTGCTGATCAGCCACTCGCCGGGACGGCTATTGCCAACCATTCGCTCGCGTTGCCGCAAACTGATGCTCAGTCCACTGAATGATACGGATCTGTTGCAGGTCATCGCCGCGCATTTTCCGGAATTAAACAAGGAAGAACTGCATCTTGCGGCGCAGCTTGCGCAAGGCCGGCCTGGCAGCGCACTGGCGCTGGCGCGCGATGGCGGGCTGGATTTGTTTCGGGAAATGATTACGCTGTTAATGGCGTTACCACAGCCGGATCTGGCTGCGCTGCATGCGCTGGGGGACCGCTTGACGCGGGTTAATGCCGGGCAAAACTATGAAACCATGATGGAAATGCTGACCACGTGGCTGGCGCGGATGGTTCGCCTGGGTGCGCTTGGCAGTATGCCGCCGGATCGTGTGGCGGGTGAAGGGGCGTTGATGCAGCGTCTGCTCGCCGCCGCGCCCCTTGATCAATGGACGCAGGTGTGGGAAAACATCAACACCCTGCTGCGGCGCGCAGATAGCGTAAATTCAAGTCGCAAACAGGTGATTTTGAGCATTTTTTCACGACTGGCCGATACGGCGCAACGCCGCTAGGCCCAGCAAACCGGAACCCTGAACATTGGCGAAGCGTTTTTATATTACCACGGCAATCTCCTATCCCAATGGGCCGCCGCATATCGGCCACGCCTATGAGGCGATATCAACCGATGTGCTGGCGCGTTTCAAGCGTTTGGATGGGTATGATGTCATGTTTCTGACGGGTACGGACGAATATGGCCAGAAGATGGAGCAAACCGCGCGCAAGCAAGGCATTTCACCGGGTGAACTGGCTGATCGTAACTCACCACGTTTTCGCGAAATGGTCCGGCTGCTGAATTGCAGCAATGATGATTTTATCGGTACGCGCGAGCCGCGCCACCATAAGGCCGTCACGCATCTGTGGAAACAGATGGCGGCAAAGGGCGATATTTATCTTGGCAAATATGCCGGATGGTATTCCGTGCGTGACGAAGCGTTTTATGGCGAGGATGAACTAAGCGAAGCGGCGGACGGCGCGAAGCTTGCGCCTACGGGTACGCCGGTGACATGGGTGGAGGAAGAAAGTTATTTCTTTCGCCTGTCAGCCTATGGCGACAAATTGCTGGCGCATTATGACGCGCATCCGGATTTTATTCTGCCCCATACGCGCCGCAACGAAGTGGTGAGTTTTGTTAAATCCGGGCTGAAGGATTTGTCCATATCGCGCACCAGTTTTGACTGGGGCATTCCGGTTCCCGATGATGCGAAACATGTAATGTATGTCTGGCTCGATGCGCTGACCAATTATATTTCCGCCATCGGCTATCCCGACGGCGAAAAATTTCAGAAATTCTGGCCCGCCGATGTTCATATTATTGGAAAGGATATTGTGCGGTTTCACGCCATCTTTTGGCCGGCGTTTTTGATGTCGGCCGGGGTGGCGCTGCCCAAACGGGTGTTCGGCCACGGGTTCCTGCAAAGCCAGGGCGAAAAAATGTCAAAGTCGCTCGGCAATGTAGTCAATCCGCTCGATCTGGTGGAACGCTATGGCCTTGATCAGGTGCGATATTTTTTCATGCGCGAGGTGCCGTTTGGCAGCGACGGAAATTATTCGCATGAATCACTGGTTAACCGCACCAATGCCGATCTGGCTAATGATCTGGGAAATCTGGCACAACGATCCTTGTCGATGATTGCGAAAAATTGTGGTGGTGCGGTTCCGGCGCCCGGCACCCTGAGCGATTCGGATAGCGCGATGCTACGCGAGGCGGATGCGATGCTGGACAAGGCGCGCGCGCATATGGAGGTTCAGGCCATTCATCTGACGCTGGGTGAAGTGTGGAAAATTGTTGCCGACGCCAATCGGTATTTTGCCGAACAGGCCCCCTGGGCGCTGGCGAAAACGGATCTGCCGCGTATGCAGACGGTGCTGTATGTGACGGCCGAAATTGTGCGCCAGGTGTGCATTCTGGCGCAACCGGTAATCCCGCATAGTGCGGCGGCGCTGCTCGATCAATTGGCAATAGCTGCGGACAAGCGTGATTTTGCGGCGCTTGGCGCGGGGGACCGGTTGGTGTCTGGTGTTGCGCTGCCCGTGCCTACCGGGGTTTTCCCGCGTTATGTTGAGAAGGCCTGAGCCGGATGCTGGTCGATAGCCATTGCCATCTGGATTTTCCGGACTTTGCCGGGGAAATGGACAATGTGGTGCGCCGCGCCGCACTGGCGGGCATCGGCATGATGCTGACCATCTGTACACGGATCAGTGAATTTGAACGCATCCGCGCTGTCGCCGATAAATTTGATCATATTTATTGTTCGGTGGGCATTCATCCGCATGAGGCGGATAATGAACCCGCCGTTGATTGTGCACGCATTGTTTTGCTGAGCGGTCACCCAAAGGTGATAGGCATTGGGGAAACCGGGCTGGATTATTTTTACGAACATGGCTCACGCGCCGCGCAGAAAACATCGTTTCGCGCGCATATTCAGGCTGCGCGCGAAACCGGATTGCCGCTGATTGTGCACGCCCGCGACGCCGATGCAGACACGATTGAAATCTTGCGCGATGAGGCCGGGAAGGGGGCATTTCCCGGCGTCATTCACTGCTTTACGGCGGGGCCGGAACTGGCGCGGGCCGCACTTGATCTGGGGCTGTATATTTCACTGTCGGGCATTGTGACCTTCAAAAGCGCGCGGGACTTGCGCGAAACTGCGCGCATGATTCCGTCTGATCGTTTGCTGGTCGAAACTGACGCACCATTTCTGGCCCCCATGCCGCATCGGGGCAAGCGTAATGAGCCAGCATTCGTCGCCGATACAGCACGTTATCTGGCAGAATTTTTTGGTGAAACGCGCGAAGATTTTGCCGCCCGCACCACGGATAATTTTTTCACCCTGTTCAGCAAAGCGGACCGCGCCAATGCCCGGACATAAAGTCACCATATTGGGCAGCGGATCATCGGGCGGCGTGCCACGCATCGGCGGCGACTGGGGCGTGTGCGACCCGGAGGAGCCGCGCAACCGCCGCCTGCGTTGTTCCATTCTGGTGCAGCGCGGTGACACCAACGCGCTGATCGACACCTCGCCTGATATGCGTGAACAATTACTGGCGGCGCGGGTCAGCCATCTGCATGGCGTGCTCTATACGCATTCGCATGCGGATCAGGCCAATGGCATTGATGATCTGCGCATGGTGGTGATGAACATGCGCAAGCGCGTTAATGTGTATGCGGATGAAATTACTTTCGATGAACTGAATGCGCGTTTCGGTTATTGCTTTTCGCAGGCCGAAGGCAGCTCGTACCCCGCCATCCTGAACGGTCATCTGATCAAGGGCGCCGCAACGGTCGAAGGGCCGGGCGGCGTTATTGAGGCCAGGCTGTTTGAGGTCGATCATGGCGGCGCGCATTGCGTCGGCTATCGTTTCGGAAATTTTGCCTATACGCCGGATGTCGTTGGACTGTCGGAAGAAGCCTTTGCCGCGATCAGCGGCGCGCAATGCTGGATCGTGGATGCGCTGCGCTACACGCCGCATCCCACCCATGCGCATCTGGCGCGCACCCTGGAATGGATCGCGCGCGTCAAACCAAAACTCGCCGTGCTGACCAACCTGCACATCGATCTGGATTACCAGACCCTGCTACGCGAACTGCCCGAAGGCGTCGTGCCGGGGTATGATGGCATGGTGCTGGAGTTTTGAATTAGCTGTGTTGCTATTTTGTTCTTGACATGCGGATTAATTTCCTATACAAGGGGGACACGCTTTTCTCCGTGCAGGAAACCGCCATGTCCTACCCCGATATCGTCCACACTCAAGCCTATAAAAAGGCGTTCAACCTGTATCTCAGGAAAGGTGTGCCGATAGAATCGGTCCTTAAAGCAGGTGGCATTGCAAGAACATCCAACCACCCATTACATCTGGCGCACACGGGGCGACAACAAAGTGCGCGCCGCGCATGCGGCGAATAATGGAAAACTGTTCGCCTGGGACAACCCGCCGCCAACCCGCCACCCCGGAGAGGATTTTGGCTGCCGGTGCACCGCTGAACCCTATGTGCGTGGCGAGAGCGAATTTGCGTATCAAACCCTAACCAGCCCTGTAAACGATTCCAAACCAGAATGGGAAACTTTCGATGTTTCTGAAAAAAATGGAGTGATGAAGATAGATGGAACTGTCGAATATTTCTTTGATGATGACTACACGGACCCTGTAGGGCTTAGGCAAGGGTATTATGGGACGTCCGATCCAGCAATGGTTGCAGCAATAGTGCGATATATCACTGATGGTGGTGGCGGAGCTTACGCCATCACAGGGCAATGGCAAACCGCATTGCGGGCTGAAGCCAAGCTAAATGAAAGCGATAGCCGGTATAAAAAGCCTGATGAAAAGTGAGAGGCTGGCACAGTTCGCGGCTACGGCATTATCTATTTGCCAAGCCAACATTTGTCATTGGGACTAAACCAATGGTCCCCGTTAGGGTACAGCCAGTTGCAACCGGCCATATAGATTGTGAGTGCCACAACAGCAAGTATATAAAGCCACACAGGTACAGAAAAGATAATCAGCGCATTGCTCGCCCATTTTCCTTTGAATGTCTTGCACATAGCGCGGATAGTATGGCGATACCGCCTTCGCCAGATAAGCTCCCAAAATCCAACATAAGCAGCAGCTGGAATCCAGCCGAATAAGAGATAAAAGGCATTACTCGCCCCATCGCCAATGTCTATTTCTGGGCATTCTCTATGATGCCGGATGTCGCCATCTTCGAATTGGCTCTGACATGCCTGATACGCTTTCCAGTCCTGCGATCTTCCCCAATGAAGGGCGACATTGGCTAATACGTAACCAATGGCTATCGCCAGCAATAGCCGCGCCATGCGCCGCCACATGCTTGCCTCCGGCTTCACGCAGAAGACGATGACAGGTATCAGGATGATGAGCAGCCAGAACCAGTAATTCATGGCCTAAGCATAATGGCCCGCACGCGGATTGGAAACTTTATAACGCGCGCCAGACGTCGCCGGCATTCGGCTTCCGCCGCACCGGGGACAACGAAGGCCGCGACATGGTTTTGACGCGGCCCTAAATTTTTCTGCAATTAGTTGAACAGTAACACCCGCATCGTCATTGCGAGCGAAGCGTGGCAATCCAGAGTCTCACGCTAAGGCCTGTGTTTGTGACTCTGGATTGCCACGTCGCTTCGCTCCTCGCAAAGACGACGGAGGCTGGACTTCAATCTAATCGGAGGACGTTTTGACCCCCCTAAACGTACGTGCTGCCCTTCATCCCCGTCGTCAAATCCTGACGCAGCTTCACATTGACCAGTGCGGGTTTGCCTGATGCAAACGCGCGCGCGAGGGCGGGGCGGATTTCTTCCGGGCGTTCGCAATATTCGCCGTGTCCGCCCAGCGCCTCGACCACCTTGTCATAGCGGGTGTAATTCAGCGTCGTCGCGATCATGCGGTTGGCGCCATAGGTGCTGGCCTGCGGGCGCGCCATCTGGCCCCACGCGGCGTCATTGCCCATGATGCCAACGATCGGCAGATTAAAGCGCACGGCGGTGTCATATTCAAAGCCATTGAGGCCGAACGAGCCGTCGCCGTAAATGATCAGTACACGTTTATCCGGCTTTGACGCCTGCGCCGCCAGCGCAAACGGCATACCGACGCCCAGCGTGCCGAGCGGGCCGGGGTCCATCCAGCCATTTTCACCGGGAATGGGCAGCACCTTGGAGGCCTGCGCCACAATATCGCCGCCATCGCCGATCAGGATGACTTCCTTGTCATAGCTGGCGAGAAAATCCCGCACTTCGCGGCACATGCGCAGCGGATCAACCGGGCTTTCATCGGAATTCAGGCTCTTTTCGTTTTCCGCTTCGAGTTTTGCCTCGATGGGTTTGAGCTCGTCCAGCCAGCCGGAGAAATTCAGCGTAATCTTCTCCCGGTCCATCATCTTGACGATCGAATTAAATGACGATCCGATATTGCCGACAATGCCCACATCCGCCGAACGGTTGGTGCCGATCAGCGTGTTGTCGATATCCAACTGAATGATCTTGGCGCCCTTGGGAATCGAATTACCGAATGACAGACGGAAATCCAGCAACACGCCTGCGCAAATAAACACATCGCAATTTTTCATCGCGTCCTTGCGCGAACGGTTCAACAGATAGTTGGACCCCGGCGGCACCGTGCCGCGCCCCATGCCATTGACATAAGTCGGGATGTTGGTGCGCGCCAGAAAATCATTCAGCGGCCCCGAAGCGTTTGACCATTTGACGCTGGTTCCCGCCATCAGCACCGGGCGCTTGGCCTTCGACAGGATCTCCAGCGCCTTGCGGCAATCCTCTTCATCCGGCAGCATTTGCGGCGTAGGGCGATAGGTCGGGAAGCGCACATCGTCAAAGCTGGCGACGCTGCCCATCAGCACATCCATTGGAATTTCCAGGAAGGACGGCCCGGGATTGCCCGATGTGGCGTGGCGTACGCCCATTTCAATATAATCGGGAATGCGTTTGGTGTCGTAGCAGGCGTCCGACCATTTGGTGATCGGGCGCATCATGCTGACACAGTCCATTTCCTGCAATGATCCTTTGCGCGCCGCGCTGAACGGACCTTGCCCGCCGATCACCAGAATGGGCGAATTGGCGCGCCACGCATTGGCGACACCCGTGACGCCATCGGTCACGCCGGGACCTGCTGTTAAAACCGCGCAGCCGATGCTGCCGGGGTTTAGCCTGCTCCAGGCGTCGGCGGCGTGTACGGCGGCCTGTTCATGGCGCACGTCGATGACCGGAATGCCTTCGTCCATGCAGCCGTCATAGATCGCCATGACATGGCCCCCACACAGGGTGAAGACGCATTCAACACCCGCCTGTTTAAGAGCGCGCGCCGCCAGTTTGCCGCCGTGAATTCCTGCCATGTGATTCTTCCCAGTTTATGGTTATACTTGGGTCATAGAATAGAAGGCAGTTGTGGGGCTTGCAATCGCCCATTGCTAAAAAACAGGAGAGCGGGCCATGTTACTTGACAAAAACCAGAGCTGTTTGATTGTGGTGGACATTCAGGAACGCTTGGCGCCTGCCATGTTTGATGGCGGCGCCGAGGCCGTCCGCAATGCCGGGATTCTGATGCAGGCCGCCAAACGCCTGGGGGTGCCGGTGCTGGTGTCCGAGCAATATCCGCGCGGTCTGGGTCGCACCGTGCCGCAACTGGCGGAGTTTATGCCCGCTGACGGCCCGGTGGAAAAGGTGGAATTTGCCTGTCCCGCTAATGCGGGGTTTGCCGAACGGTTGAAGATTTTAGGTAAGAAGCAGGTCGTAATCGCCGGCATGGAAGCGCATATTTGCGTTTTGCAAACCGCATTAAAGCTGCGCGATCAGGGGTACACGGTGTTTGTTGCCGCTGACGCAGTGGCATCGCGTAAACAATCCAGCATGGGCCATGCCTTTTCACGCATCGAAGACGCAGGCGGCGCCGTCATCACCACAGAAATGGCGGTGTTCGAATGGCTGGAGCGCGCCGGAACCGATGATTTCAAGGCACTGCAACCGCTGATCGCCTGAATGTAAGTGACTCGCGTCTGATCAGCGCCCCAGTAGTTTGACCAGCAGGCCCACCTGACCATCGGTACCGGTTTTGGCGTAGATATTTTTGAGCTGCGTGTTCACCGTGCCGGTGCTGGTTTCGCGGTGTGTAGCGATTTGCGTAGCCTTCGCGCCATCAAGCAGCAGTAGCGTAACTTCCGCCTCGGCACGGGTCAGGCCATATTTTGCGATCAGACTTTGAGTGGTGGGGCCAAGCGGTAAGGCGTTGACCACAAACGCCACCCGCGACGTATGTGTGACATCAAAGAACAGAGGTATGTCATGGCCATTCACCGGGGTAATGATTAGCCGCACGCCGGGGCAATAGGACAGTCCTCGCAAAACGATCTCGCCGGGGTGCGTACCGGGCTGTGGCGACGTCAGGCTGGCGGCAAGTCGGGCATCGTCGGGCGAAATTGATATGTGCTTAGCTATCGACTAGTTAACTATATACTGTCCCCAATTAAGCGTTACCCCCCCGTCACGGACATATGCCGGGCGACGGCGGGCCGCTCGCCGCGCCGGTCGATGATGAAATCATGGCCTTTGGGCTTGCGGCCAATCGCTTCATCCAGTGCGGCCATCAGTTGCGCGTCGCCGGTGCCGTCGATCGCGTCGCGGCGCAGGGGGCTGCGCAGATCAGCGGCGTCGTCCTGGCCCAGACACATGTATAGTGTGCCGGTACAGGTCAGGCGTACCCGGTTGCAGGATTCGCAGAAATTATGCGTCAGCGGGGTGATCATGCCGAGCATGCCGCCGGTCTCGGCCACACGGTCATAGCGCGCCGGGCCGCCGGTGCGGTGCGCCAGCGGCTCCAGCGTAAACTCGCGCGCCAGATCGGTGCGCACCTGGGACAGCGGCAGATACTGATCGGTGCGGTCGCCGTCAATATCACCCAGCGGCATGGTCTCGATCAATGTCAGGTCCATGCCCCGGCCATGCGCCCAGCGGATCATGGCGGGTATTTCATCGCCATTCATGCCTTTAAGCGCCACCATGTTGAGTTTGACATTCAGGCCCGCCTCTTGCGCCGCGTCGATGCCGCGCAGCACCTGATCCAGTTTGCCCCAGCGTGTGATCGCCTGAAATTTATCGGCATCCAGACTGTCGAGCGAAATATTCACCCGCCGCACACCACAGGCATACAGATCGCGGGCGTATTTTGGCATTTGCGTACCATTGCTGGTGAGGGTCAGTTCCGACAATGCGCCGCTGTCCAGATGTCGCGACAGCCGTTGGAACAGCCATAGAATGTCTCGCCGCACCAGTGGCTCGCCGCCGGTCAGGCGCAGTTTGTCCACGCCGCGCGCCACAAAGGCGCTGCACATCCGGTCGAGCTCCTCAAGGCTTAACAGATCACGCTTGGGCAGGAATGTCATGTCCTCGGACATGCAATAGACGCAGCGGAAGTCGCAACGGTCGGTGACCGACACCCGCAAATAGCTGACATGGCGCCCGAACGGGTCGATCAGGGGTGCCGTGGTGGCGGAATTATTCATCTGTATATCCATGTTGCTAATATATAGGGTTTTTTGGCTTTATGGCTTTATATTTACGCGCATGACCACCAAACCCTACATCCTCGCCATTGATCAGGGTACGACCAGCAGCCGCGCCATGTTGTTTGATGCGGAGGCAAGGCCCTGTGGCATGGCGCAGCGGCAATTGCCGCAGATTTTTCCGCATCCCGGCTGGGTGGAACATGATGCACGGGTGATCTGGGCCGATGTGTTGGCGGTGTGCCGCGAGGTGGTGCAGACGGCGGGGATATCGGCCAGCGATATAGCGGGTATCGGCATCACCAATCAGCGCGAAACCACGGTGTTGTGGGACCGCAAGACAGGTGTTCCCTTATATAACGCGATTGTCTGGCAGGACCGGCGCACGGCCCAACTGTGCGCCGACCTGAAGGCAGCCGGCCATGAGGCGCTGGTGCAGGCGCAGAGCGGGTTGCTGCTCGATCCGTATTTTTCCGCCAGCAAACTCAAATGGCTGCTCGACACGGTTCCGGGCGCGCGTGAACGTGCCAAGCGCGGCGAACTGGCGTTTGGTACGATGGATTGCTGGTTGATCTGGAACCTGACCGGCTTTGCTGTGCATGCGACGGACGCTACCAACGCCAGCCGTACCCTGCTGTTCAATATTGATAGTGGGCGTTGGGATGACCGGCTGCTGTATCTGTTTGGCATTCCGCGTCAGGTGCTGCCGGAAGTGCGCGACAGTGATGCGGCATATGGTC
Organism: uncultured Alphaproteobacteria bacterium; assembly: GCA_947085295.1. GTDB lineage: Bacteria > Pseudomonadota > Alphaproteobacteria > UBA11222 > UBA11222 > UBA11222. The sequence continues at coordinate 31,824 of CAMTVX010000011.1, read as the reverse complement.
TGTGTAAGGATGAACAATTCGGCGCGCCTGTTCCGATATGCGGCGTGGCGGGGGACCAGCAGGCGGCGCTGATCGGGCAGGGGTGTCTGGAAGAGGGTATGCTGAAAGCCACCTATGGCACCGGCTGTTTCGCGATGCTGAACACCGGTGCACAGCGTGTGCCGTCCAGCAACCGGATGTTGACGACACTGGCTTACCGGATCGGCGGGCAAACCCGTTACGCATTGGAGGGCAGCATCTTCATGGCCGGGGCGACGCTGCAATGGCTGCGCGATGGGGCAAAAATGCTGACCAACACGGCGGACAGCGAAGCCATCGCCGCTACCGCCAACCCGGATGCCCGCGTCTATCTGGTTCCCGCGTTTACCGGCCTTGGCGCGCCATATTGGGATGCGGACGCGCGCGGCGCCATACTGGGCATGACGCGCGACACGGGGGTGGCCGAAATTGTCCGCGCCGGGCTGGAGGCGGTGGGCTATCAAACCCGCGATCTGTTGCAGGCGATGGCGGCGGATATGCACAAAGCGGGCGCGGTGATGCCCGCCATCTTGCGTGTCGATGGCGGCATGGCGGCGAATGATTGGGCGATGCAGTTTCTGGCCGACATGACCAGATTGCCAGTGGAGCGCTCCAGCATTCTGGAAACCACAGCGCTGGGTGCGGCGATACTGGCCGGGGTGCAGTGTGGGCTGTATCCATCTTACGAAGCAATGGCGGCAAACTGGCGCAGCGGCCGCCGCTTTGATCCCGCCATGTCAGACGAGGAACGCGAAGCCCGCTACGCCGGCTGGCGCGATTCGGTGGGGCGGGTGTTGAGCGCACCCTAGCGTTCAGCGCAAAATTGTCTATAATGCTCTCCAACAGATAAGCACATGAACATGCGTGTGCCAATAAAAGCAGGGAGCGAGAATGAGCGGATTTCAATATGAGGCCCCCGCCACCGTGGATGCGGCGGTGGGATTGCTGGCAGGGGCCAAAGGCAATGCCAGGGTGTTGGCGGGCGGCACCGATCTGCTGGTGCAACTGCGCACCGGCGCGGCAAAGCCGGATCTGGTGGTGGATATCAAGCGTATCGGTGAGTTGCGCCAGATTTCCGGTACTGCGGCCGGGGGTTTTGTAATTGGCGCGGCGGCGCCGGGCGCTGAAATTGGCGAGCACAAGGAATTGGCGAAAGCCTGGCCGGGCGTGGTTGAGGGGATGGAGCTGATCGGTTCCACCCAGATACAGGGCCGCGCCACGCCGGGCGGCAATCTGTGCAATGCTTCACCGGCGGGGGATTGCACCCCGGGGCTGGTGGCGGCGGGTGCGATTGCCGTCATTGCAGGACCGAATGGGCGGCGCGAAGTTGCGGTGGAGCAGGTGCCCGTATCGCCGGGCAAGACATCGCTGGCGAAGGGCGAATTTGTGGTGGCAATCAAACTGCCGCCTCGCGCCAAAAATTCTGGCGACGCTTATTTGCGTATGATCCCGCGCACGGAAATGGATATCGCCATTGTCGGGGCGGCGGTCAATCTGACGCTGGATGCGTCGGGCACATGTACGCAGGCGCGGGTATCGCTGGGTGCGGTGGCGCCGACCGTGCTGCTGGTGGATGCGGCGGCGAAAGCACTGATCGGCACGAAAGTCGATGATGCGGCGCTGGCCAAACTGGCGGCGGCGGCCTCAGCGGCCTGCAAGCCCATCGACGACAAACGCGGAACCATTGAATATCGAACCAAGGTCGCAGGGGTTCTGGCCCGTCGCGCGGCCATTATCGCACGCGATCGTGCACGGAGCAACGCATGAGCAAGTTTCATATTTCTACAACGGTAAACGGCGAGGCTGTCGAATATCTGTGTGACCCCAAGCAGACTTTGCTGGATGTGTTGCGCGATGAACTGAACCTGACGGGTAGCAAGGAAGGCTGTTCTTCGGGCGACTGCGGCGCATGCAGTGTCACGCTGGACGGGCGTCTCGTCTGTTCGTGTCTGGTGCTGGGCGTTGAGATGCAGGGCCGTTCCGTCGAAACCATCGAAAACATGACATCGGATGAAAAACTGCATCCGTTGCAACAGAAATTCCTCGAAGCGGCAGCGCTGCAATGCGGCTTCTGCACACCGGGGTTCCTGGTGGCGGCGAAAGCGTTGCTGGAAAAAAATCCGAACCCGACGGAATCCGAGGCGCGCTACTGGCTGGCAGAAAATCTGTGCCGCTGTACGGGCTATGACAAAATCATCCGCGCGGTGCTCGAAACCGCCGCCGACATGAGAGGATCAAAGTAATGGCTGGATATGAAGGTAAATCGTTCAAGTGGGTTGGCACACGGCCTGTCCGGCCGGATGGCGTAGACAAGGTTACCGGACGCGCGACCTATGGCGCGGATATGAATTTGCCCGGCCAGTTGACCGGTCGCATTCTGCGCAGTCCGCATGCCCATGCCAAAATTCTGTCGATAGACACCTCAAAGGCAGAGAAGCTGAAAGGCGTCAAGGCTGTCGTCACGTCGAAGGATTTTCCGCAGATGCACCGTGGGGTTCTGCCCGGCGATGAAGGCGTCAATTTCCATTATCTGTCATCCAATATTATGGCCAGGGACAAGGTGCTGTATGACGGTCACGCCGTGGCGGCGGTGGCGGCGACAAGCGCTGCGATTGCCGAAGAAGCACTGGCGCTGATTGATGTGAAATACGAAGTACTGCCCCATGTCATTGATGTGGACGATGCCATGAAACCGGGTGCGCCGCTGTTGCATGATGATGTTTTTACGACCGGCGTCAATCCGAAACCAGACAAGCCATCTAACATCGTACAGCGCGTTCATATGGCGCTGGGTGACGCGGAAGCTGCGTTCAAGGATGCGGATATTGTCATCGAGCGTAGTTTCAAATCCAAGGCCGTGCATCAGGGCTATATCGAGCCGCATGCGGTTGTCGCGGAATGGAGTGAAGACGGGCAGTGCCGTATCTGGTGCAGCAGCCAGGGGCATTTCATGGTGCGCGCGCTGACATCCAGATTGCTGAACATGGAAGCGGCGCAAATTCGCGTAATGCCAGCGGAAATTGGCGGCGGCTTTGGCGGCAAGACGATCGTCTTTATTGAACCGACCGCAGTATTGTTGGCGCGCAAGGCCTCACTGCCCGTTCGCATTGTCATGAGCCGTGATGAAGTATTCCGCGCGACCGGACCGGCGCCCGGTTCGTCGATGGATGTTAAAATCGGCGCAAAAAAAGATGGCACGCTGGTCGCGGCCGTTGGTGAGTTTCGCTTTCAGGCGGGCGCATTTCCAGGTTCGCCCGTAGGTCCGGCCTGCATGGCAGCGTTTGGCCCCTATGCGCTTGCGAATGTAACAAGTGCAGGATACGAAGCGGTCACCAACCGGCCGCTGTGTTATTCCTATCGTGCGCCTGGTGCGCCGCTATCGTCTTTTGCGGTTGAAAGCGTCATTGATGAAATCGCCCAGAAGCTGAACATTGATCCGATGGAAATGCGGATTAAAAATGGCAGCAAGGAAGGCACCCAGATGGTCTATGGGCCGAAACTCAAGGCGGTCGGCAATCTGGAATGTCTCAAGGCAATCCAAAATCATCCGATCAACAAGATACCTCTCGGCCCAAATCAGGGGCGTGGGCTTGCGGCCGGGTTCTGGTTCAATCTGGGTGGTCAGTCCAGTGCCGTTGTGAATATCGCCGAAGACGGCACTGCCAACATTATGACAGGCAGCCCGGATATTGGTGGCTCACGCGCCTCTATGGCGCTGATGGCGGCAGAGGTGCTGGGTATTGATTACAGCAAAGTACGCCCGATTGTCGGCGACACATCTTCGGTGGGATTTTGTGAAATCACACATGGTTCGCGCGTGACCTTTGCCACAGGCATGGCGATTATTCAGGCGGCGGAAGATGTCGTGCTGCAATGCCGCCAGCGTGTGGCAGCCATGTGGGAAGTGGATGTCGATGCCGTGAAATGGGAAGATGGACACGCCTGTCCTGCCGGCGCCAACGCAGGCGATCAAAAACCCCTGTCGCTGGCAAAAATTGCGGCCAAGGCGTCACGCACGGGTGGACCTCTGGTTGGCAGTGCCGCAATTAATGCGGGTGGTGCCGGTCCTGCCTTTGGCGTGCATATCTGTGATGTGGAGGTTGATCCCGAAACCGGCGGCGTTACCGTTCTGCGTTATGTCGCGGCGCAGGATGCGGGCAAGGCCATTCATCCCAGCTATGTCGAAGGTCAGATCCAGGGCGGTGTTGCACAGGGCATCGGCTGGGCATTGAACGAAGAATATATTTATGGCGCAGACGGACGATTGCAGAATTCGGGATTCCTCGATTACCGGATACCTGTTGCGTCAGACTTGCCCATGATTGACGCGCTGATATTGGAGGTGCCAAATCCAGGACACCCATTTGGCGTGCGCGGCGTGGGCGAAGTGCCGATCGTACCGCCACTTGCGGCAATTGCGAATGCAATTGCGCGGGCAACCGGTGCGCGTATGATGGATCTACCAATGTCTCCGCCGAAAATTCTGGCGGCGATTGATGCAAAGAAGTAGGGGGTAGGCGCTGTTATGGCGCGTATTGTTTTAAGTGATGAGTTTGGCCGTCAGTTCGCTGGCGGCCAAACCCGTTTTGATCTGGATGTCAGGGATGTGCGGCATCTTATACGGACACTCGAAGAAATGTTTCCCGGAATTGCGGAACATTTGGAAGCGGGCGCCATTGCGATAGACAATGAAATTATCCCCGATCCGTGGCTTAATCCGATTAGGCCCAATAGCGAAGTTTTTTTCCTTCCAGCGATCAAGGGTGGGTAAGTTTTCAGTATCAACCCCGATCAGAACGGGGAAAATAAGTATATTGATACAATGGGCACAAAGGCGCATTTGCTCGCTTTTGAATCAAATCTTTCTAAGGCTATGCTATGGTTTCCGTAACGATCAATGACAGTAACTCACTATTGGGTTCGTCGCACAAATCCTCTAAAAAGCAGCATGGCGACGGCCAGCCTAATACGGCACAGATATCCAATCACTCAAATGGTTCATCTTTTAAGGGTGATGTGGGCAGGCATGGTTTGTTGACGCGCTTAATTCTGGTGCTTGTCTTAGGGTTATTGATATTTGGTACAATAATTCTGGTTTCCACAAGTGGCCTTCATTTTTTGAATACGCAGTTGCAGAAACTTAGCCGTGAAACGCTGCCAGACCCATTTGCTCACCATGCTAAATGGAATTATCTCATTTGGATAGTGGTGCGCTGGCGGTACGGTCTGAAAATGTTGACGTGCTGGCGGTGCTTCGGGATTGTCAGGCCGCACTGGCCGAAAAAGCCGGACTGAAAAATATGGATCTGAAAATTATTGCTCCGGATAATCTGCCAATGGTGCGCGCGGATGGATCGCGCTTGCGTCAGGTAATCGGAAATCTGGCAGACAATGCAGTAAAGTTTACAGAAGCAGGTGGCCGGGTTCATTTTGACGCGGCGCGCACTGACGCTGGGGGCATGAAAATATCTGTTTTTGATAACGGAATTGGCATTGCGCCAAATGAGATCATACGGGTGCTGGGAGATGTATTTAACCGCCCGCATTCGGATCGCGCCATCAAAGGGGGCGGCGTAGGGCTGGGCCTGCCACTTGCCAGGGCGCTGTCTGAACGCATGGGGACGACATTGCATATCGATAGTGATCTGGGAAAAGGCACAGTGGTTTCTGTGGTGTTTCCAGCGATACGCGTAGTGACTTAAAATGTATAATTTATTGTCATTTTAGAGGAACAATAACGCTAGGCACGGATGCTGATTCAGCGTAAATTACGGCATGAAAAAAGCCTCTGCGATTCCCGAATTTTTTGAAGACTTTCGCGCTCTAGCGCGCGTGCGCGGCAGGTAGTCTAGAACTTGTCCGACACACCAGAAAACGATCCGGAAAACGGCGCCAGCCAGCCCCCTGGTAATGGGCAGGGCGGCCCCTATTCGCCCGGAGGGGCGGGCGATGATATTCGTCCCATAGCTATCGAGCAGGAGATGCAAACCTCCTATCTCGATTACGCCATGAGCGTGATTGTGTCGCGGGCGCTGCCGGATGCGCGCGATGGGCTAAAACCCGTGCACCGCCGTATTTTGTACTCGATGAACGAGAACAAATATGACTGGAACCGCCCATATCGCAAATCCGCCCGCGTGGTTGGCGATGTGATCGGTAAATATCACCCGCATGGCGATCAGTCGATTTACGACGCGCTGGTGCGGATGGTGCAGCAATTTTCCATGCGCCTGCCGCTGATTGACGGGCAGGGCAATTTTGGTTCTGTCGATGGCGACCCGCCCGCCGCGATGCGTTATACCGAAGTGCGCATGGCGAAACCCGCGCATGCCCTGCTGGACGATCTGGACAAGGACACGGTGGCTTTCCGGCCCAATTATGATGGCTCGGAACGCGAACCTGTTGTGTTGCCCGCGCGCTTTCCCAATCTGCTGGTCAATGGTGCGGGCGGCATTGCGGTGGGTATGGCGACGAATATTCCGCCGCACAATCTGGGCGAAGTGATTGATGGCTGTCTGGCCTATATCGAAAAGCCGGACATAACCGTTAGTCAGTTGATGGAGATCATTCCCGGCCCGGATTTTCCAACCGGTGGTCTGATCCTGGGGCAGGGTGGCATCCGTTCGGCCTATCAGACCGGGCGCGGGTCCGTCGTAATGCGCGGCAAGGTGCATATTGAACCGCTGCGCAAGGATCGCGAGGCGCTGATCATTACTGAACTGCCTTATCAGGTGAACAAGGCCACGCTGATCGAACGGATAGCCGAACTGGTGCGTGAAAAACGCATCGAAGGTATTTCCGAAATGCGCGATGAGTCGGATCGTACCGGCATGCGCGTGGTGATCGAGGTGCGGCACGACGCCATGGCCGATGTGGTGCTGAACCAGCTTTACCGGCATACGGCGTTACAGACCAGTTTTGGCGCCAACATGCTGGCGCTGGTTGGTGAGCGGCCGGAATTGATGAACCTGCGGCAATTCATTGCCGTATTTGTTGATTTCCGTGAAGTGGTGATCACCCGGCGTACACGTTATGAACTGGGGCAGGCGCGCGATCGCGCGCATGTGTTGGTCGGATTGGCGATCGCCGTGGCCAATATCGATGACGTGATCGCGCTGATCCGCCGCGCACCCAGCCCGGCCATTGCGCGCGAGGGGCTGATGTCGGTGGAATGGCCTGCGGGCGATGTCGGTCCGCTGGTCATGCTGGTTGCCGATCCGCGCCACAAAGTATCTGACACCGGTACATACCGGCTGAGCGAGGCGCAGGCGCGCGCCATTCTGGAATTGCGACTGGCGCGGTTGACGGCGCTGGGACGTGAAGAAATCGGTGATGAGCTTAAAGTGCTGGGTGGAAAGATCGAGGATTTTCTGGCGATCCTGCGCTCGCGCGAACGGGTGATGGCGATTATCCGCGAAGAACTGATCTCGATGCGCGACGAATTTGCCACCCCGCGCCGCTCACTAATTGTAGAAGCGCCGGACGATATTGATGACGAAGATCTGATCACCAGTGAGGATATGGTGGTGACGGTCACGCACAAGGGCTATATCAAGCGGGTGCCGCTATCGACCTATCGGGCGCAGCGGCGCGGTGGCAAGGGCCGTACCGGTATGGCCACGCGCGAAGAAGATTTTGTCACCCGGCTGTTTGTTGCCAACACGCATGCGCCGGTCCTGTTCTTTTCGTCCAAGGGACTTGTGTACAAGCTGAAAGTATGGCGCTTGCCGCTGGCAACGCCCCAGGCGCGCGGCAAGCCAATGATCAACCTGCTGCCACTTGCAGAAGACGAAACCATTCATACGATAATGCCGCTGCCGGTCGATGAGGCTAGCTGGATCAATCTGAATGTCATGTTCGCGACCTCCAGCGGCAATGTACGGCGCAATGAGCTGGCGGATTTCGCCAGCGTCAAGGCGAATGGCAAAATCGCCATGAAGCTGGATGCCGGGGATGAGATTATTGGCGTGGCCATCTGTACCGAGCGCGACGATGTGTTGCTGACCAGCAGTAATGGCAAGGCTGTGCGGTTCCCCGCAACCGAGGTGCGCCTGTTCCGTGGGCGTGATTCCGATGGCGTGCGCGGTATCCGGCTGGAAGGCGATGACAGGGTTATCTCTTTGTCGATATTGGGCCATGTGGATTCGACACCGGCCGAGAATCGTTCCTACCTGCGACAGGCCACTATCGTTCGCCGATCCATTGATGCAGATGGGCTGGAAGAAGAGCAAAACACCGGCGCGGTGGCAGGCGAAGAGGACGATATTGACGCGGGCGATCTGGAAGAAGCCCAGTTAAGTACCGAACGCTATGGTGAAATGGGCGCGTTCGAACAGTTCATCCTGACCGTTTCCGAGAATGGTTACGGCAAACGCTCGTCCGCCTATGAGTACCGTATATCGCGGCGTGGCGGCAAGGGCATCTGGGCCATGTCCATGTCTACGCGCAATGGCCCGCTTGTGGCCGCCTTTCCGGTGACCGACGAAGACGAAGTGATGCTGGTGACCGATGGGGGGCAGTTGATCCGGATGCCGGTAAATGATATCCGCATTGCCGGCCGCATGACGCAGGGCGTCACGATGTTGCGCACAGCCGAGGGTGAACGGGTTGTTGGCGTGGCGCATCTGGCGGACGCAGGCGATGATGGTGCCGACGAAGAGGCAGATGGGAATAGTGATAGCGCTTAGTTTCTAAAATTGCTAAAACGTCTGTTCAAAAAACGATAAAAAAACCACAGCTTTAGATGGGCCGGGGAATAGAGAACATGCAGCGCACTGGAGTATACCCGGGCACATTTGACCCGATCCATAACGGCCATATCGATATTATTCAGCGCGCCGCGCGACTTGTCGACAAACTTGTCATTGCAGTGGCGATCAATGAGGACAAGGGGCCGTTATTCAACCTCGAAGAACGGGTTGCGATGATGCGCGAGGAAACCGACCGGATGACCGGTAAGGGGGTCGGTAAGATTGAAATCGTGCCCTTTAAGAATCTGGTGACGCAATTTGCGAGCGAGGTCGGTGCCTCGGTCATTGTTCGTGGTCTTCGGGGTGTGGCGGATTTTGATTATGAGTTTCAGATGGCCGGCATGAACGCGCGTCTGAATTCTCAAGTGGAAACCATATTTTTAATGGCCGAAGCCAATAATCAGGCGATTGCATCAAAACTGATCCGTGAAATAGCCCGCCTGGGTGGAAATGTGGACAGCTTTACGACGCCTGCTGTCGCTGCCAAACTCTATAAACGCTTTTCGCGCACCTAGCGGCGCTTACCCTCAAACCAGAAAAAGGAGGCCCGCCGTGGCGCTGGATCCAGAAAACACACTACATTTGGAACTGAAAGACGGGCTGGTTGTCATTGAATTATATCCCGATATTGCTCCCGACCATGTGGCGCAGATCAAGGCGCTGGCCGGCGCAGGGTTTTACGATGGCATCGTTTTTCATCGAGTCATTGATGGATTTATGGCCCAGACCGGCGATCCAACAGGCACCGGCATGGGCGGCTCTGAACGGCCAAATCTGAAGGCTGAATTCAGCAAAACGCCGCATGTGCGCGGTACAGTTTCGATGGCCCGTTCCAGTAGCCCGAACAGTGCCAACAGTCAGTTTTTCATCTGCTTCGATAATGCCGAATTTCTGGATGGCCAATATACCGTCTGGGGTCAGGTGGTTGAAGGCATGGATTTTGTCGATGCGATCAAGAAAGGCGACAAGCGCGACAATGGTTCGGTTTCAGACCCGGACAAGATCATCCGCATGCGCCTTGCGGCGGATTGAGGCGGGACGATATTGGAGACATTCACCCTACGCTGTCATTGCCCGGCTTGACCGGGCAATCCAGACGCAATTGAGGCCTTTGCGTGTGGCGTGGATTACCCGGTCAAGCCGGGCAATGACAACAGTGGGATAAGCTGCCAATCTAAAATCATCGGTTTCTAATGCTAACAAGCTTTGGCAAAAATTAGAGGTAAGCACATGAAAAATCTGGTATTTGCGGCATTCCTGTCGGCGGTAATTGGACTGTTTGCCGGGGGCGCGGCAAAGGCGGCCGATCCCGAAAATACGCTGTATCTTGACTTGAAAGATGGCCGCGTTGTCATTGAATTATACCCGGAAGTTGCCCCTGGGCATGTGGAACGGATCAAGACGCTGGCACGCAAGGGTTTTTATAATGGCGTCGTGTTTCATCGGGTGATAGAAGGATTCATGGCGCAAACCGGTGATCCAACCGGCACCGGAACGGGTGGTTCTGACCTACCGGATCTGAAAGCGGAATTCAGCGATACCAAACATGTGCGTGGCACCCTTTCGATGGCGCGCTCTGCCGATCCGGATAGCGCCAACAGCCAGTTCTTTATCTGCTTTACGGCTGCGGCGTTTCTGGATGGCCAATATACGGCCTTTGGGCGGGTTGTTTCGGGTATGGAACATGTGGATTCGATCAAACGCGGCGACGAAGCCAATAATGGCCAGGTCAGTGATCCCGACAAGATCGTGAAATTACAGGTTGCCGCCGACGCCAAGGAATAGCGTGTCGCAATCGGGGGTAAGCCCCAATGCGCGTAGAGCAGTTTGATTTCAGTCTGCCAGAGGAATTAATTGCGTTGCGCCCCGCCGTCCCGCGTGACGCGGCGCGCTGTCTTGTTGTGGAAAATGCGATGTTTCAGGACCGGCATATGCGTGATCTGCCGCAATTGCTGGAGCCGGGGGATTTGCTGGTGTTCAATGACACCAGGGTCATCCCTGCGGCGCTGAGCGGCGTTCGTACGCGCATGGGTGGAGGCGAGGCGCGGATTTATCTCAATCTGCATCAACGGATCGGGCCAGGTCGCTGGCGGGCTTTTGCGCGGCCCTTGCGGCGTTTGCGGGTGAATGACAGCATCAGTTTTGCGCAGAATTTTACCGCCAAAGTCACGGATGTTGAAAAAAGCGTGGATATTGTGCTGGAGTTTAATCTCTCTGGCGCCGCGCTGGACGCCGCCATAGCTCAACATGGTACTATGCCACTGCCGCCCTATATTGCCGCCAAACGGCCTGTGGATGCGCGCGATATTCAGGATTATCAAACCCTGTTTGCGCGCGTCGAGGGGTCGGTCGCAGCACCAACCGCGTCGCTGCATTTCACCGAAGAACTTATGCATTCACTTGAGAAAAAAGGTATAAAGCACTGTTTTACAACGCTACATGTTGGGGCTGGCACTTTTTTGCCGGTAAAGGTTGAAGATACAGACAGCCATCAGATGCATCCGGAATGGGGCCAGATAACGCATGAAACGGCGCAGGTGATCAATGCTGTTTGTGCGGCAGGCAAACGGGTGGTCGCAGTGGGCACGACAGCGCTGCGCCTGCTGGAAAGTGCTGCGACAGAGGATGGCGCCATGAACGCCTGGACAGGCGAAACCAGCATTTTCATAACGCCCGGATATCGTTTTCGGATCGTGGATGCGCTGATCACAAATTTTCATTTGCCGAAATCCACGCTGTTCATGCTGGTATCGGCATTTTGCGGGCTGGGTGTGATGCAGACGGCCTATCAACATGCTATTCGTTCTGGATACCGGTTTTACTCCTATGGGGATGGCAGTTTGCTGTTTCGGGCATCAGAATGACGGTCTCATCGCAGTTTGGCTTTGCTGTGACAGCATGTGATGGCGCGGCGCGCACGGGCATTATCCAGACGCCGCGCGGTGAAATACGCACCCCCGCTTTTATGCCAGTGGGAACAGCAGGCACAGTCAAGGCCATGCTGCCCGGCACTGTGCGCGAACTGGGCGCGGACATCGTATTGGGGAACACCTATCATCTGATGTTACGGCCTGGCGCCGAACGGGTGGCCAGACTGGGCGGGTTGCACAAATTTATGAACTGGCCGCATCCGATATTGACGGATTCCGGTGGATATCAGGTCATGTCCCTGTCACAGTTGCGCAAGATCGACGAACAGGGTGTGACCTTCCGCTCGCATATTGATGGATCCAAGCATCTTCTGACGCCCGAACGCAGCATGGAAGTGCAGTTGCTGCTGGGGTCCGACATCATCATGGTGCTGGATGAATGCACGCCGTTTCCAGCAACTTATGAACAGGCTGAAAAATCCATGCATCTGTCGATGCGCTGGGCGGAGCGTTCCAAAACAGCGTTTGCAAAGGCACCCGGTCATGCGCTGTTTGGCATTGTTCAGGGGGGGATTTACCCGGAATTGCGGGAGCAGTCGGCCCGCTCATTATGTGATATAGGCTTTGATGGATATGCAATTGGCGGCCTGGCTGTGGGCGAGGGTCAGGAAAGCATGTTCGCTACAGTGGAGAGGACGACGCCGCATTTACCGCAAGACCGCCCACGCTATCTGATGGGGGTTGGCAAACCTTCTGATATTGTGGGCGCGGTGCTGCGCGGGGTGGATATGTTTGATTGCGTTCTGCCTACCCGAAGTGGGCGTACGGGCCAGGCCTTTACCAGTGAAGGGGTGTTGAATATGCGCAATGCCTGCCATGCCGAGGATCCGCAGCCCCTGGATATCACCCTGAATTGCCCCGCCAGCCGCGACTATAGCCGTGCGTATCTACATCACCTTGTAAAATCAAAAGAAATACTAGGTTCCATGCTGCTAACTTGGCATAATCTTGCCTATTATCAGAATTTGATGCGGCGGATTGGTGACGCGATCGAAGCAGGTGAAATGGCGGATTTCGCGGCAGGGTTCAGCAAGCAGTCTTCGGTTTAACAGTTTGAGGGCGTGTGTGGCGTTTTGGGAAAGCAGTAGTTGATGCGGAAATTATTGGATTTCTTACTGTCGCCAGATGTTCGCGCCAATCCCGCGATGCGCCGCGCGCATCTGGAATTGATTGTATCGCTGGCAGTCCCCTTTCTATTCATGCCTGTGGCGGCGAGCGCCACCTTTCTTCTCAAGCTCAAAATCGATCTTTTTGATGTTGTCTGGTTTGCGCTCTGGTTTCTGCTACCCATAGTGCAGTGGCTGATCTTGCGGTGGACCGGCAATGTTAAACTAGTGCGCGATATGTTGACGCTTAGTTTGCTGATTTTTATCGGTTTTGGCGCCGCTTATTCCGGTGGCATTGCATCCTCCATGGTGATCGGCCTTTGCATTATCCCGCTGGAGAACATGTTGTCCGGGGACCGGCGCCGCGTGGTGCTTTCCATCGTTGCAGTGTTTTTATGCCTTGCCGGTCTTTGGATATTGGGGGAACAGAATTTATTGCCGCCGGATCGTGTGACGGGGGGATTGCGTGATTCGCTGCGCCCGCTCGCAATTATGTTCGTGATGCTGTATAGTTATCTGGTCGCAGATGCACTGATCCGCCATCGGCGAGAGGGCGAGCAAGCCCTGCTGGATACAGAAAATCAGTTCGAAAGTCTGTTTGAAACCGCGCCGATTTCTATTGTGGAACAGGATTGGTCGCGGGTTCGCACCATGATCGATAAGTTGATTGAAGGTGGCGTAACAGACCTGAGCCGTCACCTAATAGATCATCCCGAAGTGTTGAAAAGCCTGATTGCCGAAATTCGTATAACCCGGGTGAACAAGTCGACACTGGCATTATATCAGGCGCGGGCACCGGACGAGTTGGCTGAACATATGAGGCCCGATAAGCTGACCGCTGAAGAATTACGAAATTTCCGGCTTTGGATATGCAGTTTTGCAATTACTGACAGCGGCAGCTATCTAAACGAGACTGTTACGCGGCGGCGGCGTGGCGGCCAGGTTTATACGCGCATCAGGTCTGCCATAGTTCCTGAACATCGCCATGACTGGTTGCGGGTTGTGACAACTGTGGGGGATGTTTCTGACCGCAAACGGGTGGAGCTGGCGTTACATTCCGCCAAGGACGATGCAGATCGTGCGAATCGGGCCAAATCGCAATTTCTGGCGAGCATGAGCCATGAATTGCGCACACCGCTAAACGCCATCATTGGTTTTTCAGATATTATGCGCCAGCAAATGTTCGGCCCTATTGGGGAAAAGCGCTATTTGTCATATGCGGATGATATTCATGATAGCGGTCAGCATCTGCTTAATCTGATCAATGATATGCTCGATTTATCGCGTATTGAGGCCGGTAAATATGAGATGCGCGAAGAATGGCTGAGCGCGCGCGAGCTGTTTGACTGGGTGCTGAACATGACAGAACCGCAGATCCTTTCACGGGGGGTCGATGTAAGCGTTTTGGTGGCGGAGGATATGCCGAATTTCCATGCCGACCAGCGTGCGATGCGTCAGATATTGCTAAATCTGTTCTCGAACGCGCTGAAGTTCACGCCTGGAGGAAATAAAATTACCCTGTCAGCATATCAGGATGAGAATCGTCGGGAGATGATCATAGAGGTGGCAGATACCGGAAAGGGAATTCCGGCCCATCTGCTTGGAACCATTACAGAGCCATTTGTACAGGCGGCTGATTCCATGACCAGCCGCGAGACCGGTACCGGTTTAGGGCTTTCAATAACTAAATCTTTGGTGCAACTGCACGGCGGGCAACTTGTGCTGGTGAGCACAGAGAATGTTGGTACAACAGCCACGATTCACCTGCCCACGAGCAGGTTATTTGCGATCCAGGCATCTGACGCCGCGCAATAAGGATGGTTAAATCTGCACGTATAATGATCATTTAGGTTTAATTAACTCTGCTAAATTACTGTGAATGCTAAATTAAGTGTTATTCCCCGGCCTGGCGTCCGATTATTGCTTGCACGGGGGGGTAATATAGCGTTCAGTGCGCCGAGAAATTGAGAAGACGGCCAACAATCTGTTAGTGCGGGAATTTTCCGCCTGTATTGGAAACTGACTTTTTGATGGATGATTTAATCGGGAAAAATGTGGTCTGGATCAATTTTTTCCTTGAAAATCAAGTCAAGTCATCATAACTACCATCTCTTGTTATGATTAGTAACCACTCTTACCTGTTTGGGAGAATATGCGATGGGTGTATCACTCGCTCTCAAAAAGGAAGGCGTTGGCCTTCGGACTAAATCTTTGCGGGGTTTGAGCGCTGGTGGTCTTTCGGGACTGTCCAATGCGTATGCGCGCGATGCGCTTTCAAATCAGGAACATATTAATTTCCTCCTCGATCACGAGGCTGAACGGTACACCAGCAGGCATCTTCAGATTTATCTGAGTATTTGATGCCCCACGGTAATGGCTGTTAAACCGTAAAATTTCCTAAAACTTCAAATTGGTTTCATGGCGGGCTTTGCCCTGCTGTGGTTTTTTATCACTCTTCTTACCTGTATGGGAGGATGTGTCATGTCATCTGCAATTGCTCTTAATAAATCTTCCGAAGCGCTTCAAAAGACGGAATCGAATCTGAAACCCACAATGCTGCGTGTGCATCCTGGCGATCATACGGCGGAGTTGCTGGAGCTTGTGCCCGCCAACAAACATCTGGAGGATCGCAAGGATTTCCTGATCGAGTCAGAGGATGGCCGCTATGCGGGTATGCATCTTTTGATTGATCTCAAGGATGCCAGCCGTCTGGATGATCTGGATCATATTGACCAGGCGATGCGAGACTGCGTGACCGCAGCCGGCGCCACCTTGCTGCATATTCATCTGCACCATTTTACGCCCAATGGCGGCGTGTCGGGTGTGGCGGTGTTGGCGGAATCGCATATCAGCATTCACACCTGGCCGGAATATGGTTATGCGGCGCTGGACGTGTTTATGTGTGGCGCGGCCGAACCGCACAAGGCGATTGATGTGCTGCGCAAGGCGTTTCAGCCGGGCAAGGTCGAGGTTGAAGAACGTCCCCGTGGGCGCGGTCTGTGACCGAGTGGCATGAGGAAGGTCTGTACCCGGATGTTCGGACCCGATACAAGATCGACAAGGTCCTGTATGAAAGCAACACCGAACATCAGAAGATGCGGCTGCTGGAACATCCGCGTCTGGGAAAAATCCTGACGCTGGATGATGTAACCCAGACGACGGAAAAAGACGAGTTCATCTACCATGAAATGATGACCCATGTGCCGATACTGGCGCATGGGTCCGTGCGCAACGTGCTGATCATTGGCGGCGGCGATGGTGGTATTCTGGAAGAAGCGCTGAAGCATCCCGCTATTGTAAAAGCCACCATGGTGGAAATTGATGCGGGCGTGGTTGAATTTTCCAAACGCTATTTAAGTGAAATCTGCAAAGACGCGTTTGAAGACCCGCGTACAGATTTAATCATTGGCGATGGCTATGCCTTTGTGGGTGACAGCCCGGAAAAATATGACGTGATCATTGTGGATTCGACGGACCCCGAAGGGCCAGGTGAAATTTTATTCACCAGGGAATTTTACAAGCGTTGTAAGGACCGGTTGACGCCTGGTGGCGTACTGGTGACCCAGAATGGCGTTCCGTTCATGCAGGCCGAGGAATTGCGCAGTTCCGCCACGCATTTGCGTAATTTTTTCGCGGATGTAAGCTGTTATCTGGCCACCATACCAACTTATGTGGGTGGCGCGATGGCGATGGGCTGGGCCACTGACAATGCGGGCCTGCGCAAGGTGACCGTGGAAACGCTGGAGGCACGGTTCAAGCCGTTAAATCTGAACAGCCGTTATTACACGCCGGAAGTGCACAAGGGCGCGTTCGCGCTGCCGCCCTATGTTGGGGAATTGCTGGTTTAATTTTGGGCGGCTGCGTTTTGATGCAGCCGTTTCGCCGCCGCCAGCGTGATTGGATTTAGCCCCGCGCCGCCGGCATCCAGATGTTTCGATAGTTGGGCGCGCATGCGCGGATCCCAGAATTGGCGAATATGGTTTTCCACGCCTGCAATGGCCTCGTCCTCAGGATAGGCCTTGAAAAAATCAGTAATCTGGTTGGCCATGTGGACAAGATGTTCGATGTTCATTTCAACACTATCCGTTGTTGATGCGTGTACAGATTAAATCCATCGCCGCGCGCAAAGGCGGCAATTGTCAGGCCATGATCCTGCGCAATCTGTACCGCAAGCGATGTTGGCGCGGAAACCGCCACCAGCACCGGGCAGCCAAGCGTTACGGTTTTCTGTACCATTTCCATGCTGCACCGGCTGGTGATCACCACCATACCGTCGGCGGGGGACAGCCCTGCGCGGATGATTGCGCCGATCAGTTTATCCAGCGCATTGTGGCGGCCAACATCTTCGCGCACCAACAGTAATTCACCGTCTGCTGATGCAAAGCCCGCCGCATGTACTGCGCCGGTTTGTGTATTGAGCGTCTGGTGCGTGGGCAGGGCTTTGATGGCGGCATCAATTGCAAATGCCCGGATGGGGGTGCTGTTGGGTAAATCGGGCAGTGCGCGCATCACCTGCTGCATTTCAGCGATTCCACAAATGCCGCAGCCGGTGCGGCCCGCAATATTGCGCGCGCGTTCGATTAATGGCGCAGCACGGTGGGATGGGATTTCTATGCCCAAGCTAAACCCGGCATCTTTTGGGGTTTGATCCAGCGCAATAATTTCCTGTGCATTTGCCACGATTCCTTCCGCGATGGAAAAACCCAGAGCGAAATCTTGCAGGTCGCCGGGGCTGGCCATCATCACGGCATAGGGTTCGCAATTATAGACAAAAGCGATAGGGGTTTCGACGGCAAGCTGATCCTTGAAGCTATCGCTGACGCCCTGACGCAAACGCAAAACCGGTGCCGGAGAAAACGCCGAAGGTTGGTTCAGTTTTTCCATGGCATATGTTTTTAATTACTCCGCAGCCGGAACAATGCGGTGTGAGCGATTGCGGAATTCCTCCGCCTCGGTTTGCCATTGCGACCAGGCGTTGCTGGGACGCACCTCCACGGCGGTCACTTTATATTCCGGGCAATTGGTCGCCCAGTCGGAATATTCTGTGGTGATCACATTGGCCGCTGATTCCGGATGGTGGAAGGTGGTGTAGACCACGCCGGGCTGCATGCGTTCGCTGACCAGCGCGCTTAGCACGGTTTCGCCGGTGCGGCTCATTACCGCAACCTTGTCGCCATCGCGAATGCCGCGATTTTCCGCGTCAAAGGGATGAATTTCCAGAACGTCTTCGGCATGCCAGACCACATTTTCCGTGCGGCGCGATTGCGCGCCGACATTGTACTGGGTCAGGATACGTCCGGTGGTCAGCAGCAGCGGGAAACGCGGCCCGGTGCGTTCATCGGTCGGCACATATTCAGTGATCATAAATCGTCCCTTGCCGCGCGCAAAGCCGCCAATATGCATGACCGGCGTGCCTTCGGGCGCTCCGTCATTGCAGGGCCATTGCACGCTGCCTTCGCGGTCCAGCAGATCATAACTGACGCCTGCAAAGGTCGGCGTCAGGCGCGCGATTTCATCCATGATTTCGGACGGGTGCGTATAGTGCATCGGATAGCCCAGCGCGTTGGATAGCGCCATGGTCACTTGCCAGTCGGCCATGCCCGCCAGCGGTTGTGTGGCGCGTCGCACCCGGCTGATGCGGCGTTCCGCATTGGTGAAGGTGCCATCTTTTTCCAGAAACGATGCGCCAGGTAGAAACACATGCGCATAGCTGGCGGTTTCGCACAGAAATAAATCCTGCACCACGACGCATTCCATGGCCGAAAGCGCCGCCGTGACGTGATGGGTGTTGGGATCGGATTGCACAATGTCTTCGCCCTGGACATAAATGCCCATATAGGAGCCATCGAGCGCGGCGTCAAACATATTGGGTATGCGCAGGCCCGGTTCCGCGTCCAGGGCCACGCCCCACGCGGCTTCGAACAGCGCGCGGGTGGCGCCATCGGAAACATGTCTGTACCCGGAATATTCGTGTGGGAACGATCCCATGTCGCAGGCGCCCTGCACATTGTTCTGGCCACGCAGCGGATTGACGCCCACGCCGGGGCGGCCCAGATTGCCGGTGGCCATGGCGAGGTTGGCCATGCCCATGACCATGGTGGTGCCCTGGCTGTGTTCGGTTACGCCCAGGCCGTAATAGATGGCGGCGTTTGGGGCAGTGGCGTACAGCCGTGCGGCGTTGCGGATTTCTTGCGCCGGAACGCCGGTGATTTCGGTTACGGCCTCGGGCGCATTTTCGGGGCGCAGGATGAACGCAAGCCAGCGGGCAAATTCCATTGCGTCGCACCGCTCGGCGGTGAAGGCCTCATCGATTAGCCCCTCAGCGGCAATCACATGCGCGATGGCGTTGATGATGGCGACATTGGTGCCGGGTTTTAGTTGCAGATGATGTTCGGCCTCAACATGTGGCATGCGCACCAGGTCGATGCGGCGCGGATCAATGACGATCAGCTTTGCGCCTTCGCGCAGGCGGCGCTTCATTTGAGATGCGAATACGGGATGCGCGTCGGTGGGGTTGGCGCCGATGACCAGCATTAAGTCCGCATGTTCCACGGAATCAAAATTCTGGGTTCCCGCCGACGTGCCGAACGCGGTTTTCAACCCATAGCCGGTGGGCGAATGGCACACGCGCGCGCAGGTATCGACATTATTATTGCCAAACGCGGCGCGGATCATTTTCTGCACCAGGAAGGTTTCTTCATTGGTGCAGCGCGAACTGGTGATACCGCCGATGGCGCTTTTGCCGTATTTATTCTGTATACGGCGGAATTCGGATGCGGTGTGGGTAATCGCCTCATCCCATGTCACTTCGCGCCACGGATCCTGGATGGATGCGCGGATCATCGGCTTGGTGATGCGGTCCTTATGGGTGGCATAGCCCCAGGCAAAACGCCCCTTGACGCAGGAATGGCCGTGATTGGCCTTGCCGTCCTTGTGCGGTGTCATGCGCACCACCTTGTCGCCCTGCAATTCGGCAACGAATGAACAGCCCACGCCGCAATAGGCGCAGGTCGTCAACACCTGACGTTCCGGCTGGCCCATCTGGATAACGGTTTTTTCCATCAGCGTTGCCGTCGGGCAGGCCTTGACGCAGGCGCCGCAGGAAACGCATTCGGATTGCAGAAAATCTTCATTCATGCCCGCCGATACGTGCGAGGCGAAACCGCGCCCGTCAATGGTCAGCGCAAACGTGCCCTGCTGTTCTTCGCAGGCGCGCACACAGCGCGAGCAGACAATGCATTTGGACGGATCAAAGGTGAAATACGGATTGGATTCGTCTTTTTGCGCCTTCAGATGATTTTCGCCCTCGAAGCCATAACGCACATCGCGCAGGCCAACCGCGCCTGCCATGTCCTGTAATTCGCAATCGCCATTTGTGGAACAGGTGAGACAATCGAGCGGATGGTCGCTGATATAAAGTTCCATGACGCCGCGCCGTAACCGCGCCAGACGGTCGGTTTGTGTCGCCACTTTCATGCCGGGTTCCACGGGTGTGGTGCACGACGCGGGCGTACCCTTGCGTCCATCAATTTCGACCAGACACAGGCGGCACGAACCAAACGGTTCCAGTGTATCGGTCGCGCACAGTTTGGGGACTTTGATACCCGCAAGACTGGACGCGCGCATTACGGATGTGCCGGCGGGGACGCAGACTTTGATCCCGTCAATTTCCACGGTCACGGTATCCGCGCCGGGTTGTGCCGGGGTTCCGAAATCCATATCAAAAGGGGCTGCCATTATTCGTTCCTCATTGCAGTCATTCTGCGGTACCGGACACCGGACGCGAAAAATCTTCCGGGAAATGATCCATCGCGCTCAGCACAGGTATCGGGGTTAATCCGCCCAGCGCGCACAACGAACCATCGCGAAGCACCTCACATAGATCCCGTACCAGAGCGGTATTTTCAACAGGTCGATCACCCTGAATGATCTTGTCCATGGTTTCCGCGCCGCGTGTTGAACCGATGCGGCACGGTGTGCATTTGCCGCAGGACTCGATGGCGCAGAATTCCAGCGCAAAGCGCGCCTGTTTCGCCATGTTCACGCTGTCGTCGAATACCACGACACCACCATGGCCGATCATACCGGATTTTTCGGCAAATGTCTCGTAATCGAACGGCGTGTCGAACAGGCGTTGCGGCCAGTACGCCCCCAACGGGCCACCCACCTGTACCGTGCGCACGGGCCGCCCGGTGGCCGTTCCGCCGCCATATTCTTCAATGATTTCACGCAAGGTCAGGCCAAAGGCGCGTTCGATCAGGCCACCCCGGCGGACATTTCCCGCCAGTTGCACCGGCATGGTACCGCGCGAACGGCCCATGCCGAAATCGCAATAAAACGCCGCGCCTTGTGACAGGATGGTTGGCACGGCGGCCAGCGACAGCACATTGTTGATGACGGTTGGCTTGCCGAACAGCCCTTCGATAGCGGGTAGCGGGGGCTTAGGGCGCACCTGTCCGCGTCGGCCTTCCAGGCTTTCCAGTAATGAGGTTTCCTCACCGCAAATATAGGCGCCCGCACCCAGCCGCAGCTCCAGATCGAAATGATGATTGCTTCCGAGTATCGCGCCGCCTAGCAGATTTTTTGCGTTGGCCACTTCTATCGCGCGGGTCATTTTGGCAAAGGCATGCGGATATTCTGAGCGGATATAGATAAAGCCCCGGGTTGCGCCCACAGAAATTCCGGCGATGATCATGCCTTCGATCAGCAGAAACGGATCGCCTTCCATCAGCATGCGGTCGGCAAACGTGCCGCTATCGCCCTCATCGGCATTGCAGACGATATATTTTTGGTCCGCCTGTGTTGCGGCAACCGTGCGCCATTTTATGCCAGTGGGAAAGCCAGCACCTCCGCGCCCGCGCAGGCCGGACTCAACCACCTGTTCGACAATATCCGTACACGTCATTTCCAGTGCGCGGCGCAGGCCCTTCAAGCCGCCATGCGATTCATATTCCTCCAGTGACAGCGGATCAATGATGCCGCAACGCGCAAAAGTCAGACGCTGTTGGCTTTTCAGCCAGGGTATTTCTTCGACCAGGCCAAGACAGTGCGCATTTGTGGGATCATCAAATAAAGCGGGCACGTCGGCCACACTAACCGGGCCGTATCCGATGCGTCCCTGTGGTGTGGCGAATTCCACCAGCGGTTCCAGCCATAACAGGCCGCGTGATCCGGTGCGGATCAGTTTGGCATTCAGCCTGCGTTTGATAATCTCTGTACGGATGGCCTGCGCCACTTCCTCGGCGCCAACCGACAAAGCGGCGGCGTCATCGGGGACATAAATCAACTGGGTCATTTGCCCACCTGCGCCTGCACCCTGGCCGCATCAAGCCGCCCGTAAAGCCTGCCATCAATTAATGCGGCGGGCGAAAGCGCGCAATTGCCCAGGCAGTAAACCGGTTCCAGCGTGACGCGCCCATCGGGGCTGGTTTCACCGAGTTTGATTCCAAACGCCGTTTCCAGTTCGGCAATCAGGCGTTCCGCCCCCATCGCCTGACACGCCTCGGCGCGGCACACTTTCACCACATGGCGGCCCGCAGGCGCACGGCGGAAATCATGATAGAACGAGACCACCCCCTGCACCTCGGCGCGGGTGAGATTGAGCACATCGGCAATGATCGGAAGTGCACGTTCATCGACATAGCCGCACTGATCATTGATGGCATGCAGGATGGGCAGCAGCGGGCCATCAAGCCCCTGCAAACGCTGTGCTATTTCACGCACCCGATCCGGGTTAAAGCCGGTGGACGGAATTTTTTGAACTGTTACTGTCATGGCGCGCAGTATCGGCGATCAGACCTTATTACTCAATGAAGTTTTTAGGATTAATTGAAGAAGCCAGCGGTTTGGCAAGGCTCAATTCGTGGCCGTCCGGGTCTTTGATATGGAAGTATCGTTCACCCCATGGGGCATTGCTGGGTGCGAATTCCGGGCGCAGGCCTTTGGCCAGGGCATTCTCGTACATGGCATCCACATCGGAAACGTAAAGGATGAAGCGTCCCCATTCACCCCATGTCTGATCCATGGGCGCGGCCATCAGGTTGAGATGGCTGCTGCCCACGTGGAAGCTGGTAAACGCGCTGTCTGCACCGCCATAGCTCAAATCAAAACCCAAAGCACAATAAAATCCCACCGCCCGCGCCATGTCATGTGTGGCCAGCGTAATGGCGCTGATGGATTCGATGCGTGGCGGGGTATTCACGCCGCCGCTAATTGACCCAGAAGTGGACGCACTTCTTTGGCGAAACGTTCCAGTTGCGCGTCGCGGTCTTCCAGCGGGCCGGTGCAATCCAGCACGAAATGCCGCACGCCCGCCGCATGAAAATCGGCGATGCGTTGGGCGCAGTCGGCCGGGGTTCCCAGCACGGCGTATTTTTGCGCGGCGGGACGGAAATCCATGGCGTAACGCTTTGTCAGGTGCGCCGCCGCCAGATCCAGCGCGCGTTCATAGGTGTCGTCAATGCGCATGAACACCAGATGGCTGCTGCCAAAAGTTTTCAGATCGCGTTTGGCTTCTTTTGCGGCGATGGAAATTTTTTCCAGGCCGTCGCGGTACATTTCGGGCGTCACCACATAGGATATCCAGCCATCGGCCAGCCGTCCGCAGCGTTCTAGTGCGGCTTTCGAACGTCCGCCGGTCCAGATCGGCGGGCCACCGGGGGTAATCGGGCGGGGCAGCATCTGAACATCCTTGAACGGATAAAATTTGCTGTCTTCATTGCTGACGGATTTTCCGGTCCATAGTTTGCGGATGGTGTTGATGCCATCTGTGAGGCGCGCGCCGCGTTCTTTTACGGGTACGCCGCAGGCGGAATATTCATTGGGAAATTCGCCGCCCACGCCGACGCCGAAAATAAACCGGCCTTCGCATAAATGATCGAAGGTCGCCACCTGTTTGGCAACGGTGGTGGCGTGGCGCAACGGCATCAGATAGACGCCGGTGCCCAGCAATAAACGCGAATTGATTGCCGCCACCTGCGCCAATTGCAATAGCGGATCAAGCATCGGAACGGCGAACGCGATGTGATCGCCGGTCCAGAGACTGTCATACTCCAGCCGGTCGGCCAACGCGGAAACCTCGCGCGCCGCCTGCGGCGACGCCATGGTGGCGCTGAACCCAATGGTCAGCTTTTTGTCGAGTGGTAAGTCCATGGCGTTTCTCCCTACAGTTTATTGCTATGCGGCCAGCCAGCCCTGTGCAATGGCCGCTTCGTTGCGCAACATTTCCGGTGTGCCCAGCAGCGAGCGATTAACACTGACGCGCTTGTACCAGTAATGCAGGCCCATCAGATCGGTAAAGCCCATGCCGCCATGTACTTCGGTGGCGGTACGGATGATAAATTTTCCCGCCTCATCAATACCGGATTTCGCGAGCAGGACATTGAGCAGCGCCTCGCCTGGCGCTTCATCATAGGCGTGCCCTGCATACCAGACCAGCGAGCGGTAAGGTTCAAGCTCTGCGATCATTTCGGCGCACATATGCTTGACCGCCTGATAGGACGCGATGACACGTTCAAACTGTTTGCGTTCCATCGCGTAATCCACGGCCTTGTAGATCATCACTTCGGCAGCGCCCAGCGTGTCGGCTGCCAGTGCGAGGCGTCCCGCCAGGATAGCCTGCCGGATGGCGGCGCCACCTTTGCCTTTGCCGCCCAGCAAATCCGCTTTCACATTTTCGAGTTTTACCTCTGTATGCATGCGCGAATAATCAATGGTTGTGAGCATTGTAACGGTTACGCCCGGCGCATTGCGTGGGACAATTGCCATATCATTGGGGCCGGCGGCAATCAGGAAAACATCTGCCGGTCCGCCGTCGATGACGAACATTGCGTTACCATTCAGCGTATCGCCGGATAAGGTGACACCCTTGCTGTCACGGGTGCTGATGCATTCTGTTACGCCGACGCCGAATTTGACTTCGCCGGATGCAATCTGTGGCAGCCATTCTTCTTTCTGTGCTTCGGTGCCGCCAGCGAGGAAAGCCGCAGGCGCCATTATCGCGCTACCGATAAATGGCACGGGGGCGACGGTGCGGCCAAGCGATTCCAGAATGACAACGGCATCAAGCATCTTGAAGCCTGCGCCGCCATATTGTTCGGGTATAATCACGCCGGTCGCCGCCAGTTCCACCAGGCCATTCCAGATATCTGCATTAAATCCGGTTTTGGTGTTGGCATATTCGCGGATTTTATCCAACGGCAATTTGTCTTCCGTAAAGCGGCGGAAAGAATCTTGCAGCAGTTTCTGATCGTCTGATAATCCGAATTCCATTATTTCGCCTCCGCCAGCTTTGGTTCACGCGGCATACCGAGGCCACGTTCACTGATGATATTTTTCTGAATTTGTGATGTGCCGCCGCCAATGATCAGGCCGAGGTCGAACATGTTGCGCCACTGCCAGGAACCATGGCTGCGGATATGCGGGCTGCCATCATAGAGTGAGCCAAGCTCGCCCAACGCTTCCAGTGCAATGTCGGAAAGTTCGCGGCTGAGCGTTGTGCCATAATATTTGATGATCAGGCGAGACACGCCCGGATCTTCATTTTTCAGCGTGCAGGTCAACAGACGCAGTGAATGATATTTCAACGCTTCTGTTTTGGCCTGTGCCGCGACCAGCCGGTCACGATACATGGGATGTTGCATCAACGGCTTGCCATCCAGGGTTTCGTTCTGCAGGATTTTTACGATGCTTTCGATGCGCGATAATAATTGCGACGGATCGCCCAGCATGCCGCGTTCATGTTTCAGCGTGGTGTTGGCGACCAGCCAGCCTTCGCCGCGTTTGCCAACGACATTTTCCACTGGCACTTTCACATCGGTCAGGAAGGTTTCGTTGAATTCGGCCGCGCCAGTCATGGTGACCAATGGACGCACTTCGATGCCCGGCGTTTTCATATCCATCAGAATATAGGAAATGCCTTCATGCTTGGGCTTGTCGGGTTCGGTGCGCACCAGAATGAAGCACATGTCTGAAAAATGCGCCGAGCTGGTCCAGATTTTCTGGCCGTTAATGATGAAATGTCCGTCTTCCACCCGGGCATTGGTGCGCAGGCTGGCCAGATCGCTGCCAGCGCCGGGTTCGGAATAACCCTGGCACCAATAAATCTCGCCCCAGATGGTCGGGCGGATATATTGTTCTTTCTGCTTGTCGGTGCCGCGTTCCAGCAGGGTCGGCACCAGCATGCCAATGCCCTGGCCGCTCAGGCCGGAATTGACATTCGCGCGGGCGAACTCATCCTGAATGATGACGGTTTTCAGAACATCCGCCTCGCCACCATAACCGCCATATTCTTTAGGAATGGTGCGGCAGGTATAGCCATGTTCGATCAGCAGCTTCTGCCAATCCTGCTCCTGCGGCCCCGGATGGTGCATGCCCATGCCCGGGGGTGGGGCTTTATGCTTGTTTTTTTCGATAAATGTGCGCAATTCCGCGCGAAAATCTTCATATTCCGGCCCAAAGCTAAGATCCATTGCAGCGATCTCCCTGTTGATAATTCTTGATCATAGTTTTAGCACGGACAGGGGGCGGGGGGGCAACAGACTTTCACGCAAAAGGGGAAAAAATTGGCTGGGTGGAAAGCAATCTCGGGGCAGTCCGCCTTCGTTCCTGCGGAACTACGGCGTGACATCCGCTTGGCGCGCTCCGGCGTAGTCACGCCGGAGCTACATTTTGGCAAAGCCAAAATGAGCGAAGGCGGATGGTGCCCGCTGCCGGACTCGAACCGGCACAGCCTTACGACCGAGGGATTTTAAGTCCCTTGCGTCTACCGATTCCGCCAAGCGGGCACAGAGGTAGGCAGGACATATAGAACAGTATTGGACGGGTTGAAAATGCTTTTGGATAGTGGGGCGCAGATGGGGCTGTTCTAGTGACAAACAGGTGAAAAGAGGGCAAGCTGAAGTATCATTAAATCAAGAATAAAGCGGGGAGAACATTTTATGCCGAGACTATCCAAACTAAGCCGTTCTGTTGCCGGACGCGCGGTTCTTGTGACCGGGGCGGCCAGTGGCATGGGGCGCGCAACCGCGCATTTATTCGCTGATGAAGGCGCGCTGGTGGCGGTGACGGATCTGAAACAGGAAGCAGTGGACGCCGTGGTCAAGGAAATCACCGATGCGGGCGGTACGGCGCGTGGCTGGGTGTTTGATGTGGGCAAACGCGACGCGGTGGAGCGCGTTGTGAAAGAGGTGGCCGAGGCTTTCGGGCGGCTGGATATCATCGTTAACAATGCCGGGCTGGCGACGGTTGGGGCGACGGAATCCTCGCGTTTCGAAGAAACCTGGGCCTTGGCGCTGGATGTGATGCTGACGGGGCCGGCGCGCATTGTACGCGCGGCGCTGCCTTATCTGCGCAAGTCGGATTGCGCGCGCGTGGTCAATATCGCCTCGACCGAGGCGCTGGGCGCAACACCCGGCGGTGTCGGATATGCGGCGGCGAAAACCGGACTGATCGGGGTGACGCGATCCCTGGCGGTGGAATATGGGCGCGAGGGCATCACGGTTAATTGTATTTGTCCCGGCGCCATCCGCACCGGCCTGACCGAGCGGATTCCAGAAGAAAACAAGGAAAAATATGTCCGCCGCCGGGTGCCGGTGATGCGTTACGGTTTTCCGGAAGAAGTGGCGCACATGACGCTAAGTCTGTGCCTGCCGGCCGCGTCTTATGTGAATGGCGTGGCGTTCCCGGTGGATGGCGGCATGACGATCAAGAACGCGTGAAAGAATTATACCTGCGTGATACTGCGCAGGGATAGTCCGTAGGCAGAGCTTTTATTAGACTCTTATCCGATCATGTTGCGCCATTCACCCCCTCACCCCGGCCCTCTCCCACAAGGGGAGAGGGGGAAGACCCCGAAGGCTGGGAGAAGCCCCTGCCTTTGATGGCTATCGCATATGCAATTTTGTATGCTGGATGTAGCTCCCTCTCCCCTTGTGGGAGAGGGTTGGGGTGAGGGGGATAAAGTGGCTGGTGAGAAACAGCGAATGCATGCTTCAATCGGCTTGGGTAGCGGTTTATCCCGCCGTTGCAACAGCGCTTGGGCGCGCCTTCATGCGGCCGAACCAGGCGGTGACGTTTTTCAGTTCTGCCGGAATGGCTTGACCGACTGTCGCGCCAAAATCGAGGAAGCAGAACAGCAGCACATCCGCCATGGTCAGGCGACCGCCTGCGACGAACTGCTTGCCTTCCATTTGCTTGTCGAGCCAGGCGAGATTGTGCTGGGCAACTTTTTTCAGACCGGGGGCGGCTTCCGGAATGGTCGGAATGCGATCCTTGAACAGACCCAGACCTTCGGAAAAGCGAAAACCATTCGCCATTGGTTCCACGATGTTAAGATCGACGCGGCGCGTCCACATGCGGGTTTCGGCGCGTTCTTCGGCTGTCTTGCCGATCAGCGTGTCGTTGGGATTTTTCTCGTCCAGATATTCGCAGATCGCAGTGATTTCGCCCAGATAAGAACCATTGTCCAGTTCAAGTGCCGGGGTCTGTCCGAATGCATTTTGCTTGAGATAGGGTTCCTGGCGGTTTTCCCCCTTCATCAAATCAACCTTGACGGTGGGGATGTTGATGCCTTTTTCATGCATGAACATGCGCACCATGCGCGGATTGGGGCCGATGGAATCATAGAATTTCATGGATGGTCTCCCTGCTTGGGGGTGGTTTTTTGTAGCAGGAGGAGATTAGTCAATTTTCGGCCTGATTACCACGCACAAAAAATCCGGGGCTGTTTGAGGCAGCCCCGGATTAATTCGCGTGAATTAATATTCTAGAACTGCTTCGACACCGGCACTTCGAATTTGAACAGGCGCGCCGCATTGAGGCCGAGGATTTTCATCCGCGATTCATGCTTGAGGTGGCCCATCGTCCGCTCGATGGCTTCCGGCGAATGCGGCCAGCTGCCTTCATGGTGCGGATAGTCGTTGGCCCAGATGAAATTATCCACCAGATTGAAGGGTTCCGCCAGCGCGAGGCCTGCCGCATCTTCCTGAAAGCTGGAGAAGCCATGCGCACGGTAATAGTCGCTGGGCAGGCCCTGCAATTTCGGGCGCACCCACATGTGATGCTTTTTATAGGCTTCGTCCATCGCGTCCAGCGCCCACGCCACCCAGCCGATACCCGCTTCGATAGTCGCGAACTTCATTTTCGGGAAGCGCTCCAGCACGCCCGAGGAACACAGATTGGCCATCGGCTCAATGGTTGGCGCCAATGAATGCGATACATAATTGATGATGGCGCCGCCATTGCCGGTTGAGGCGCGCGGATCGCGGCCTGTCGACACATGGAAGGTGATCGGCAGATTGACTTCTTCGATCAGCGCCCACATCCGGTCATACATGGGCAGATTGTAATTGGGATGTTCATGATTATGCCCGCCAAAGATTGGTTTGCAGGGCAGGGTCAGGCCACTAAACCCGCGCTTTGCGGAACGCGTAATTTCGGCCATCGCATAATCAATATTGGCCGTCGAAATGCAGGCCATCGGCTTCAGGCGGTCATTGAATTTGGCAAAGGTTTCCCAAGCCCAATCGTTCCAGGCCAGACACATGGAGTTGCTGAAGTCGATGTCACTGGTGGCCCAGGCCATCAGGCCGCGATTGGGAAACATGATTTCGCCATCCACGCCGTCCGCCTTCAGTTCGTCGATACGCTGTTCCGGCGTTTTGCCGGCGTCGTTGCGGAGTTTTTCTTCGCCGACAAAAGTGTGTTCGCGCATTTTGGCTTTGCGGAAACCTTCCTGTACCCCCCATTTCTCGCCTTTTTCGTCTATCTCCACGCGCGGCATGCGCGCGACGTATTTTTCCGGCAGACGGTCGGCAAAAATATTCGAGGGTTCCTGCACATGCCCGTCGCACGAGATCATGAACATCTTGTTCGGATCATTGGGGCGCGCCGTGCGGGGCCAGCCTTTCGCGCCGGGGGTTTCCAGACGCCATAGATTCGGTTCGTTTACTTCGTAATTCAGGTCCATTTTGATGTCCTCATGCTTCGCAATGATGGGGGATGGGTTATTTTGTAACGCGCCAATGCACCAGCGTATAGGGCATTTTGGAGCCGGTGTGATGTTCAAACACGGCTTCCACTTTGGAGCCGATTTTGATGTCCTGCTTCGGGTCGCCCAGCAGATTGCCGATCATGCGGATATTGCCCGCATGTGGCAGTTCCACCAGCACCACAATATAGGGGCCGTGGTCTTTCAGCGCCGGATGCACCGGATGCCAGGCGCGTTCCCAGCTATAGATGACGCCGGTTTGCGCGACTTCTTCCCAGCCAATGTCGAACGAATGGCATTTATAGCACACCCATTCCGGGCCCCATTGGTAGGTCTTGCAGGCTTTGCAACGCTGCACGATCAGCTTGTTGACGGAAACGCCTTCCCAATAGGGCTTGTCCAGACCGTCGGGCGACGGTGCGGGGGCGGGCAGTCCTTCGGGCAGATAAAATTCTGATGTGCTCATTACAGGGTCTCCCGGCTGCCAAAGATTGAATTACTGACGGGGGTTACCATCGGCCCCGACGTGACCATGGAAATTTTCGCGTCTTTCACCTGATTGGGGGATTCGCCGCGAATTTGCCGCACCGCCTCGGTGATCAGTTCCAGCCCATGCATATAGCATTCCGCCAGATTGCCGCCGCTGGTATTCAGCGGCAGCTTGCCGCCCTTGGCCATGAAATTGTCAACGGTCATAAACTTGTTGGCTTCTTCATGGGTGCAAAAGCCATGTTCGATAATCGACATGACAACGCCGCCGGTGAAGTTTTCATAGCTTTGCAGCACATCGACATCTTTGGGTCCGACCTTCGCCATTTCATACAGGCGCGGGGCCAGCGAGGTAAAGCTGGAGGTCGCATAGAGCGGCGCATTATGCGCAGGCGCGGCGTTGCGATATTCCGAACCGGACGTTGCGCCCAGAATATAGGCAGGCTTCTTTTTCAGATCCTTGGCCCGGTCGGCGGATACGATCACCAGCGCCGCAGCACCATCATTTTCCATGCAGCAGTCATAAAGCTGATACGGCTCCACGATCCAGCGCGCATTATCATATCCCTCCGGCGTCAGCGGGCGGCCATACATCACCGCGCGCGGATTGTTCTGCGCATGGGCATAGGTCGCCAGCGATACGGCCTTATACGTATCGCGGGTAATGCCGGTTTCATGCAGATGGCGGGTGCAGCGCATCGCGAACATCTGCGCGGGCGACATCACGCCATAGGGCATGGAATAGGCCATGTCGCCGGCGATTGCCGACATTTTCGGCCCCTGACCAAAACGCGCAAATTGCCCCTGCGCCAGCGCGCGGAACACCACGACAACATCGGCCACGCCACCGGCCACCGCCGCCGCCGCATTGGCCACCGCGCCCGAACCGCCGCCACCGCCGCCACCCCATTGCATGCAGGCGAATTTCAGTTCCTTCAGACCCAGCGCCGCCGAAATGCGCGAGGGATCGTTGCGGTCATTGCTATAGGACGAAAAGCCGTCCACTTCGCGCGGATCAATTCCGGCATCTTCGCACGCGGCCAGAATGGCCTTAATGGCCAGCACAAATTCCGCGTCCGGCGCCCCGCCGCGTTTGTAATAGGTAGTCTCGCCTATGCCGACAACGGCGGTCTTTCCCCTTAAACTCCGGTCGCTCATGCTCTCTCCCCGTCTTTATTGTTGCCGGTCACGGGCGTTGCGCCCGCCGCCATTTGCCGTACTATAAATCATCTCTATAGCGGGGCGCAAACCATTACACTAGATTAAGTGAAATGCTAACATACAGGCAATTTGCCTGGATAGGCAGTCCTGTGGCAATCTTGCGCCAGTGAGGCTTTTTGGGAGATAGCAATGTCATTAACCATTGAATCACTCGAAGCCGAGGCCCTTCAATTGTCTGCGGCCGATCGGGCGCGGCTCGTCGAGCGGCTTGAACCGCCCCGGGATTGCCGGAGGCTCCAACTCATGAGTAAAACATGAATAGAAGGAGCCACTATGAGCAAGACAACGAACAAATTTTCACCTGAGGTGCGCGCGCGGGCGGT
>CAMTVX010000010.1:0-29605 GCA_947085295.1 uncultured Alphaproteobacteria bacterium | reverse complement strand
AGGCGACCGAAAACGCCAGCGGCAACCAGCCGCCAAGAAAACCCAGCATGACGATAAAACCGCCAAACACCTTGAGCATCGTATGCCCCGCCATCATATTGGCGAACAGACGCACCGACAGGCTGATCGGGCGGCTGAGATAAGAGATGACTTCGATTACCACAATCAGCGGCAGCAGGACACTGGGCACCCCGTGCGGCACAAACAGTTTCAGATAGCCGATCCCGTGCTTGATAAATCCCAGCACGGTCACGCCAATAAACACCACGCAGGCCAGTGCAAAAGTCACGATGATATGGCTGGTCACCGTGAACGCATAGGGAACCATCCCAAGCATATTGGTAAACAGCACAAACATGAACAGGGTAAACACAAACGGAAAAAATTTCTGGCCGGACGTACCCACCGTGTCGCGCATCATATTGGCGACAAATTCATAGCTGAGTTCCGCCATCGACTGCCAGCGGCTGGGCACCAGCGCCCCACGGCGCATGCTGAGCGACAAAAACAGCGTAATCGCAGTCAGCGCAATGACCATGAACAGGCTGGAATTGGTGAACGACACGTCAATGCCGCCCGCCTCCATAGGAATAAAGCGGTGAATTTCGAACTGCGCCATCGGGCTGTGGGCAAATGGATTATGCGTTTCAGTGCTCAAGACCGTTTTCCTGTTTATCCTTTTCCAGACTTTCCAGATCCTGGCTTTCCAGCCTTGCTGTATCTGCCTGTTGCGCGGCGTTCATTTCATTCGCCGTGCGTATAACATTTAATATGCCCGCTGCCACTCCCAAAAAGAAGAATAACAGCAATAACCACGGCCCTGTACCCAATAACCAGTCCAGGCCCCATCCCAATGCGCCGCCCGCCACCACAGCGGACACCAGATCCGCGCTAAGCCTAAACGCCATGCCCATGGCGCCGCCCTGGGTACCGTGCGCTGATTGCGGCGTGTTGGCGCGTTTTGCTGCGGCCAGCCGGGCTTCAAAACTGACTTCATTTGGGGGCTTTTCGTGGTCGATCATGGCCCATAAGGCCATCATCCTTCCGCAAAATACAACCCCCGAAATGACGCGGCGGCCCCAGCCCCGGAACCGCCCCAATCGCGCCGGACACTAGTCCGGGACATCCCGGGTGTCAATCCCGGAATGGGAGGAAATCGGGGTTGTTAAGGGGGTTTTTTAGAGGAATATCCAGCCCGTTACCCCCGCCAGATGACAGGCAATAAATCAGGCCTGATCTGGTGATCTGAACCCCATGCCTGGCATTGGGCAGGGCAATGGATGACTGTATATGGATGACTGTATGAAGACTGTATGTCTGCGTGGATGTGCCCGCTTAGCCGCGCCCCTGCCCCCTTTTATGTTTTTTGTGCGCGGCTTCGGTGTAATTATAACCCATATTCGCAAGTGAGAAAACACCATGTCCCACCGTGCCCACGCAATAACTGCCACCGCCTGGACAGCACTGGGTGGCAATTCGGATTTGCTGGACGCTGTAACATTTGTGGGCGATGGCGGCCTGACGTCCGTCTATCCGGTGACCGATGTGGCCAGCGCGACGGTTGCCGTTGCAGCGCTGGCGCTGGCGGAGCTTTCGCATTCCCGTGGTGGAAAAATCCCGGGGATAACCATAGACCGGCGGCTTGCCTCGCTCTGGTTTGGATTTTCCATTCGTCCGGTGGGATGGGAAATGCCCGCCCCCTGGGATCCAATTGCCGGCGATTATCAGACCACAGATGGCTGGATTCGGTTGCACACCAATGCACCGCATCATCGCATCGCCGCTGAAAATATTTTAGGTCAGCATACGGACAAAGTTGCAATGGCCAGGGAAGTAATCCGCTGGAAAAAACAGCAACTTGAGACGGCGCTTGTGCAGGCCGGGGGATGCGCCGCCGAAATGCGTTCCAGCAGACAATGGATGGACCATCCACAAGGCCGCGCCGTCGCCAGTGAACCACTGTCGCATATTGAAAATTTCACCGCTGCGCCGCTTCCGGACCGGGGCGCCACGCCCGCGCGGCCATTGGCAGGGGTGCGGGTGCTGGATTTAACCCGCGTTCTGGCAGGGCCGGTCGCCAGCCGGTTTCTGGCGGGCTTTGGCGCGGATGTGCTGCGACTTGATCCGCCTGACTGGGATGAGCCGGGTGTTATTCCCGAAGTCACACTGGGCAAACGCTGTGCGCGGCTGGACCTGAAAACCCCTGAGGGCCGCGCCACATTCGAGACGCTGCTGGCGCAAGCCGATGTCCTTCTGCATGGCTATCGCGCCGATGCGCTGGATCGGCTGGGATATGGCGCGGCGGTGCGGCGCAAACTATCACCGGGACTGATCGACGTGTCGTTATGTGCCTATGGCTGGTCTGGCCCTTGGGCATTACGGCGCGGCTTTGACAGCCTGGTACAGATGAGCTGCGGCATCGCCGATGCGGGTATGCAGTGGAAACAGGCAGCACAGCCAACGCCGCTGCCGGTGCAGGCGCTGGATCATGGCACGGGATATCTGATGGCCACCGCCGCCATTCGCGGCATTACCCGGCGTCTGAATGGCGCGCACAGCGTCACCGCGCGACTGTCGCTGGCGCGCACGGCAAAGCTGCTAACCGATGCAGGCGCGGGTGAAGCGGAGCCCCCTCTGGCGGCGGAAAGTTTTTTCGATATCGCATCGCCGATTGAGGCAACCGATTGGGGTAACGCCAAACG
Source organism: uncultured Alphaproteobacteria bacterium (assembly GCA_947085295.1). Lineage (GTDB taxonomy): Bacteria > Pseudomonadota > Alphaproteobacteria > UBA11222 > UBA11222 > UBA11222. The sequence continues at coordinate 26,903 of CAMTVX010000010.1, read as the reverse complement.
CCTGAAACCCCCGGTGACAATCCGCGATGTCCCACTGTACTGGACGCTGCCTGCCCGCGCGCTGGGCACGGCGCAAGCGCGCTGGACTTAAAACGAATTATTCATTTTTCTATTTGCGATTACCGGGCTGCATCAGCGCGATGGTCATATCCATGTCTGAACCTATGAGACGAATACGAAACGCCGCGCCAGACGCATCTGCATCTTACAAACTGATCATTGATCGCCAGTGCTGTATTTCACGCGGCACAATGTCGGCACGAAAGGAAATTCCGCTCATCCGCGTTTTTCCCAGGCGCCGTTGGCATCCTGCTGCCAGTAGGTGACATCATATCCTGCATCACGCGCCTGACGATAACGCGCGCGCGCGGCCTCGGTGGCGACCGGGTCATTGCCATCAAACAGATCGACAGTGCGATCAAATTCGGCCATGCGATCACTGGCCGCGCCATCTACCAGAAACAGAATATTCGCTGCATTGGGGGGCGTATCCGTCGCGCCAAATATTGCGCTTAACACGATGGGATGATGCGACGCCTGTGCATCCGATAAATTTCCATGCGGTAGAAAACTGTCATCACGATATGTCCACAGATGCGCATCCAGCGCCTCTGCGCGTTCTTTCGATCCGGCAAGGATGAGGCTGCGCCAGCCGCGTTCGATGCAGCGCTCCAGCAGCACCGGCAACACCGCCTCCAGCGGCCGCCGCTGCAAATGATAGAACCAGACTTCGGTCACGGCTGTACAAATTACTCCTCGTAATTATCGGCAATCAAACGGTCCAGCAGCCGCACCCCAAACCCGCTGGCCCAGCTTGGCTTGGCGTCACTGGTCCAGGCGACACCGGCAATATCCAGATGCGCCCAGGGCGTGTCATTTTCGATAAAGCGCAACAGAAACTGCGCCGCTGTAATCGATCCCGCGCCCGCCGCGTTGGAAATATTCTGCATATCAGCGAATTTGGATTTTATCTTGCCGTCATACTGACTGCCCATCGGCATGCGCCATACGGTTTCGCCTACCGCCTTGCCCGCCGCGTCGATATGTCCTGAAAGCGCGTCATTATTGCTGAACAGGCCCGCATGCACGTCGCCCAGCGCAATGGTGATCGCGCCCGTGAGTGTCGCCAGATCAATCACGGCGCGCGGCTTATATTTACGCTGCACATAGGTCATGGCGTCGGCCAGCACAAGGCGGCCTTCCGCATCTGTGTTCAGCACTTCGATCGTCTGCCCCGACATGGAGGTGACGATGTCGCCCGGACGTTGCGCATCCGGCCCAGGCATATTTTCGACACAGGCCAGAACGCCGATCACATTCGATTTGGAACGGCGACCGGCCAGTGCGGCCATCGCGCCGAACACAGCGGCGGCACCCCCCATGTCGCCTTTCATATCACCCATGCCCGCACCGGGTTTCAACGATATGCCACCACTGTCAAAGCACACGCCCTTGCCGACAAGCGCCACCGGCGGTTTTTTGGATTTGGGCGCACCCTTCCAGTGCAGCACGACAAGCTGACTTTCTTTTGAGCTGCCCCGCCCCACGGCCAGCAGTGACCCCATGCCAAGTTTCGCCATCTGCGCTTCGTTCAGCACTTCAATCTTTAATCCGAGTTTACCGAGCGCCCTGGCGCGTTTTGCAAATTCCACCGGATACAATGTGTTGGCAGGTTCATTGACCAGATCACGCGCGCAAAACACGCCCTGCAACACATGGTCCAGCGCGTTAAAGCCCGCTTTTGCCGCAGCCTGTTTGGCGCACATCACAATGATTTTTGTCAGGCTGGGTTTGTCGGTCTCTTTCAGTTTGGTTCGGTATTTATCAAACCGATAGGACCGCGAACGCGCACCCGCCGCCACATGGGCCGCGATCAGTTCCGCCTTTATGGCGCTTTTGGGAATTTCATCAATGGCGACGCTGACCAGTTTTTCTCCGCTCATCGACAGCCGGTCCACAATCTGTGCGCCGATTTTTTCTGCTGACAGCGCCTTGATGTCGGCAGGCTTGCCCAGCCCCACAACCAGCACCCGGCCAACGCCAAGCCCGGCGGGCGATAATAATTCCAGAGCCTGTTCGGATTTTCCCTCAAAGCGTCCGGCCTTGATGGCCCGGGTAATGGCGCCGCCACATTTTTTGTCTACGTCCTGTGCGGTTTTACTTAAGACACCGCCTTCCGTCGCGGTGACAACCAGCGACCCGGTACGTGGCAGTACGATATTGGAAAAACTGATATTCATGCCTGGTCAACTCCCCTGGCCGGTACCCCGGCCCATTCAGATGCAATCTAACTGATTGCGCATAGCATATCTGTTCCACAACAATATATCCAATCCCGGAATTACCCCGACATTGGGCCCGCCGGGCTTGCTTAAGTGGACCCAATCAGCGATTCTATCCGCCGGAACCGCCACGCGATTCATCTGGAGCAGCATGCCTGCGTTAAACCGCTATATTATCTATCAGATTGCAGGGCCTTTGGGCTTTTTCACGTTCAGCCTGACGGGGGTCATCTGGCTGACCCAATCGCTGCGCCTGCTGGATGTCATTATTACCAAGGGGCAGTCGGCGCTTACCTATATTGCTTTTACCGGTCTGGTGGTGCCTTCGGTGTTATCGCTGACATTGCCGGTCGCGTTTTTTTGCGCGGTGCTGTATGCGCTGAACCGGCTGTCCGGCGATCATGAACTGGTGGTGCTGTCCGCAACCGGGCTAAGCATATGGGGGATTGTGCGGCCATTGCTATTATTGGCGGGTATCGTTGTGGCGGCGTGTTATCTGATCAATCTGTGGCTGATGCCTGCGGCCAATACCAGACTGAAAGATCAGGTGATGGAAATTCGCGCCGATCTGGCGGCGACATTGCTGAAAGAAGGCGCGTTTTCCAACCCGATCCGGGGGCTTACGGTTTACATCCGCGAACGCGAGGCCAGTGGGGATATGCGGGGCATTCTGGTGCATGACAATCGGGAGCTGAACAATCCCATCACCTATATGGCGGAGCGGGGCGCGCTGATAAAATCCGAAACCGGGCCGCGCCTGATCATGCAGAATGGCAACGTACAACGCCGCGCCGCCCAAAACAGCGAGAATGCGGGCAGCCTCTCTCTGTTATATTTTGATCGCTATGTATATGATCTGTCGGAATTCGTGCCTGATCAGGGGCAACGCTGGAAAGAACCGGAGGAGCGTTATCTGAACGAGCTGTTTTATCCGGACGCGTCACTTGGGGATCAGACACATCTGGACGAATTCTGGGCAGAAGCGCATCGTCGTCTGTCCTCGCCGCTGTATACGCTGGCGTTTTCTGTTATCGCCATTGTGGTGCTGATATCCGGCCAGTTCAGTCGAAGAGCCCAGTTCTGGCGGCCCGCCCTGGCGCTGGGCGTAGCGGTTGCAATCCGTCTGGCAGGGCTTGGGCTGGAAAATCTGGTGGAAAAAAATCGGGCACTTACAGCGGGCCTTTATCTATGGCCGATGTTTGTGCTTGGTGTCTGCCTGTTTCTGCTTACCGATGAGGGGCAACGTCGGCTTGGCGAATTTCGTCTGAAACTATCTGTCGGCGCGCGCCGGCAACCAGGGTAATCGAATGCGATTGTCCTGGACATTATCACGTTATTTTGGCCTGCAACTTCTTGTTGGCATAGGCGCCGTCACCGCTGTGTTCGGCGCGCTGATTTTTCTTGGCAGCATGGTAGAATTGATGCGCCGAAGCGCCGGGAACGCTGAGGTAAATTTCAGTACACTGATTATGATGGGGGCACTCCAGATGCCTGCGCAAATTGAACGCGCATTGCCATTCGCTGTGCTGTTTGGCGCGTTATGGAGCTATATCCGACTGGGGCGCAATCATGAACTGGTTGTTGTGCGCGCATCTGGTGTGTCGGTATGGCAATTTCTGCTGCCTGGCATTGTGCTTGCCCTGCTGACAGGTATTTTTGCAATTAGCACCTATAATCCGATTTCCGCCTCGTTTACTTCACGGTTTGAACTTCTGGAGGCTAAATATCTTCGCGGAGGGGTTAGCCTGCTGGCGGTATCACCGTCCGGTCTGTGGTTGCGCCAGGCGGATGCGCGCGGTCAGTCCGTCATCCACGCCTTGCGGGCGTCCAATCAGGGGCTGGATCTGGAAGACGTCATCATATTCCTTTATGAAGGCAAGGATAAATTCGTCGGGCGCATTGATGCGGCACAGGCCAGATTACGCGATGGATATTGGGAAATATCGCAGGCAACCCGCACCGGGCCGAACCAGCCTGCGCAATTCCTGGCATCTGACCGGCTATCGACAAGCCTTACCCCGGAACGTATTCAGGACAGCTTTGCTTCACCGGAAACACTTTCGTTCTGGGATTTGCCGGGTTTTATAGATGTGCTCGAAGAGGCCGGGTTTTCCGCCGTGCGCCACCGGCTGCATTGGCACTCTTTACTGGCCATGCCATTATTGCTTTGTGCAATGATAATGATTTCGGCCACATTTGCATTACGCACCTCAACACGAACGGGCATTGCCATGACGGTGCTAGGCACGCTAGTTACTGGTTTTGTGTTGTATTTCCTGACGGATCTTGCATTGGCGCTGGGCCGCACGGGTAGTCTGCCGGTACTGCTTGCGGCCTGGACGCCGGCGGGGATCAGTATATTGCTTGGTGTGAGTTTGTTGCTGCATCTTGAGGACGGCTAGCGTGTATTCCAAACCCCTGCCGGGCATATTAATCAGAACTGTGCGTGCTGCGCTAGTAGCCGCCGGGCTTGCGGCAGTGTGGGCGCTGCCTGCCACGGCCATTGCACAGCAGCCGATACAAAATCAGGACGCCATTCTGTTTCAGGCCGATGATCTGTCTTACGATCAAACCCGGGATACGATCACGGCCCAGGGGAATGTAGAAGCGGCCTATGGCAAACGTCTGCTATTTGCAAATCGTGTGACCTATAACCAGACAACGGGCGTCGTGATTGCAACTGGCGATGTGGTTCTGACAGATCCAGATGGCAGCACCCTGTTTGCGGATAACGCGCAATTAAGTAATGATCTGGCCCAGGGGGTGATACGCGGCATCGGAATGCGGCTTGCTGATAATTCGGCGCTGGCGGCATCCAGCGCCAACCGCCGCAATGAAAATCTCACGGAATTGAACCGTGCCGTGTACAGCCCGTGCAAGCTTTGCCCCGAAAAAGGCAAAACAATTCCGGCCTGGCAGATTCGCGCAAAAACCGTTCGTCATAACAAGCAGACAAAACGCATCACCTACAATAATGCGTTTCTCGATGCGTTTGGCGTCCCGATTTTATATACACCCTATTTTTCGCATGCTGACCCAACGGTAAAGCGCGAGTCCGGATTTCTGACGCCCAGCCTTGGAAATTCATCAGAGCTTGGCCGCATGATCGAGGTACCCTATTACTGGACCCTTTCGCCGTCGCGTGATCTGGTCGTTTCACCACTGTATACAAGCCGCGAAGGCACTGTGATGAAGGCGATGTATGAAGAGCGCACGCAACGTGGACGCTTTGAACTAGAAGGTAGCCTTACCCGTGTCGATGAACGCGACAATAATAATAATAAAACCGGAAGCAAGGACATACGTGGCCATATTTTTAGCCGGGGACGCTATGCCATCAGCCCAAACGACACATGGGGATTTGATATTGAGCGCGCCACGGATGACACTTTTTTGTCACGCTATAATCTGACAAGCATAGACACTCTTACAAACCGTCTGTTTACGGAACATAAATCCGGGCGGGATTTCGGAAGCATCGATTTTTTGCTGTTCCAGGGCCTCAATCAGGATGACGATCCGGGGCTGACGCCGATGATCCTTCCATTGCTGGAATATAGCGGCAAAACCAATCCAGATGCTGCCGGTGGACGATTTGCGTTTGACGCAAACGCACTGGTGCTTCGCCGGCGTGATGGTCAGGATTCGCACAGGGTTTCAATGACCGGCGGCTGGCAGCGCAATTACGTATCAGGCCTGGGTGAAATATATTCAATTTTTACTGATCTGCGCGGCGATGCCTATTTTATCGATGACATTGCAACACGCCGGGACAAAAACGATCTTACCGGCAGGGTATTGCCCCAGGCTGGTGTTGAATGGCGTCTGCCACTGGCCAACCGGGCGCAAAATTTCAGCCAGATTATCGAACCCATCGCGCAAATGATTGTCAGCCCCTATGGCGGCAACCCCGATGATATTCCCAACGAGGATAGTGGTAGCTTTGAATTCGACAGCACCAATCTGTTCATGCCCACGCGATTTCCCGGGCATGATCGCTGGGAAGGTGGCCCCCGCGCCAATGTTGGCATGAAATGGGGCGCCTACCATGACAATGGCGGGTATGCCAATGTGCTGCTAGGGCAGGTGTGGCGGATAAAGGATGACACCACATTCCCCACCGATTCCGGCCTGGACAATGAGCGTTCGGATTATGTTGGCAGCATCGCTATAAGTCCATCTCCGTGGTTTGAAATGTTGCACCGATTCCGGCTTGACCGGCAGGATCTGGGTTATCGGCGCAGCGAAGTTGATCTTAATGCCGGTCCCAGTCGATTTAGGGTCGGCATAGGCTATGTCCGTCTGGCGCGCGAGCTTAATGTCGCCGCGCTTGACAGCCGGGAAGAAATTGCCGCTTCACTCCGTGCCCAATTTGATGAGAACTGGTGGATGACGGCATTTACCCGCAGGGAACTGGGGCAGAATTCAACGATTGGCAGCAACGCAGGTCTGTTCTACAAAGACGAGTGCCTGGTTTTTGGGGTCATTTATGATCGCCGCTATACGAGAGACCGGGAAATTCAACCATCCAGCTCCATCAATTTCAAAATCAGCCTGCTAAATCTTGGCTAGGACCATATTTAGATTCGATGTGGCGCTAGTGCCCAAATTTAGGTAAACCAACATTCGAATATGGAGTAGACAGCGCAATATCATGATGACAACCAGCAGCGGCGATCAAAAACGGGGCCGGACCTATCGGCTGGCTTTGGCTATCGGCATGGGTTTATTGGCGACAGGGCCCGTAAACTCTGCCTTGACGCAGGAAGCGCAGGGCATTGCAGCCGTCGTAAATGACGAGGTGGTGTCTGCCTATGATCTGGAACAGCGTGTCTCGCTGATTGTTTCCTCGACAGGTGTTGATGGGACCGGTGAAGCCGGCAAGCGACTGCGCGAACAGGTGCTGCGCACGCTGATTGACGAAAAATTACAGATGCAGGAAGCCAAACGGCTTGAGGTCGTTGCGGACCCGAAGGAAGTCGATGAAACCCTGAATGGCATTGCTGAACAAAACAACATGACATCCGATCAATTGCGCGAAACACTGGAGCGAAGCGGTGTCAGTATAGATTCCCTGCTGACACAGATTCAGGCTGAACTGGCCTGGTCTGATCTGGTGCGCAAGAAATTTCTGTCCCGTATCTCACCCGGCGATGAACAGGTTGACGAAGTTCTGGCGCGTATGGAAGCCAATGCAGGACGCCCGGAATTTCTTGTGGCTGAAATATTTCTGGGCGTTGAATCGCCTGACGATGATGAAGAAGTGCGCCGTAGCGCCTTGCGTCTGGTTGAACAATTAAAACAGGGCGCCGCATTTAACGCGGTGGCCCGGCAATTCAGCCAGGCCGCCACGGCCGCGACTGGTGGCGATCTGGGCTGGCTGTCAGAAGGACAGTTGGCCACCGAGTTGGACAAGGTGCTAACCGAAATTAAACCGGGCGACATATCCCCGCCAATCCGCGCAGGCGGCGGGTATTATATTTTACTTCTGCGGGATAAACGTTCCGCAGCAGGTGGCGGACTTTCCGGCGTTGAGGTGGACGTGCGTCAGGTCATGTTCCCCTATGTTGATGCCGCGCAACCGGAAAAACGGATTACCGTTCCAAATCCTGAAGCGGGTAATCCCATGATTTCTGAAACCATCGCCAGGGCAAAAAACGCATTGCGCCCTCAGGTGGATTGCAAAAATTTTGAGCAGGTAATCGCATCGCTGGGAAAAAGCGTGCTTGGCGATGGCGGGAAAATGATGCTGTCGGATGTGCCGCATCTGTTTCGTGAGGTGACGGAGAAGATAGATATCGGGGCTTTGAGTGACCCCGTGCTTTCGCCACAGGGCGTACATTTCGTTATGGTATGTGACCGCGATGAATTCAAATCGAAACTGCCTCCGCGAGATGTCGTTGAAGCGCGCCTTAATCAGGAAGCGCTGGCATTGCGGGCGCGTCGCTATCTGCGCGATCTGCGCCGTGACGCAGTCGTGGAGTTCCGCTGATCTCCCCGCCTCATGAACGAAGCGCCAATCTCATCGCAGTGACGATGGGCGATCCGGCCGGAATCGGCGGCGAAATCGTACTCAAGGCATGGGCCAGCCGCAAAAAGCAGAAACTGCCGCCGTTTTTTGTGATCGGCGATCCGCAATGGCTGGCCGCACTTGATCCCAATATTCCTGTTGCAGAGATTTCAACCCCGGCTGAATGCACCGCATATTATAACAAGGCATTACCCGTTTTACCTGTGCGCCTTGGCGCCCCGGCTGTGCCCGGCACGCCCGATCCGCGTAATGCGGATGCGGTACTTGGCGCAATTCGAATGGGGGTTGAATTCGCGCAGGCGGGTAAAATCAGCGCCCTGGTTACCAACCCGATTGAAAAGGCCGTGCTGTATGGCGCGGGCTTTAATCATCCCGGACATACGGAATTTCTGGCGGAGTTAACGGGCGCGGCCACCCCCCCGACAATGCTGCTGAGCTGCCCGGCCACGGCACAGGATCCTGGCCTGCGCGTGGCGCTGGTCACAGTGCATCTGGCGCTGACGCAGGTTGCAGCACATTTAAGCCGTACACAGATCATTCAAACGTCGCAGGCTGTGGCGCTTGCCTTGACCAGGGATTTTGGAATTGAAAATCCCCGTCTGGCAATTGCCGCCTTAAACCCGCACGGCGGAGAACAGGGCGCTTTGGGCCGTGAGGAAATTGAAATCATTCAGCCAGCGGTCGCGGACTTGCACAGCATGGGGATTAACGCGCAAGGCCCCTTTCCTGCCGACACGCTGTTTCATTCCGAGGCGCGCCGACGCTTTGATTGCGTGATTTGCATGTACCATGATCAGGCGCTGATCCCGTTAAAAACCATCGATTTTGCACGCGGTGTAAATGTAACTCTGGGCCTGAACATTGTACGCACGTCGCCCGATCACGGGGTCGCGCTGGACATTGCAGGCAAAGGACTTGCCAATCCGGCCAGTCTGATTGCCGCATTGCATATGGCACGCGAGATTGCCCGAAATCGCCATGAACGGTGATCTGCCACCGCTTCGCGACGTCATTGCGAAGTATGGGTTGCGCGCCCGCAAATCGCTTGGCCAGAATTTTCTGCTGGATCTCAATCTGACCGGACGCATTGCGCGATCCGCCGGTGCGCTGGATATGTGTACCGTGGTCGAGGTTGGCCCCGGCCCGGGTGGCCTGACCCGCGCGCTGTTGCAGCACGGCGCGCAGCATATTGTTGCGCTGGAAAAGGACGCGCGCTGTCTTGCCGCGCTGGAAGAAGTGGCTGCGGCCTATCCCGGGCGCCTTAAAATCATCGAAGGCGATGCGCTGGATTTCGAACTGGCTGACATTGCGCAACAGCCCATCAAGCTGGTCGCCAACCTGCCCTATAATGTGGCGACGCCTCTGCTGATCAAATGGCTGACGCCGGATCACTGGCCTCCGCTTTGGGAAAGCCTGACGCTGATGTTCCAGAAAGAAGTGGCCCAACGTATTACCGCGCCTGTGGGGGGCAAGGCCTATGGACGGCTGGCGGTGCTGTCCCAATGGCGCTGCGATGCGCATATGCTGTTTGATATTGACCCGCGCGCCTTTACGCCCGCGCCAAAAGTGACGTCGACCGTGGTGCAGATCACGCCGCGCGCCACCCCGCGCGCCGAAGCGGAACTGGCGGATCTGCAAAGTGTTACAGCCGCAGCCTTTGGCCAGCGTCGCAAGATGCTGCGTCGCAGCCTGACCGTGCTTGGCGTGGATACCGGCCAATTGCTGGAAATATCGGGACTTCCCCCCACCGCCCGGGCCGAAGAAATCCCCATTGAAGGGTTTTGCGCCCTTGCACGGGCCTATCATAAGCTGCGCCATATGCGCTAAACTGTTCTCATTTGTTAAATTATAACGCCTATCGGAGAACATCATGAAACCCGACCTTATTGAATACAAGGGACTCGGTGGCCTGAAACTGGTCGCTGATTCCTACGGAACCCCTGGCAATCAACCGGTTATTTTCGCCCATGGCGGCGGGCAGACCCGTCATGCCTGGGGCGGCACGGCGAAACTGCTGGCCGAAAAAGGCTGGCATGCCGTGTGCCTGGATCTGCGCGGCCATGGCGATAGCGCCTGGTGCCCGGACGCCAATTACGCCATCGACGCCTATGCTGAGGACTTGCGCATCATATCGCGGACATTCGCCAAACGCCCCGTCGCGGTTGGCGCCTCGCTGGGCGGCATTTCCTCGCTTCTGGCCGAAGGCGAACATGAAGACCCGATTTTTTCCGCCGTGGTTTTCGTGGATATCAGCCCGCGCGTCGCAGAGGCAGGCGTTGAGAACATCCGCAACTTCATGAGCGCAAATATGGCGGAAGGTTTTGCCAGCCTGGACGAAGCCGCCGAATCCATCGCCAAATATCTGCCGCACCGGCCCAAACCAAAAGACACCACCGGGCTGGCCAAAAATCTGCGGCTGCGTGAAAATGGCCGCTATTACTGGCATTGGGATCCCCGCTTCTTTTCCGGCCCGAACGGCCCGCGCGACCCGCGCCGCCCGGAGCGCCTGGAGGCCGCCGCGCAAAATCTGACCTGCCCGGCGCTGCTGGTGCGTGGCCAGGCCAGCGACCTGGTAACCATGGAAAGCGCCCAGGCGTTTCTGGACCTGATACCGCATATGGAATTTGTCGATGTCGGCGGCGCCGGACACATGGTGGCAGGCGATAAAAACGACGCCTTCACCGATGCGGTCATACAGTTTCTGAATAAACTTTAGTCAAACCCGAGGGAGGCCCAGATGCCGTTAGACGAAAGCAAATATCAGCGCCTGAAATTTGACTGGCCTGCTGATCGCGTATTGCGCATTACCATTTCACGGCCGGAGCGCCTGAATGCGCTGGACAAGATCGGTCATCGCGAAATCACCTATATCTGGCCGGAAATTGACAGCGATCCCCGCATCAATGCGGTGATCCTCACGGGCGAAGGCAAGGCGTTTTCCGCAGGTGGTGATTTTGAGATGATCGAGGAAATGATCGATGATCACAAAGCCCTGCTGACCGTGTGGAAGGAAGCCCGCGATCTGGTTTACAATATCATCAATTGCAACAAGCCGATTGTGTCCGCCATCACCGGGCCCGCCGTTGGCGCGGGGCTGGTGGCCGCACTGCTCTCGGATATTTCCATCACCACCAAAAAAGCCAAGATCGTGGATGGTCACACCCGCCTTGGCGTTGCGGGTGGCGATCATGCCGCCCTTATCTGGCCGTTGCTGTGCGGCATGGCCAAGGCCAAATATTATCTGCTGACCTGCGAATCGCTGGATGGCGAAGAAGCCGAACGCATCGGGCTGGTGTCGAAATGCGTCGAGGAAGACCAATTGCAGGCAGAGGCGCTGCGCGTCGCCAGCAATCTTGCCAAAGGCGCGCAGGGCGCCATCCGCTTTACCAAGATTGCGCTGAACAACTGGTTGCGCATGGCCGGACCGTCGTTCGATGCGTCCACAGCATATGAAATGCTGGGCTTCGCCGGACCCGACGCCCGCGAAGGCGTCGCCTCGCACCGCGAAAAACGCCAGCCGGTATTTGATCCCGACTGCCCGGTTTGATCTGACCTATAATAATAAGAGGAACACGCAATGCTCAAGGGTGTGAAAGTAATCGAGATGGCAACCTATGTCGCGGCGCCTTCTGCGGGTGGCATCATGCGTGACTGGGGGGCCGATGTGATCAAGATCGAATCGCCCAGGGGCGATCCGTGGCGGGTGTTTCCGACACCGGTGAAGGACGCCGCATCGTTTGGCAATCCGCTGTTCGATCTGGACAATCGCGGCAAGCGGGCGATCTGCGTGGACACATCGACACCCGAAGGCGTTGCGGTTCTGAAACGGCTGGTGCGCAATGCCGATGTGTTCATCACCAACACACGCCCCGGCGCACTGGAACGCGCGGGGCTGGATTATGAGGCGCTGAAAGCCGAAAATCCCCGGCTGATTTATTCCAGCGTATCCGGCTATGGCATGTTTGGCGAAGAACGCGACCGCCCCGGCTTTGACATGGCGGCATTCTGGGCGCGGGCGGGGACGTGCCGCACCATGGCCCCGGAAGGGGCAAATCCATTTCCCCTACGCACGGCGGCGGGCGATCATGTGACAGGCCTGACCACGCTGGGCGGCATCATGGGGGCGCTGTATGAGCGTGAAAAAACCGGAAAAGGGCGGCTGGTGGAAACATCGCTGCTGCGCACCGGAATTTATATGATGAGTTCGGATTACGCGATGCAATTGCGCTTTGGCAAACTGGCCGCGACACCGCCGCGCGAGAAAACCATCAGCCCACTGACCAATTTCTTCCAGGCGGGCGATGGGCAGTGGTTCGCCTATCTGCCGCGTCAGACAAAACGCGACTGGCCGGAACTGGCCAACACCATCGGCCTTGAACATCTTTCAGAAGACGAGCGTTTCTCAACCCCGTTGGGACGGCGTAAAAATGCCCCCGAACTTGTCGCCATTCTGGATGCGACCTTTGCCAAAAAGACACTGGAGCAATGGGGCAAAATTCTGGATGACGCCGATCTGGTCTGGGCGCCCGTGCAAACTGCGGCCCAGGTGGTTGTGGACCCGCAAGCCCACGCCGCCGGCGCCTTTGTCGAAGTCACCCGCAAAAACGGCGAGACCTATAAATCTGTGGCGACACCGGTGCGTTTCCATGATGGCGAGGACGCGCAACCGCGTGGCGACACACCAGGTTTCGGCGAGCACACTGTAGAAGTGCTGCGCGAACATGGTTTCAGCGATGCCGAAATCGAAGCTCTGAACAGCAAAAACATCATAGCCAGCGGCAGGAAGGAAGCGGTTTAAACCGTATTCCTGCCACTAACCCGGTATGGGGCTTGGGTTTTTCTAATATATATTAAAAATGCTAATACATTCGTTTCAAAAGCTTGCGTTTTGCGACGAATATGTTATCGTAGCTCTCGTATAAAGTCAGAATCGTCAGGAGGTACGCCGTGAGCAAAGACCTAAATCTGAATTACGATCCGGCCTATGAGGCATGCGCACCAGATGATTTTCCGGCCATGCTAACGCCGGAGCGTTACGGCAAGCGTTCAAACGCCTTTGACAAGATCATCGCCGCAACCCATGACCATTTCTGGGATCCGATGGACCCGAAATATGTTGATTTCAGCATCCCCTTTGACGTCAACAAAGAGCTGGTGATGCCGGAAGACACCATTATCGAATTCAAATGCGGCGTCAGCGACAAGGTACCTCCTGCCGACCGGGTCAGGTTCGGCAATATGATCAACCACCATATGCTATCTGGCATTCTGCATGGTGAGCAGGCAGCGCTGAACCTTTCGGCCAGCCTGTGCCATATCCTGCTGGATCCCGGTGCACAGGAATATGCATCCAATCAGGCGCGCGAAGAGGCCCGTCACGCCACTGCCTTTACCAATTATCTGATGTCACGCTGGGGCCATGTACGCCCCTGTGGTGGCATCCTGCGCGGGTTGCTTACCGAACTGGTCGCGACACCGATCGTCTGGAAGAAACTGGTCGGCATGCAGATGGTGCTGGAAGGCATGGCGATGGGTACTTTCGCCAGTATTTTCCGCAACACCAATGATCCCGTGCTGCGCACCATGATCCAGTTCACCATGACGGACGAAGCCTTCCATCATAAATTCGGCAAGATCTGGGCGGACAAAACCGTACCACATCTACCTGAATCAGAACGCATTAAGATCGAGGACTGGGCCTGGGAAGTGTTCCAGCGCCTGCTGTCCAATCTGAACAGCCCTGAACTGAAGCAGGACATTTACGCACAGTTCGGCCTCGACTGGCGCTGGGTCAATGATCAGGTCAATGACGCGCTGGAAAACTCCAAAAAGCGCAAAAGCCTGTCCAAGAACACCAGCGTATTCCGTACCTTTATCAAGACGCTGTTGAAAGCCGGTTTGATCACCAGCCGCACCGCGCCAAAATACGCCGCCTTTGTCGATATGGAAGAACTGCATGTCGAAGGCGACAAGATGATTGGCGATGAAATCGCCGATGAAGGCATTCGGCACTTGCGTGAAATCAACAAGACCGGCGGATTGTTTATCTCGCTTAACGCGGCCGAATAAATAGTCTCTGCTAATTTTTTGTTTTGCATCGGACGGCGCCCTGTTTCAGGGCACCGTTATTGCATATGCCCGCAACAGAACGGCGAAGCGTGAATTTTCATTATACCAACGGCCCTATGTAATCCCCTGCATCAAGCCCGGCCTGTCATCCTGAACGCAGTGAAGGATATTGTCTGCGGCGGGGATCCTTCACTTCGTTCAGGAGGACAATGTTGTGTTCAGGATGACAATGTTGTGTTCTGGATTACGATGGGGCCAAACATAGGGCCGTTGGCATTATTGTCTTTTTCGTGACATTCTTATTTGGAAGTATTTTCCAATTATCTAGTCCCAATTCCATCAAAGGCCGTTTACACTCTTGTCTGGTAAATAAGAGGGCGAAAAAAGTGCTCCGATTCGATGTATATTCCTGGCTACCTGGCAGTGATCCTGTATGTATTTCTCCCGGCGATGGCGCCTATTTCCAATCTACGATTCACCCGAACGGCGAAAACGCTGTGTTTTGGGGTGGCGAATCGGGGCCGCCCCGAATCTGGCGCGCTGATCTGGACGGCAATGATTGCGAACCCCTGACCCCCGCCGATAGCGGGGCGCGTCATCCCTCCTATTGCCTCGATGGAGAGCGCATTGTGTATGTGTCCGACTGCGGGGTGAAACAGACGTCAGAAACAGTGGGAATGATCTTTCACGATGCTCCCTCTGGTTCTGTCCGGCGCGATCTCATTCTCCATATTTATTCCATGAAGCCTGATGGCAGTGACGTGCGTCAGCTTACCGATGGCCCGGTGCAGGATTTGCGGCCCAGCCTTAGCCCTGACGGCAAAACGGTCTGCTTTGTTTCCATTCGCGGGGGCAGCACCGGTCTTTGGCTGGCGCCCGCAGATGGCGGCGAAAGGCCGCGTAAACTTCAGATCCCGTTCACCGTGTACCGGCCGGCCTGGTCGCCCGATGGGACGCGCATTTATGGATTTGCCGCCATCAGCAATGAACGCCATCAGGTGGGATGGGTATGCCCACGCTCAGGCGCGTGGACCCCGCTTGCCAATGATGACATAGGGGTAACCCATTCCCCTTTTCCTGATCCGCATGGCGAAAGATTGCTGGTGCATTCCAACCGCGCCGGACGCTGGGGCCTTTATGAATTAAAGCTTGATGGTGAAACGCCGCCCACTCCGCTGACGCCGCACGGCTTTGAAAATTTGATCTGTGTACACCCTAATCGCGCAAGGAATGGCGCCATGACTTTTGATTCCATTCCAGAAGAATCCTGGGCCAGATTTAAGCCCACCAACAGCACCACACATTACTAATCCGTTTAATTATCTGACTTCTACCGCGATGACGCAGTATTGGCGTGTGATTCCGTCTAAATAGAAGCCGCTCTAATCCGCAACCAGATCTGGATTGGAATCCAGATCCTCGCGCAGCGTTAGACCTGCTATGTAATAGTGAATGCCCGACCAGATATTGAACAGAAACACAAACATCAGCGCGATGCGCAGGGACTCCTCACCAAATTCAGGCTTCAGATAATCGCTTAACACACCTACCAGAAACGGCCCTAATCCCAGACCAATCAGGCTGATGACAAATAGCAATATGGCCGAAGCCATGGCCCGCATCCGCACAGTGGCCAACCCCTGTATCATGGCGAATGTCGGCCCGAGATAGATATAGTTGAAATAGAGCGGCACAATCAGCAGCGCCAGCGTCGTAAATTTATTATCAGACATAAAGGCCAGCAGAAAAAACGGTACGCTGATGGCAAGCGTAATTCCCGGAACCCAGACATACCAGCGCCGGTCATGCCTGGCGAAATAGTCCGAGATGTAACCCCCGGAAAACGTACCCAGCCCCGCAAAAATACCAATCAGCGGCGCCAGCCAGCTTCCGATTTCGGCGCTGCTCATCCCATAGGATCGCGCAAAAAACGCCGGCAGCCAGCCATTATAGCCATAACTGACAAATGCATGGAAGGCCACCGCAAGCACCACATGGCGAAACGAAGGCCGCGCCCAGAGAAAAGCTATGGCCTCTTTCAGCGGCACCGGTTCCTGTTCGCGCATGATGCCTTCGCTGTTACCGCGCGGCGGCTCTTTCACGGTAAAGCGTACAATGATGGCCATCAGTACACCGGGCAATCCAACCACAATAAACGCTGTGCGCCAGTCAAAGAAATGCACAAGCCAGCCGCCCGCCAACAGCCCGATCAGTGTGCCGATGGGAACGCCCATCGCGTAAATGCCCATCGCCGACGCGCGCGTTTCAGGAACAAAATAATCTGAAATCAGCGAATGTGACGCCGGACTGGCGCCCGCTTCACCTACCGCCACCCCAATGCGCCCCAGCATAAGCTGCCAGAAATTTTGAGCCAGTCCACACACCGCCGTCATAACGCTCCACGCGGCAAGCGCCCATGCGATAACATTCACCCGCGAGGAGCGATCCGCCAGCCGCGCGATGGGAATACCCATCGTCGCGTAAAAAATCGCAAAGGCGATGCCCGACAAAAAGCCAAGCTGCGTATCAGAAAGCCCAAGATCCTGGCGGATCGGCTCCAGCAAAATTGAAAGTATTTGCCGGTCGATGAAATTGAAAACATAGACCACCAGCAAGATACCCAGAACATACTGCCGGTACCTTGGCGTATAGGTCACACGTCGGGCATTTTCATCAGCCATCGGCAACGTTCCCCAATTGTTGAAGGTCCGGGTTGGAATCGTGATCTTCGCGTAAGGTTTTCGCCGCCAGGAAATAATGCACCGCCGCCCACAGATTCACCCCCACCGCCACGATCAGGGCGTAGCGCAGGGCTTCGTCACCATACTCCGGCTTCAGAAAGTCACTAAGTGCGCCAACCATCAACGGGCCCAGCCCCATGCCAATCAGGTTAAGCACAAATAGCAGCACCGCCGCCGCAATCGCGCGCATGCGCATCTGCGCCAGGCCCTGCACCACCGCAAAAGTCGGCGCCAGATAGAAAGGGCTGAGAAATGCAGGGATAAGATAGAAATACATTGCGCCATCTTTGGTGGGCGACAACAGCGATAATATTGTCAGGGGGACGAGGATGATCAGGCTAAGCGCCGGGAGCCATACATACATGCGCCGGTCTTTCTGACCGAAACGGTCGCAGATATATCCGCCCGCAAAAGTACCCAGGCCGCCGACGACCCCGGTAATCAGCGCCAGATAGGTGCCAATTTCCGCTATGCCCATCTGATGGCTGCGTATAAGAAACGTCGGCAACCAGGTGCCTAGCCCATAGCTGACAAAGGCATGCAGTCCAGCGGCCAGCGTCAGATGACGAAATGAAGGCCGCGACCAGAAATATATGACGGCTTCCCTGAGCGTGGCCTGCTCCTGCACGGACTGAACCCCTTCGGATAATCCCCGGGGCGGTTCAGCCACTGTCTTGCGGACGATGATCGCCATCAACACGCCCGGCAATCCCACCACGACAAACGCCGTGCGCCAGTCAAAGAAATGCACCAGCCAGCCACCTGCCAGAAACCCGATCATCACGCCGATAGGCGCGCCCAGCGAATAAATGCCTAGCGCTGTCGCCCGTTTTTCCGGCGCAAAATAATCTGAAATCAGGGAATGCGATGGCGGACTGGCGCCCGCTTCGCCAATCGCGACGCCAATGCGCCCCAACATAAGCTGCCAGAAATTCTGCGCCAGCCCGCATAATGCCGTCATCAGGCTCCATGCGGCAAGCGAGGCGGAAATCACATTGACGCGCGAATTTTTATCCGCATAGCGCGCGATCGGAATGCCGAATGTGGTGTAAAATATCGCGAAGGCAATGCCCGAAAGCAGCCCCAACTGGGTATCGCTAAGCAGGAGATCCTGCTTGATTGGTTCCAGCAGCATCGACAAAATCTGTCTGTCGATCAGATTGAAAACATATACGACCAGCAGAATGCCGAGTACATATTGCCGGTAGCCCGTGGAAAAGGAGACGCGCACCTGCTGTGCAGGCAAACCTGTTGCGCTATCCATTCACTCCCCCCACTTTGCCAGCCTATTTATGTAACCGGTCAATTATTTTTATTATGCGGCCAACCGTTGCTGATTTTCATCAGAATGGCAAGCGCATTCATCGGCTAGTACGACTTCGGCAATTCCAGCACCTGTTCGCTGACGAAATTCAAAATCATTTCGCGGCTCACTGGCGCAATACGCGAAATCATGATTTCGCGGAAATACCGCTCCACCTGAAACTCCTTGGCATAGCCCATGCCGCCAAGCGTCAGCACCGCCTGTTCACAGGCACGGTATCCGGCTTCGGACGCCAGATATTTTGCCGTGTTGGCTTCCGCGCCGCAGGGAAGACCGGCGTCATACAGCGCCGCCGCCTTGAACATCATCAGATTTGCGGCTTCCAGATCCATCCAGCATTTGGCCAGCGGATGCTGAATGCCCTGGTTCATGCCTATGGGGCGATCAAACACCACCCGTTCCTTGGCATATTGCACCGCACGTTTCAGCGCCACACGGCCAAGACCAATGGCCTCGGCGGCGATCAGCACCCGTTCCGGGTTCAGCCCATGCAACAGATATTTGAAACCCTTGCCTTCTTCGCCCAGCAGATTTTCCGGGGGAACCGGAAGATTGTCGATGAACACCGAATTGGAATCGACGCATTTGCGGCCCATCTTTTCGATTTCCGTGACATCAATATAATCGCGGTCGAAATCGGTATAAAACAGGCTGAGACCATCGGCGGCTTTCTGTCCGGGCTTCGGGTCGCCGGTGCGCACGATCATCAAAATCTTGTTGGCGGTTTGCGCGGTAGAGGTCCAGATCTTGCGGCCATTGACAATATACTGATTGCCGTTCCATTCGGCGCGGGTTTGCAGCGCCGATGTATTCAGCCCGGAATTAGGCTCGGTCACGCCAAAACAACTACGGTCCTTGCCCGCGATCAGTGGCGGCAGGAAGCGGCGTTTTTGTTCGTCGGTACCGAACACCACAATGGGGTTTGGCCCGAAAATATTCATATGAATGGCCGATGCCCCGCTTTGACCCGCGCCCGATTCCGAAACCGCCTGCATCATGATTGCGGCCTCGGTTACCCCCAGACCGGAACCGCCATATTCGGTTGGCATGGCGATACCCAGCCAGCCACCAGCCGCAAAATCTGCTGCAAAATCTTCCGGGAACTCACCCGAACGATCCCGATCCAGCCAGTAGGCGTCATCATATTTGGCGCACAGCTTGAAGATGCTCTCGCGGATAGCTTGCTGTTCCGGGGATAGATCGAAATTCATGGCGGATTCCCTGTCATTTTCTTGATTAGCCGGTATAATTAGCTCTGTTTTACACTAACTCAGCCTATCACTAAACGATTATGATGGCATCAAGCGGCTTGACGTGACGCCAAAGCGGCGTAATTTGTGCGCTTCAAAAATTAAACAAAGACAGCAGGGAGAAGAAAATGGCGGGATTATGTGAAGGACGGATCGTCGTGGTAACCGGCGGCGGGCGCGGATTGGGGCGCGAACATTGCCTTTTGTTCGCCAAGGAAGGCGCGAAAGTCGTGGTCAACGATCTGGGCGGCAGCGTGGCGGGCGAAGGATCGACCCTCAGCGCCGCGCAGGAAGTGGTCAACGAAATAACCGCAGCGGGCGGCAAGGCCGTTGCCAACGGCGATGATATTTCCGATTTTAATGGCGCGGGGCACATGATCCAGCAGGCCATTGACACCTTTGGCGGGCTGGATGTCGTAGTCAATAACGCCGGCATTCTGCGCGACAAGATGATGGTCAACATGACCATAGGCGAATGGGATGCGGTGATCAAAGTGCATTTGACCGGCACTTTCGGTCCGATGCATCATGCGTCCAATTACTGGCGGCAGAACGCCAAGAATGGCGGAACCAATGACGGACGCATCATCAACACCACCTCGATTTCCGGCCTGTTCGGCAATCCGGGGCAGTTGAACTATGCCGCCGCCAAGGCCGGTATTGCGGCCATGACCATTGTCGGTTCGCGTGAACTGTCGCGCCTCAATGTCACCTGCAACGCCATTTCACCTGGCGCCTTTACACGGATGACGGAAAATCTGATGCCTGCGCGTGATCTGAAACCCGGCCAGTTTGATACACAGTCCCCCGCCAACGTATCCCCGATGGTGGTATGGCTGGGCAGCAAGGAATCCAAGGACGTAACAGGCCGGGTGTTTGAAACCATGAATGGCGGCTTTGGCACCTATAATGGCTGGGAACGCGCCGCACGCGAAAAGTTCGATCATCGGCTTGATCCAAAGGAGATGGGACCCATCGTCGAACGTATGCTGGAAAAAACCAAAGGCCTGCAAAAGATTATGTAAACGGCCTTTAATTCCGGGCTATCCTGCATCGCCGCCGGGGCAGTTTTTTCGATGTCTTGAAAAAACTATCTCGGCGGCGATTTTTTTTACTTCTTCCACCTGCAACAGGAGACGGCTATGAAAAATCGTGAAGTGAGATTGAAGCGCTACCCGGATGGCCTTCCGACCAAAGATATTTTTGAAGTCGTTGACGCTGATATTTCAGCGCTTTCTCAGGGACAGATGCTGATCCGCAATATCTGGATGACGGTGGACCCATATATGCGCGGGCGGATGAATGCCGGACGTCAAAGCTATGTTCCGCCATTTGAACTGGGCCAGGTGCTGGATGGCGGCTCGGTGGGCCAGGTCGTGGAATCAAATGGTGGTCCGTTCGCTGTGGGTGATTATGTCACCGGCATGCTGGGCGGATGGCGGCAATATCACATAACAAATGGATTGGGCCTTTCGAAAATTGATATGGCGCTGGGCGCGCCGCTAGCGGCCTACCTGGGTGTGCTGGGCATGCCCGGCATGACGGCCTGGTACGGGTTCCAGAAAATTGGCAAACCAAAACCTGGCGAAACCGTGTTTGTTTCCGCCGCAGCGGGCGCGGTCGGCGCATTGGTGTGCCAGATCGCCAAAATTAAAGAATGCCACGTTGTCGGCACAGCAGGGTCTGCAAAAAAATGCGATTGGCTGAAAAACGCTATCGGCGTTGACGCCGCGATTGATTATCGCAAGGCCGGTGATGGGTTGTTGAGCGAACTTAAAAAAGCCGCGCCAAAGGGCATCGACATTTATTTCGAAAATGTCGGCGGCATCCATCTGGAAGCGGCACTGGATGCGATGAATCCAAATGGCCGCATTATCGCCTGCGGCATGATCAGCCAATACAATACGCCCGATCCAGTTGGCGTGCGCAACCTGTTCAATATCATAGGTAAGCGTATTACGATGCAGGGCTTTATCGTGTCGGATTCTTTTTCCGAAATACCTGCCTTTATCGCCGAAATGGGCGGCTGGGTTGCGTCTGGAAAAATCAAATGGGAAGAAACCATATATGAAGGGCTCGACAAAGCACCCGAAGCCTTTATCGGCCTGTTCAGTGGCGACAATCTAGGCAAGGCGCTGGTGCGCATAGGCCCGGATAAAGCTTAATCTGTACTCATCGCATTACGAGTGATGCGATGAGCAGGCCCAGCAATATCCAGCTTGTCACCTGCCAGAAGCGCAACGGATTACGTTCATAGAGCGAAATACGCGCGGTCGATGTGGCGGCCCCCCGTGTCAGGCCGTTTTCCAGTTCAAACACAAATTCCAGAACATCCTCGTGACGTTCATCGGGATTTATCCTGATCGCCCGCATAATGGCGAATTCCAGCCATGCGGGAAGATCGGGGCGCAGCGAGGATAGCGGCGTCGGCTTGCGAAAGCGCGGCCGCGAAAACGGCTCCACCTCGCCATAGGGATAGGCCCCGCCGGAAAACATCCGGTACAGCGTAACACCCAGCGCATATAAATCGGATTGTTCGCCGCCGGTTGCGCCCGCAAACATTTCCGGCGCCATATAACTGGCCGTACCGGGGATTGCATCGGGCGACAGGTCCGGCATATTCGGTACCCGCGCCACGCCAAGATCGAGCAGTTTCAGCTCATTGTTTTTCAGCAGGATCACATTTTCCGGTTTGATGTCGCGATGAATAATGCCCGCACGGTGCAGCGCCGCCACGCCCTTGGCCAGACTGACACCCACCCACACCCCTTCTGTCAGATTGAGCATCGGTTTTCGCAGCAGTCTTTGTTCCAGCGTCTCGCCATCATAAAATGGCATGACCGAATACAGCCGCGAGCGCCGCTCTGGCGGCGTCTCAACAATCTGCCCCACAAACGGACTGTGCACCTGCGCCGCAACCCATGCTTCGCGCGCAAAGGCCGTGCGATAGGTGGCGTCACTGGTAATGCGCGGATGCGGAAATTTGATCACCAGCGGGCGGTTATCGCGCTCATCCGTGGCATGAAACAACCGGCTATAGCGGCCATCGGAAAGCTGCGCGCCGAGCACAAACCCGTCAATGACATCACCGGTTTTCGGCAGATCGGACACCGGCAAAAATTCCAGCGCCGCTTCCAGGCTGGCATTATCCGGGTCCGGCAGGCTGAGAATATCAATCACCAGCGCGCTGACATTATCCTGACTACCTGCATCCAGCGCCGCTTCGACGATGCGGTTGGCCGCCTCTTCCGCCGCTGTGCGTTGCGTTAAATGCTCCGTGATCTGCTTGTCCGACAGCACGCCATGCACGCCGTCACTGCACAGTAAAAACCGGTCGAACGGTTCCAGGCGCAGCATTGCATGATCCACATGCACATGTTCCTCCAGGCCGATGGCGCGCAATAATACGTGGCTTTGATCCGGGTGCGGATGGATATGATCGCGGGTCAGACAGTGCAATTGCTGACCGCTTAATCGGTAGATCCGGCTATCGCCGACATGGGCGATGTGCGCCTCACGTCCCAGCAATATCAGTGTACTGAAGGTTGTCGCCATGCCCGCAAGATTGGGGTCGGACTTGCCCTGCGCCAATGTCCAGCGATTGATCGCCGTCAGGGTGCGCGCCGCCGCCTGTTCAACGCTGAGTGTTTCAGGCTGGGCGTGAAAGCCGTCAAAAAAACTGCGCACCGCAAGTTCCGCCGCTTCGCGTCCGCCCTTTGCGCCGCCTACGCCATCGGCAACGGCTGCAATAAACACAGGCCGCACCCAGCCGCCCTGCGGGGGCGAAAGCGCCGCCACGAAATCATCATTGCGCGCGCGTTTGCCCTGATCGCTGGCGGCGCCGATCTGTACCTGCAGGCTGGCGCGGGTTACCGCCACTATGCTGTGCTCATATCCGCGCCCCCGACACCGCGCCCCAGGTGGTGCGCCAGCGGCGCTTGACGCGCGATAGCGCAAACAGCCCGATCAGGGCCAGCACGCCAAATACAATAAAACCGGAAGAAAAATCACCCGTCATGCCCTTCGCCACCCCCAATGATTTGGCCAAAAAGTAACCCCCGGCACCACCTGCAAAACCAACAAGCCCTGTCATCGCGCCAATTTCATTGCGAAATCGTTGCGGAATAAGCTGAAACACCGAACCATTTCCCATACCCAGCGCCAGCATGCCGAGGGAAAACAACAGAACCGACACCCATGCAATTGCAGGCAAATCTGTAATTTCCCATGCCGCCCCAACCCCTTCTGGCGCAGGCCCTCCCGGCATCATGGCAATCATAAAATAGGCGAGCGCGACAAGGCTGAACAAAACCGTCAGGCTACGAATGCCCCCGATGCGATCAGCGATCATGCCGCCGATCGGACGCACACCCGAACCGCACATCACAATAATCGCCACCATCAATCCCGCCGCCACGCCGGAGACGTGATACTGTGTTGTGAAATACACCGGCAAGGCGCTGGCCAATCCAACAAAGCCGCCAAAGGTAATGAAATAAAACAGCATGAACCACCAGCTATCCTGATCCGCGAGTAGCGTGCGGTAGCTTTTGAAATTCACAGGCCGCCGTGCATCCGGCGCATCCTTCGCCATAAACAGATATACCACAAACGCAAACCCCAGCGGGATCAGTAATAATCCAAACACATTCTGCCAGCCGTAATTTTCAGCCAGCGACGGCACAATCAGCGTATTCAGCACCACGCCCGAATTTCCAGCCCCGGCAATGCCCATGACAATGCCCTGATAGTGCGGTGGATACCAGCGGCTTGCCTGCGGCAGCGCCACCGCAAAGGCCGCGCCCGCGACCCCCAGCATGACGCCCAGTAATTGCACATCTGTAACGCTGTTCAGCCCGAACTGCCAGGCAAGGGCCATCGCAGAGATCACCAGTAACTGTGCGACAATCGCCGTGCGCTTGCCACCAAAATGATCAGCCAGCATCCCCACCGGCATTCGCAATATCGCGCCCGCCAGAATCGGGATCGCCACCAGAGTAAGCTTTTCCTCAACCGGAATATTCAGATCGCGCGCAATGTAAATAATCAGCGGCCCCAGCGTCACCCAGACCATAAAGCTGAAGTCAAAATACAAAAACGCCGCCAATAAGGTCGGCCAATGTCCGGCCTTGCGAAAATCCTTAAAATCCACTGTCTCATCCCTGTAAATTATATGCCCGCCCAGAACGGGTATTGATACGCCTTATGCACAGTCATTCACGCAACATTTGTGCCACTAAATTAAGCGCAAATCCCGCCAATCCCGCCAAATATAAGCCTATTAATTAGGCGGCCTGTGGCGCGTAAACACCGGAAAACCGGATTTCCCGCTACGACGCCGCCCATAAATAGTGCAGCGCAAAATGGCATGACTGATGCAGTGCAGCATTTGGTGAGGCGCAATTTTGCGCATCTTATGCACACTTTTCGACAGGAGATTGCCTTGAAAAATGATCAGTACACATACAGCCTTCTCACGGCTACGGCTTTTGCGCTGCTTTCCGGCACATCGGCTATCGCTGCGTCACCGCCGGAATATTTTTTCGGTCGGGTTGGCGATGCTTTTGGCGGTGGCAAGCCTATCTTTGTCATGCGCCTGCGCTATGAGGATGTTGAACAGTCCGGCCTTCGGGATCGAAACGGCGACGCGCTGACGTTGCGCACAGTGCTGGGCTATGAAACCGCGACGATAAATAATATTACCGGAACACTGGAATTCGAAGATGTCCGGCCACTGACGGATAATTACGATTATAATGATGGCAGGAATGGCCGGGCGACATTTCCGATGATCCTGGATCGCGAGAGCACCGAGATCAACCGCGCCCAGCTTGTCTATGCCGGTATTCCAAAAACCTCCGTGACCCTTGGGCGTCAAAGGATCATTCTCGACAATGAACGCTTTGTCGGCAATGTCGGCTGGCGGCAGAATGAGCAAACTTATGACGGCGTGCGGCTGGACAATATGTCGCTGCCCAACACCACCGCCAGCTATATGTATATCAACCGCGTCAATCGCTTTCTGGGCGATGACAACCCGCTGGGCGTTTTCAAAGGCGATATTCACCTGGCAAACCTGTCCTATAATGTTGTTATGGGCGGCTTCAACTGGGGCAAGGCCACCGCATATACGTACCTGCTGGATCTGGAAAATTCGCCGCTGGTAACGACGCAAACCTATGGCGGGCGCTTTGTCGGTGCGCACCCGATCACGCATAGCTGGAAAGTTGTGTATGGCGCGGAATATGCGGCGCAAAGCGATTATCAAAGCAATCCCGCCAATTTCAGCAATGATTATTATATGGGAGAGTTGGGCCTGACCAAGGACAAATTGCTGGGCGGCTCGCTCACGGGCACGGCAAATCTTGAAGTGCTTTCAGCAGAAAGGGGCATCGGCTTCAGCACCCCGCTGGCGACCGGACATAAATTCGCGGGCTGGGCGGATGTATTTACTGCGGCCACTCCCGGCACCGGCCTTGAAGACCGTGAAGCCATGCTGGTCTATACGAAAAAGCAGGTGCTTGGCATCGATGTGCTGCGCCTTACCGCCGCCTATCATGATTTTGAATCCGATGGCGGCAACATTAACTATGGTGATGAAACCAATCTGATGGTCACCGCCGATGTCTGGAAGCGCGTGGTATTCCTGGCCAAATACGCCAACTATGATGCAGACCGTTTCGCCACCGACCGGAAGAAAATCTGGTTCTCGGCAGAAGTGAGATATTGAACGATTTTTGTACGGATTAAATCAGACCCCCACCCCGGCCCTCCCCACAAGGGGGAGGGAGAAGATTGCTCCGGACTCGCAGGTAAAGCCCCTCCCCCTTGTGGGGAGGGGTTGGGGTGGGGGCTTGAAAAAGACTCAAAACTCACGCGGCTTTTTCTTTTCCCGTATGACCCAGCTCATATTCTTCGAGGAAGTTCAGCAGCTCCTCGCGATAGCGGTAATAATCCGGATGCGCCAATAGCGCCTTGCGGGTGCGCGGGCGCGGCAGATCGACCTGCATGATTTTGCCGACCCTGGCGTTGGGACCATTGGTCATCATCACCACGCGATCCGCCAATAATATTGCCTCATCCACATCATGGGTAACGCAGATGGCGGTGACCTGGGTGCGCGTCCAGACTTCCATCAGCACCTCCTGCAATTCCCAGCGTGTCAGCGAATCCAGCATGCCAAAGGGTTCATCCAGCAGCAGCAGT